>JBDNFP010000383.1:0-30587 GCA_041689775.1 Spirosomataceae bacterium
CGATCAGAAGCCCAACGTCGGATTCCATGCGGCGCACGTCGCGTTTGACCTGCCTCCACAGGGCTTTGCTGTCGTGATCGGGTTGGTTGAGAAAGCGGGTCACCCCATCGTGGCTCACGTCATTGTCAAGCAGATCGGACAAGCCAGTGGCACTGGTTTGCCCCAGGAAACTGATCAAATAATCCGTGTATAGATCAAGGTCTTTTTTCATCTGCCAAATTTAATTCGCTTTTTTTATCATATACAATAGACTTGCGTAACATCAGTTAGTAATACGTACTAAGAATCCCGCTCTACCCCAGCGTCGACAGCATTAATTGCTCTCGACGACCACCCTACCCAAGCCCCCACGACCACGATCACCAGCCCAATCCCGACGATCAACCCTACATCCTGACCACCGTTGATCCCTAGCCCGGCAATGCTCAGACCTGTCAGCGCGAAACTTATGGCGATGGCACGAAGCGCAAAAGTATTTTGGGATTGAGTATCTCCCGAAACTGCTTTCGCAATCTCCGCCTCCACGACCTTATCCCGAGTAGCGTACCAGACTTGGTACTGACTATACTGCTGATCCTGCGGTTTGTTTTTAAACACTATCCACTCGTAGAACACTAATATCATTAATGGTAGCCCTACACCGAGCGACATTTCCGCCGCCCTGTTAAGGGAAAAATCAAAGAAGGCAGGCGTGACAAATTTAAAAAACAACCCTACCACCAGACTCACCAGCGACACAACCAAAATGGAAGTGGCATTTTGTCTTTTAGAAAACAACGTCCAGAGCGTGGGCAGCAGCAACGAGCCACCCGATATCGCCCCCACACTCAGTACCAGGTTGACCAGCCCACCGATATGTGGCACGGCCAGGGCAATGCCAATCGTGATGAGACCGAAGACAACCGTCATACTACGTCCCACCCGCACCTGCGTCTTTTCACTAGCATCGGGATCAATGAGTTTTTTGTACACATCGTTGGTAAAAACCGCCGCCAGCATATTGAGCAGGGTGTTAGCTGTACTAGCCGTGGCCGATACCATTGCGGCCAGCATCAGTCCCACCAGTCCGGCGGGCAGCACGAGTTGTGCCACGAGAATGTAAGCACCCTCCGATTCCAGGCCCGATAAATCGGGATTAATCGAACGAAAAATCATAGGCGGCAGCATCCAGAGAAACGGACTGACAGCGTATAGCCCCGCAAAAAGGTAGGCCACCTTCTTCGACTCGCTCGGCGTGCGGACGCTAGTGTAGCGCTGCACATAAGCCCAGTTACCGCCGATGAAGACAATATGAAACAACGTAAAAGCCAACGTAAAGCCCAGCGAGAAATCACCATTAAAGACCTGAAAAAAATCAGCGGGTGCTTTCTCCACGAAGGCCGCAAAACCCTCGGTTTGTTCCAGAGCAAGTGGCACCAGGATGAGGACTGCTGCCAACAGGATAACGAATTGTAGCACATCCGTAACCAGTACGGCCCATAAGCCGCCCATCGCGGTGTACAAAATTACCATGAGCCCCAACACCACAATACATGTCTCAAGCGAGAATGGCGTGGCGACGTACACCAACTTGCCAACAGGGTATAGTACCCCACCAATGGTAAATAGGGTGAAAAGTGTAAGCAAATAGGTGAATAACTGCTGCACTTTTAAACCTAGTCGACGACCTATGTACTCGGCAGCGGTTAAGGTGTGGGTACGCTTCCACTTGGCGGCGAGGAAGTAAGCAGTTACCAACCCACCGATGCACATGGATAGCTGAATGGTAATGGCTACAAACCCCAGCTCATAAGCTATGGAGCCCCATACCACAAAGGTACCCGCCGACAGGAAGCTCATGAATAGCGACAGCCCGCTTACCCACCAGGGGGCGGCTTCTCCGGCGGCAAAAAAGGATTTGGAATCGGTACCCGTCCGGGAGAAGGCCAAGCCTACAACCATTTGAAATACCGCAAAAACGGCCATGACGATGAAATCAAGTTGTTGCATATTAGTTGGCTATCGGCTTTTTTGTTTTGTCAATTTATTAAATGCAGAGTTAAAGAGAGATTTAAATTGAGTTTCGCAGAGCACATGAAATTTTTATTTTAAGTTATTCTCTATTCACATATTCTGTCACCGCGGGGGCGGTCCCCTCACTCATTCAAAATTGCACCACCTCCATCCCCCAGGCAGGAAGCTGTTTTTTAATTGCTTTTTCTCCTTTGGGAGTTATAGTAAAGTCGGTAGATTGGGCTCGATTGTTGAGCAGGATAGCGTATTTCTTTTGGCTACCTACTCCCTCCGCCAGGATATAGTCAATGGAGGGGTGATCCACCAGCACCCATTCTTCGTTTATCACCAGATTGGCTTTTTCGCCGTTAATGGTACCGGGAGTAAAGCCATACGTTTGGTGCGAACCTACCTTGGGAGTGACAAAACCGCGGGGAAATGAAACCTTGCCATTCGAGCGTAGTTCGGCTTCCGAAAGCAAGTAATCTGTAATCCAGCCGATCTGCCACCAAGCGTGATGAGGGTACGGGCCAGCGCCTTTGTTCATGGCTTGCCAATAGTAGGAAGCCACGCTAGTTTTATGATCAACAAAAGCATCGCGACCTACCGCTGCGGCACGGGCCATATCAGCAAACAGGGATTCACCGGTGAGCTCGAACATGCGAATAAAAAGGCCTGCGTGGCTGGCTAACTGAATAGGACCGTGTCGACTGGCCGAGCCAAAGATCCCGCCATGCTCGAAACTGAGGCCTGCCTGAGCTATTTCCCAATCTTCGCGTGGGGTACCGTTCACCGTTTTGATTTCGTGGGTGGAAATCGGGTGCGTGTAGACCGAACTGGTATATATTTTTGCTGCCTGGATAGCCGCCGCTTTGTGTGTTTTATTTTTGGTCAATTCATACAAGTCCAGCAGAGCCTGCGCCGACTGACCCGTAGCAAAATCGGGTGCGTAGCGGGCGTCGCCGCACACCCCCAGAAAACTACCCCGGTTCACGCCGTTTTTTATAAACCAGTCCGCCCCTTTCTTCGCGGCTTCCAGATACTTTGGGTCTTCTAAAATTCGGTAAGCTACCAGCAATGCGTAAAAGGTAGGGCGGTAGTCGGCTATATCTTTGAATAGTTCTTCCTCGGTGTTTTTGTCATAGGCTACGGCCCAACTACCGTCTGTTTTCTGCCAGCGGAGTAAATTTTCCGCCCCCAAACGAAGGTGCTCTTTCAACTCGGCATTGTTGGGCTCGAAGAGCAGCATGTTACCCACGTCCAGCATGATGTAGTAAGTCACCGCAATCGGCTCTACCACCTCGCTCCATTCCTCCACAAATTGCTTTTTCTTAGCCAAATAGTACTGACCTTCGATAGCTCCCTTGAAAAAATCACCGTCGGTAATTTGTTGGGTTAGTTTAAAATTCAGGGCGTAGGGAAGTACCTTCTTCGTGAGTTCCGGGTCCTGGGTAGCTTTACCAAGCATCCACATCGCACCGTAGTCCGAGTTTTTCATGGCGTCCTTATTGGAGCCTACTACCCCACCAAGGTAAGACTGCGCCCCAATTTCCCGGCCTTTGTATTCCTCAATATTCCACATCGACGTCTTGGGATCAGTTAGGTAATGGTGCATCTGCTCAATACGGCTGGTCAGTGATTGGGTACTTTGCCGCAGTTGTAAGCCTTCTTTGAATTTGTAAATGTCGTAGATGGCATGTTTCAGAGTTTTGAACCAATCCCCATCGAGCAGGCTATATCGAAATGAGTACGTCAGGGGTTGGTCGGGCTTCCGTTTGGATGCATATTCGCCCAGTACGGGGTAGTATAAGGTAGGCGATAGCTGCCCTTTTCGATTCATGTGCGAGAGGCCGATTCGCCAGTCGACCTGGGTGATTTTGTCCTTTGCCCAAGGATCGCGCGCCAGGCTCGGCTCAGGAATAACCGCCAACGTCAGGCCGCTTTTGGTACTGACCAGCGGGACCAAGGTGCTCGCGGTACGCTCACGGTACACTACCGGTAGCTTTGGTACCCCAAATCCGTAGGCGTAGGCTTTGGCGAAATTATCCTGCATATAGTTTCCCTGAAAGTACCCCGACACCGACGCCCAACCCATATTGGCCACGCTAACCGTCGCAATCGTAGGACTAGCCAGTGAGAAATAGCCCTGTATTTTGGGAGTCAGGGAGTGGGTAATCAACACATTCGTTGGGTACTTTTCGTCCAGTTCCCAATCCGTGGTTAGGATAGCTACGTCGGTTTCTGACGTAAACTGCAGGTGATTTTTACCCACCATTTTACCCGTAGTTGAAAAAAAATGGTAGGCTTTTCCCGCAGTGTTCAAGGCCACGGCCGTGGTGCTTTCTTTCCATTGCTCCTGCTGGTAGTGGTAGTTACCTTCGGGGAACGTACCGCCGGTACTTTTTTCAAAAGTCTGGGATACCTCCGTTGAGGGTTTAGTTTCCGAAAAAAGGATTATGTATTCGCCGGAGGGAGCCAAAGTAGTCTCCCAGGCTTTTCCCTTTCGCACCGCAACCTCGCTTATTTTCCAACCCTCAGAATTCTGATTCCAAACAATTTTTATTTTTTCGTTTGCGAGGATTATACTTTGGGCCAAAGTGCTGGTTTGCCAAAGGCAGAAAATCATCAGTACGTGGAAAAATCTCTTTGCCAAGTACCTCATATCCGTTGTATGTCCTCTAAGTAGCAACGCACCTCAAAAATCCGGGCAAGCGCATCACCGTTAGTGCGTTGCACTTTGATGCGAATGCTTTTCACTTCCGTTGGCTCGAAAATATGCTCCACCCGGCGCAGGTAGTTATTCTCTATTTGCGCTAATACCTGATTACCGTTTTTAGTATTCGCTTCGATCACATAATCGGCCACCGTTTCAGGTTGCGGACCGCGTTCCTGAATGTTATACACGCTGTCGTCGCCAGAAAGCATTAGGCGACGGTGCGAGCCCGTGTCGAAGGTCAACTGCACCTTGTTCATTCTGACAGGTTGGCCAAAAGAAAGTTCGAGCCAAGGTTCGCCTCCCTTCATCTCGGCCTGCCATTGGTGGCTGGTTCCGTCCTGAATATCACGGTTGGTACCGTCGAGTACGTTGGCAGCGGCTCCAGCTTTGGTCTCGGAGGATGCTTTGACGATGGCTTTTCTGGCCAAATCCTTGTTGTCCACGTTCTTCACGCCCAACATGCCCTGATCCTGGCGGAGCAGTTGCTGTTGAAAGCGGCTCATGTGGCTGGAATCGTTTCCTAGTTTGGTAGGCAAAATGCCATTCTTGACGCAGTAGGCCACACCTGTTCCTACCGCTTGTCCCATCATGGCGCAGGTCGCCATGACTCGGGTAGATGAAAGTGCCACGTGTGAAACGCTGACGTTGCGCCCTGCCATGAGTAAGTTCTTGATGTTCTTACTGTACAGCGACCGAAACGGGATTGAGTAGGGACCTTTGAGCGGAATAGAAATGTACGGAACCATGTCGGTGCTGCTCATGCCTTCTGGCGGATGGTCGTCGAGCGGCCAGCCGCCGTAAGCCACGCGATCGGGGAAGATCTTGGCGTTCTGGATGTCGTCTTGCTTCATGATGTAGTCGCCCACCACACGGCGACTCTCGCGCTTGCCAGGAATCATACCTACCCACGATAGGGCCATGTTCTCAGCTTCGGGATGGTTGCCTGAGTTTTTGATGTAGTCCCACACGCCAAAGAGAGTCACCAGCAGGTCGTGCCGAAGGGCTTGGCCATCCTGGATAATGTCCACCAGACCACCTAATTCAAGCCACCAGTAGCCATACTCTACCCCTCTGATGTTGCGGTGGATGAAGTCTTTTTTCGTGTATTTCTTGGCCCAGACGGGCGGTGTGTAGGGCATCGGTTTACCGTGTTTGCTGGACATGAACAGCAAACTATTGCCCATTGACTTGTTGTCGGCTACGTCCACTGCCAATGACTCTCCCCAACGGGCTTTGTCTTCGCGGCCTCGCATGAAATCGGCCCCTGCCTGAGCCGCCATCGTGGCGTCGCCCGTGCAGTCGGCGTAGTACTTAGCCTTAATTTCGTAAATCTCTTCGGTTTGGGAGCAGATGGCCTTAGCCTTCTTTATTTCGCCGCCAGCGACTTCCGTTTCATACAGCACCGTGTCGAGCAGCAGAGTTATATTTGGTTCAGAAAAGACTTTGTCATACATGATAAAATCCCAGATTTCAAAACTTCGTTGCGGGTTCTCAGCGGCTTCAGTCAGGAACAGTTCTTCCATGATTCCCGTTTCGCGCCAGGGCTGGCCTTTCAAAGCAGTGGCCCCGCAAACGTGCATCCTTATTTCGCTGCTGGCGTTGCCGCCCAGCCGTGAGCGATCCTGAATGAGGATCACTTTGGCACCGTTGCGGGCCGCGGAGATCGCCGCACACACTCCGGCCATGCCTCCGCCTGCTACGAGAAAATCCGTGTCGTATTTTTTGACTTGGTAAACCGATTTTTCGGCGGCTCGTGCCTGTTCCACCGGGCTTTTGCCGAATAACGAGACGGGACTGGTAAAAAACGCGCCCGACGTGAGTCCGGCAGCTTTAAGGAAATCTCTTCTTTTGGCTTCCATGGGTTTAGGTTTTGGGATTGAAATATTTTCATTTCTCGGTTGAGCCTTGCGCTTGCAAACGCGAGGGTACTTTAAGTCCCGGTTTTCAGCAACGATTCGACTTTTGCTCTTTGCTGTTCGGTTAGTTTTGGTAATACATTTTTTAATATACTTTTGGCTTCCCCGCTTAGCGGGATGCCTTTGAGACGGTTAATGATTTCATTTTGCATTTCAAAATTCAGGCTGCCGATCATCTCGACTAATTTCAACTGGTAGTTTTCATTTTCCCAAATGCCTTTCGGCAGTTTTTCTACGGCAAAAAACGGCACGTATTCGTCGCCGCTTGCTACCAGTCGAACCAGTTCAGGCAGGTACTTTTCGGTGGCCTCGGCGGGAATTTTGGTCAGGGCATAGTACTGGTAGTGGTAGTAGTCCGAGCGCAGCATTTCCACCAGCATCTGGTCGCCAAACATCGCCTCAGTATGTTGCAGGATTTTGCGGGCTGCTTCGCCATTCACGATATGCCAGAGTTTATGGGTCGTGTACAAGGCACCGCCGACTACCTCGTCCTTTATAGAGGCGCTGGTGGCTCCGGTGGTGGCGTCCACTACGGCGGAGGTGCGCTTGACGCTGTTATCCACCAGACTTTTCATATCGTAGTCGCGCAATAGTGAGGTTTTGTTGGCTAGTATTTTTTTTAATTTTACGTGATCGACGTCCTCAAATTCTTCATGGTCGAACTTGGTCAGCGGGGCATCGGGAGGAAGTCGGTAATTTTTAAAATTTCCGAGCAGATCCCAGTACAAATCTATCTCTACCAGATAGCACAGGCTATCTTTACAGACGGGCGTTTTGACCTGGCTTTGGTAGTGGTCGGGCTGGTTATCATTCGTAAAAACTAAGTCCACTGCCACCTGCACCGAATCTTCAAGAAACACCACAAAAGCCACCTCTGTCCGAACGGGATTTTCGTTCGGAACTAAGGCTGTACCCATGCCCAATAGGCAGAAAGCGAGGAGGATTTTCGTGTTCATCGGCTCAGTTTATTTCAGGGTTACGTCGGTTTCTTTCGAGAGGAACTCGCCGTTATCGCTCATGCCTACGGCTCCGGCTTCCAGCAGTGCTGAGTCCGGCACCATGTCGATGGGCGTGATACACGAGGTGGATTTCTCATTGAATGGCTTGTTCGATTGTAAATTGTAAGCCGAAATGAAAGACCAGCGCGGCTTATCAGACAGGTTGGCGTCGGAGCGGTGCAGAATGTTGGAATGAAAAAAAAGCGTATCGCCCGCTCCCAACTCCACGTGTACCAGTTCCAGTCCGGCTTTCAGGGCATTTTCCACCATCGTCGCATCGGCTCCGACCTGCTCACCCGCAAAGCCGTGTTCTACCCGGCCCAGCTTGTGCGAACCTTTGATGACCTGCAAGCAGCCGTTTTCTATCGTGGCGGCGTTGAAGGCCACCATCACCGAGATCATTTGTTCGGGGTACAGGAATTGGTTTTTGTACCAATACCCGTAGTCCTGATGCCACTCCCAGGCTCCACCCATTTTGGGCTCTTTCATCATGAGTTTAGAGTGAAAATGGCACACGGGAGCACTGTTGCCCAAGAGAGAGGCCACGCCTTGCACCATACGTTCCGAACGCGTCATTAGCCCGTACAGGTCGTCGCCGGGCGTGAACCATAAGGCCATTTTCGACTGCCGTCCCGATTTGTCTACCACTCCGTAGGCGTTGCGGCTGATGGTGTCGTCGCCCACAGCCACGGTGTAGAGTTTTTCGACTTCTTCGGAATTGAAAAAATCCCGACAAATAACGTAGCCGTCTTGATGGAAAGCAGCTACTTGGTCCTGACTAAGTCTTACAGATTTCATTCGTTTTTTGTTAAAGATTTTCCCGTAAAGCGGTCGGTTTTATCAGCTATAGTGTGCTCGGCGGGCTTTACGTCACTAGTACTTTCACTCCACGCTTCAAGCACCGTTCTCAACTGCCCAATTCGTCCTTTTTGCCTGGGATCGTTGGCACGGTTGTCTAATTCAAAAGGATCAATTTGAAGGTCGTAAAGCTCAACCTTCGCTCTGGGATACTTGAAAAGTTCCCGCTGTGCGGGAGTCAAACTACCCGATTGTTGCAGTTGGTAGAGGCTCAGCCATGCCGGGCTTTCGGCTATGTCGGAAGGCGATCCGAAGGGTAGTTTTTCGTAAGCTCCATTCACAATTAACTTGTAGCGGTCGGTTCTTACACTACGGATGTGTTCGTCGATACCGTGCCAGTTGCGCTCGCTGAATACGTATTGCTGGACAGGCTTTTTCTGATTTATAAAAATCGGTTGAAGTACCTTTCCATGCATGCCAGCTGGGGGTTGAATTCCGGCCAATTGAAGAATGGTCGGCGCTAAGTCGATGCTGCTGACCAAATGATCGTAGGTAGTACCTTTCGGAACACCAGCCGGCCACGAGAAAATAAGCGGTGTTCCGATTCCCGCATCGTACACCGTTCCTTTGGCGCGGGGGAAAGGTGCGCCGTTGTCGCTTAGAAAAATAATAATCGTATTATCAAGCTTGTTCTTAGCTTTTAGCCAACTGGCAATTTTCCCTATCTCGGCATCCATGCGTTCGATTTCGCTGTAATAATCAGCCAAATCCTGCCGGGTAGCCGCGTTGTCCACCATGGTCGGTGGCACGACTACCTTATCGGGTGGGAAGGGATTGTCATATTCTTTGGTGTCGTATGGGCGGTGCGGATCTTGAAAGCCCACCCAACAGAAGAAAGGCTTGTCTGGGGTTTTATCCAAAAAACCCTGGAAGTCTGCCAGCTTTTTGCTGTACCAGTCAAACTGCTTTTCGCCGTTTGGGCCGTAGTGTTGCTTAAACATATTACCCGTGAAGTACCCGGCTTCTTTAAGGTACGACGGAATGAGTCGTATGCCCTCCGGTAACGGTACGTGCATATCTTCGGTACCGATGGTATGGGCGTACTGCCCCGACAAAATGCTCGTCCGCGACGGGCTGCACGAGGAGGTGGTCAGGAAAGCATTCCGAAACAGTAAGCCACTCTGAGCCAATTTGTCGATGTTCGGCGTGCGGATGGTCGGGTGGCCGTAGCAGCCAAAGTCTTGCCAGCCCGCGTCGTCGGCGATGAGGACGAGGACGTTGGGTCGATCCGACGCTCGATTAGGTACTTTTGGGCTGAGTTCACTAGGATCCAGCCGTCCCATGGCGGCCACCAGAACGCATCCTCCCAAAGCCATTAAAAACTTTATCCAATTTTGCATACTCATTTGTTTTTTCTTGCATTCTGAACTGCCGCCCGGTCTTCCGCCCCGACCTGCGCTGCCCAATGCTGATACAGTCGCTTCATTTCCGCCAGCTTAGCCGGATTTTTCGCGCTTAGGTCATTGACTTCCACAGGGTCTTTCCGTAAATCGTAGAGTTCCCATTTTTTATCAGCATTAGTTGAGACCAGTTTCCATTCACCCTGCCGATAGGCGCGGTTTCCTTCATGTTCCCAGCCTTTCTCGAAAGGTTTTTGCCGTGACTGCCCTTCCCAAATCGGCAGCAAGCTTTGTCCTTCCAGCGGAATAGTCGCTTCGCCCGAGGCAGATTTCTCAGGGTATTTTACTCCCGCTACTTCCATCAAAGTAGGGAAAATATCCGTTATGTGCCCCGGCTGCATTTCCAGACGATGCTTAGGGAATTTTTCCGGCCAAAAACTGGCTTTCCTCTTTATCAATGGCCAGACTTTTCAAGGCCCGAAAAGAGGAGATAAAGAGCGTAAGAACTAGCAACAGACTCAGGAAAAATGGCAAAAAAAACGTTTTGAAAATCATCGTTTAAGTTTTCTCGATCGAGTCTAACCTGTCTACCTTCATCTCTTGCAGAAGTCGGTAGTTTGATTCCGACAATTTGATTTTCTTTTCGATCAATAAATCCATCAGTTTTTGAATTGAACTCGCATCATTGGTTTTGATAATCAGCGTGATGATTTTCTGATTCTGGGCGCTGTTACGGTCGCTTATTTCAGTCAGGAGTTTTTCTGTCAAAGTCCCCTGCAACGATACTTTTTGGAGTTTATTCAAAGCCGCTACCTGGGTATAGTAGGAAAGTGAATCGTAATTTTGAACCAAAAAATCTTGTATTTCTTTCTTGCCAAATAGTCTTTCAGGAATCTTCTCGATGGCGTTTTTAGGAAAGTACCCCTTCCCCGTTTTGATCAGCCCGATGACCTCCGATAGATTTTGCTCAAACTGGGTTTCTGACATGTGCTCGATCAGATAGTACGGTGCCGAGGAAGATGAATAACCGATAATTTTGGCAATCGTGGGCTTATCCAGCCGCCGCTGCGTGTGCTGACGAATCGAATCCACAACGGCCCCGTTGGCGATGTGCCACAACGTGTAGCAGGTAAAGAGTGCTCCGTCGATTACTTCGTCTTTGATGGCCTCGATGGTAGCCCCGGAGTAGCCATCTACGGTATCCTCGGCCTTTACCACTAGTTTATCCGCTGCAAGGCCCGTAAATACCAGGTCGTGGTTCTTCAGGATACTTTGGAGTTTGGCGTAATCGCCCAGCGTGAAGGGTTTGTGATCCAGTTTGGTAAGCGGGTCGTACGGCTGCACCTGGTAGTCGAGAAACTCCCCAATCAGATTCCAGTTAAAAACCACATTAACGTTGTAGCAAATCCCTTCTTCGCACACGGGGGCCATGATAGTGGCCGAGTATTTTTCTAATTGATCGCCCCAGTGTACCTCGTTCACCCCAAAACTGCCGCCATTTTTTGTTTCTATTTCGAAGGCATGGCCAGGGCCGCTCACCCAATAGGTAAGCAGACCCATCAATCCCATCAAAACAGAAATGATCAACTTCATTTTACTACTTCCATCAAGGTGCCTCCCAGGTTATAATCCTGGTCCTTAGGCAATTTCGCATTCCCTACCCCCTCGATCATCATCGCTTCCAGTTTGGGGAAGTGATTCTGGTACAAGCCGCGTGGGGTCGTTTTTTCTTCTTTGCAAATGGCGGCAGCCATGCCCAGCACTTCGCCCATCATGCCCGTGGTGCGCATGAGCCTGGTTGTACCCAGCGCCACGTGCGATACGCTGATGTCACGACCCGCCATCATCAGGTTGTCGATATTTTTGGAATACAAACAACGAAACGGAATGGGGTAAGGATAAATCTTGATGTGCTTGGCGATGGACTTGAAGGCCGCGCCGGGAAACAGCTTGGAGTTCTCGGGATCAGGATAGTGCAGGTCAATAGTCCAGGAGGTAGGTGCTGTACCATCGGGGTACACGCGCTGATCTGTCAGGTCTTGTTCGATGAGTACGTAGTCTCCTTTCAGACGCCGCGATTCGCGTTTTCCGGCTACGTACGCTACCCAGGTGAGAGAGCTGGTGGCAAATTTCTCCTTGTTGGAGGCGCGGTTTTTCAGGTACGACCAGTTTGAGTACACCGCCAACATGCCGTAATCCCGGATTTGCTCAAAATCTAGTGTCATATCCAGCCCCATGCCGGTTTCCCATTCCCAGTCGCCCTTGGTAATTTCCTCGGCTTTGGCTTCATCCCAATCCATTCCCCACTTGATATCCGGGAATGACACGGGCTGCTCTTTTTTCTCCGAAAACCATTGTACCGAAGCACCCATCGTGAGGTTGTCGGCCACTTCGGGTGCCGTAGCTTCACCGTACACATCGCGACTTTCGCGGCCAATCATGTACTCGGCACCCGCCAGAAAGCCAATGGTACCATCACCGGTACAATCGGCAAAGAGGGGAGATTCAAAGTACACCTTTTCGCCCGTTTCGATATTGGTGGCGTATACCTTGTCTATTCTACTCCCTATCTTGTCCACTTTGTTGGCGTGGTAATTTAGGAAGATCGTAATGTTGGGCTCGGCCAAAACGGCCTTCATTTTCTTTTCATCCTCGTAGTATTCCTTGGGCTGGGCGTTTCCTCCCTCCGAAGGGCCAATTTCGTTCACAAGATTACCCAGCGCAGGGTAGGGTTCCAGATTGATCCGACCACCGAGGTGCACGCGTACTTCCGAGCTATTGTTACCTCCCAGAACGGGACGGTTTTGGATTAAGGCTACCTTGATGCCTTTCCGAGCGGCCGAGATGGCCGAGCAGGTACCCGCCATACCACCACCTACTACCACGAAATCAAAGTCTCCGGCGTTCTTCGGATTCTTGTCAAATCCAAAATACGCGTTCCGGTATTCGGTCAGTTTTTCCTGGTCTTCAATGGGCTTGTAGTTAGGTACGCTCGTGAAAAGAATGGCATCACAGCGGCCGTTAAATCCGGTCAGGTCTTTGAGAGCAATCTTAGTTTTTTTCTCTGTGATCTGCACCGTACCGCCTTCCGACCAGTTCCATTTTCCGTTTTCTTTACCGAAAGTTTTGGCGAGCGGCTTGTCATTAACCAACACCTGAAACTCGCCCGCCGCTGCTTTATCGGACCATTGGGCCGTCCAGTTGCGGGTGCGCACGAACACTTTGTAGGTTCCCGTTTCGGGGAAGGTGACGGTGGTGGTGGCATCTTGTACCGGGTGGCCCATGCCGTGGGCCATCAGGAAAGACGAGCCCATCACATCCATAAACTGCTGGTCGATCGACCAACCGCCCTTGTTCTCAAAACTTTCAGCTTCGAGGAGTACTGTGGCAGGCTTTTGCGCGTAACTATAATTGCACAAAACACAAAGGAACAATATCAGACGTTTCATAATTAGGTTTGTTTGGCTAAAAACTGTGATTCGGCTTAAAAAACTAGTGAGATGTTATTTTATATAAAACAGGGTATTCAAACCGAAAAGATATTAAGAATAAAAGATAATCATGTTAAAAAAAGCTACCTCAGACGACCCGAGGCTACTTTAAGCCTTCCGGGAGAAACAATAGTCGACTGATGGTAGAACCAACTTGCTCAACAAACACCAGCCTGACAATGACCGGGTCATTAGACACTTCGGCGGGCGTCTGGATGCGGCTACCGACTCATCATTTATAAAATACACCAGATGCCTTACTGTTTTTTGGTACGCAGCCTCCGTTCGGAAGACATTTCCCCAAGAATCACGACATAGAAGACTCCTCCCAACGGGGGTCTATCAAAATGCTACTATATTTATTACAATCATCTTCAAATTTAGTTCTATCCGTCAAATGCACTATTTTTTAGTTGACAATAGTATATTATGCTATCTATTGAATTTTATAGTTATGGTTTCTCTTCAATTCAAAAATATAAGCAACACCTTTTCTTTCATACGATATTTCTTTGTGTATTGTAGTATCTACAATTTTAATATTATCCCAATCGACATTTCCAACAGTGATTTGACTTTTATCGGTTCCATCGAGATGAGTGAATATTATTGAGGTGTTCTTTTTAACAGGATATATTCTTGCATTTAATCTATCCTTCTTTCGTTCAGCTACAATCCCCTTTCCGCCTACAAAACAAGGCGTTTTATTAAGCAGCATTTTGAAATCTTGCAGTAAGACAGGTCCTTCATACTTTTCATCAGTATCATAATCATACCAAATACCTTCTGGCAAATATATATCCATCATTCCATCCATATCATTTTTTAATAATGGAGTTGCTAATATTGATTCGCCTATCATCCATTGAAAATTTGGAAGTTCGTAAGCTAATGTATCTTTTGGATAGGCAATATTTAAAGGAGTAAGAGTATATGGAAACCCAGAAGTATAACTATCCATGGCTGCACTATACATGTATGGAGCTATGCTATAATGAAAATCAATTGCTTTTTTAAATATGTTTTGTTTTTCCTCAGTCCATTTGTCTGGGTAAGCACCAACTGATAATCCAGCCGTGAGAGATAATAACCACGTATGCCGTATATTTTTGTCTACATCCTTCATATTGTGCATGTTATGGATTCCTGCTACATCAGAATAAACATTTGGAAACCCACTAGCAGCATATTGAAAGTAATTAATTGGGGTCCTTTTTTGCATATCATCAACACGCGTATCATTAATTCTCAACAATGTTCCCGGCGCAACAAAACTACCATTTCGAGCCATTACTAATCCATTGTCTTTTGCAATTTTAGTTATTGGATTAGTATAAATACTGATCAATGAATCAGTATCCTGCATGGTATCTTCCTTGATTCCATCAACTTGCCAGTTCTTATATTTTTGCAGGTACCAATTGGCAGCACCTGGTACATTACCATCGAGAATGTAACATGGAATCTGAGGAAAGATTTCCGAAGTATAAAATGTAGGAGTACCAGATCCATCTTTTACTAAAAAAGAGTTTTTTAATCCTTCATCTGATAATGAGTTTCCGTAGTAGGAATTAACTTTTAGATCTCTGTCTCGCTTATTAGACAAAGGAATATATGGGCCACCCGAAGGGACAAAGTTGGTTCTTAAACCAATCATCCACTTAATATCTTGTTCATTCATCCATGTTTTGAAAGTGGAGGTATCAGAAAATTTCTCTCCCCATTTTCCAAAGCTGGTAGATGTACCACCTTCTTCCCAAAAGCCTGATCCTGTTACGGCCCACTTAATCGGATAGTCTTTATCAAGATACATTTGCAATATTTCCTTAACGGAATTTTGGTTGGTATTCCAGCCTAATGCATCCCAAGATTCCCATCCCAATTCAAAAAGTCTAGACTTGGGTTTTACGTCCTCGAAAGTTTCTAGATCTCTGACGATCTTGTAGTTTTTGTAAATAGATTTTAGATCACCAACAAAATAATAAAATTTGGCTTTTCTTATTTTGTCTATTCTCATGGAATATTCTAAATTACTTATAGACACTGTTTTCTTTCCCTCAGAAAAATATACTCCGGCTACATTATTTTTGGGAAAAATGGCAAAAGTACTCGCCCAACGATTAGTACTACCATTATTAATAATTGGATAACTACTTTTTTTATTATTCACAAGATTAAAAGACTCACCCCGCGAACCGGCATCGCCCAATCCGTGAGCATAAGGCATTGCCCCGAGCCTCAGGCAGATTGATCTCGCTTTCTGATCATTGGAATGTACACTAAATGAGGCGATATTATTTTCAAAAGAGACATCCACAATTATTTCTTCTCCTTTGGAATCAATTAGAAGAAATGATTTTCTTTGAGCGCTATTTTTATTATCTATTATAGTACAATTAACTACCTCATTTCCATTCATAGTTAGACCGGAAGAGGTGTGCGGAGGAACAATAATACTTCCTTGATTATCGGTGAAATAAAACTTAAAAGTATTCCTTTCAATAACTAAATTATACGCTTTACCTTCCAACGTGAAATTTGAAGGTTCAATCACTTTGCACGAAGCCAGTATAAATATAAAATAAATTAAAAAGCAATATTTTAACTCTAATTTCATGTCGTAAACGTTGAACATTTACAAAAAAGCGACCCCTGACCAGCAGAGGCCGCTTTAACTATCACCTATGAGAAAAACTTGAACAAATATCAATACCCCGGATTCTGCTGCAAAACAGCGCCACTACCCGCGTAAGTATCGATTTCCTGCTGGGGGATCGGGCACAAATAATCACGCGCTGGATTAAAGGTGCGAAAAGCGTTGAGAAAGCGGCTATCGGTATTCAAATCGTATTGTGACTCCACGCCTTTATACGACACGAAGCCATCCGCGTCAATCTGGGGGACCATCGTGGCCGTTTTTGTATTGAGGATCCGTCCGTAGAGCGGCACTCCCATTACTTTTTCGGCAATCCGCCAGCGGCGAATGTCAAACAGCCGGAAGCCTTCGCTTGCCAGTTCTACTTTACGCTCACGCTTGATTATGGTTCTCAATTCGGCCTGATTGGTGGTGGTGATGGCCGGATAGCTGGCTGTATTGGCCACATTGACCCCGTAGGCGCGGGCCCTGATTCGGTTGATGGCGTTAAGGGCACTTTGATCGGCTTGGCCGAGTTCGATTTTGGCCTCGGCGTAAATCAGCAGAATTTCAGCGTAACGCATTAGGGAAAAATTCAGGAAACTGATGGATTGAAGCGCAACTTGGCTATTTTCATCTGTGTATTTTTTCCATAGGTATCCGCAGAAAGCCGCTGGCCAAGAGACTATTCGGCTGTCACGATTGGCTCCGAGGTTGACTCCCGCTGAGTTCCGAAAAACCAAACTGTCCTTATGGCTCTCGAACCTCAATCCTGCCCATATGGTCTGAGGGGTGACAATTGATGCCCCCAAGCGGGGGTCCCGATTCGCAAAAGGATTAGATGGGTCATAGACCGCCGATTCGTCGATGGGCTTACCGTCCGTTGCTTCGTAGGAGTCGATCATGGACTGAGTTGGTGTGGCGGTGGTGAACGAGCCACGGTTGCGAGAACCCTGCGCCTGTGGGAAATTGCTAAAGTCCGAAGCACCATTACTGGGCGAAAAACCTTGTCTATAAGGCATGATCATCATAATTTCCTTTGAATTTTGACCTTTAGCATTAAAAAGGTCTTCATAACTCGGATGGAGAATGAGTCCGTTGGCCGCCTCGCTGTCGATGATTTCCTTGGCCGATGCCGCTGCTTCTGCGTAGTTTTTATTGTACAGGGCTATTCTGGCTCTTAGGCCAAGTGCCACCGCCTTCGTGATTCTTCCCCGCTCGGCGTCGGGTCTAGTTTGAGGTAAAACTGCGGCTGCTGCTTTAAGATCAGCAAGGAGCTTTTCGACGATTGTTGCTTTTGGGGTACGAGGTAAAAGTGCGTCCGTCGGATTCTCAATGATCGTTTCGATAAAAGGGACATCCCCAAATACCTCAGTGAGGTACATGTAATGATACGCCCTAATGACTATCGTCTGATTCCTAATATCTTGAAAAACTGCATCGGAAACTATCGATTTGGCTCGTTCCATGTATTCCAAAAGGGAATTGGCGCGAGCAATACCAGTATAATGCTCAACGTAGGTGGTCCGGAACCCACCCGAGTTGGGGCTGTGATTTCCTGCCCCAAACTCTTCGTAAGCACCACCATTCAGGCCACGGGTGAGACCAATATCGGTGGCGGAATTATCCATATTGGATTGGATGGGCATATTGTAGCCACCCCGGATAATAAGGCTGTTGTACACACTGGTCAGGGCGAGATTCAGTTCAGCCTGATTGCTAAAAAAGCTGCCCGTTGTTGGTTCAGTGGGAGACTGTAGGTCGAGGTATTTCTCCTCACAGGCGGTAAATCCAAAAACCAAGGTCAACGCCAAAATATATTTGAATCGTTTCATGATTTATTTTTTATAAAAAGATGATTAAAATTTAACGTCGATACCAAGGCTAATCAGCCGCGTGATCGGGAAAATGTTGCCATTGGTACCATTGGGCACAAGCGGGTCGATTCCCTCGGGTAAGCTGTCGAATGTGAAGAGGTTCTGCGCTGCCGCATAAACCCTTAGGCCGCTCAAACCCGATTTCTGAAATACTTTGCTCGGTATGGTATAGCCCAGCGAGATGTTTCTTACACGAAGATAGGCCGCGTTGAATACCCAAGTGTCGTTCGCCTGAATATCATTGCTTCCCACACTCGTGGCAGATAGGATGGGAAACTCTGCCCCGGTGTTGGTCGGTGACCAAAATTCTCTTACCTGCCACTCTTGGATTTTACCCGCGTTGAACAGTCCCCAAACCATGTCGCCTCCGAGCAGAACGTCCCTTTTCCCCACACCCTGCATATTGACGGCCAGATCGAACCCTTTGTATGCTGCGGTCAAATCCAGTCCGAAAGAGATGGTAGGAAAAGGGTTTCCGAGCGCTACCCGGTCATTGGGATTAATAATTCCATCGGCCTGATCGGGCACTCCATCACCGTTGGTGTCGATAGTCGATTGATCTTTATATTTCAGGTTTCCGGGGATGAGCCTACCAAATTGAGCTGGGCTGTTGTTGATTTCGTCCTGATTCTGAAAAATTTTCTCGGTTTCGTAGCCAAAAATCAAACCAATTGGACTCCCCACTTGGGTAATACTGTTACCATTGATAATTGGCCCCACTCCCGCGAGGTTGGTCACTTCGTTTCTTACGCTCGAGAAGATTGCCCTCGCTCCGTATTGAAATTCGCCTTTTTTATCCCGCCAATCTAGTGACAAATCAACCCCACTATTTTTTAGGTCACCCGCGTTTTGAATTGCGGGACTAAATCCAAGGTTGATCGGAACGGGTAGTGTGAGGAGTAAGTCAGTGGTTTTACGGATGTAGTATTCAGCCGTGAGCGAAAGTCGGTTGTTGAGGAATCCGGCATCAACGGCAAAGTTGCTGATCGTGGTAGTTTCCCACTGAATCCGGCTGTTGGACAGATTCGTTTGGGTGGCACCCGTTGTCACGGTATTTCCAAATACGAAATTGTCTCGGCCTAGCGAAATATTGGCCACGTAAGGAAAATCGCGGTTGAGCTGCTGATTGCCTAGCTGCCCCCATGAAGCGCGAAGCTTGAGGTTAGACACGCCGCGCAGATTCTGCATAAAAGGCTCATCAGATAAGCGCCATCCGGCCGAAACAGAAGGAAAAATGGCAACCCGATTTTCCTTAGCAAATCGTGATGAGGCGTCACGTCGGACGTTAGCTTCTAGAAGGTACCTATCTTTAAAGGTGTAATTCAAACGGCCAAAAAACGAAACTAAGCCATTGACGGTGGCATCGCCACTGTTTCGAGCCACGGCTTCTGAGCCCGCGTTCAGGTACGGAAAATCTTGCAACACAAAATCCTGACGAGATGCCCCGAATTGCTCGGTGGTGAATTTGATCAATTCCGAACCGCCCAAAATCGAGAAGCTGTGCTGGCCAAACGCCTTGGAGTAGTTGGCTAGGAAGTTGGTGTTTTCGGTAAAGCCACGGATGTTGGTCTGACTCAATGAGTTCGGATTGTTACGAATGCGCTGAGATTGTGACTTCCAATCTATCACCGTAAAGTACGTCCGGTTGAAGGATTTCACAAAACCGTCATCGTATTCCGGAGAGTACATCAGGGTTAACTTCAAATCCTTAATGGGTGAGTAGTTGACCCGCAGAATTCCTCGGAAATAATTGGAGTTATTGACCCGAGTACCGTCATCATTCACCACAGCCAAGGGGTTTTGGCCTGCCCAGCCATCGCCCCACTGCCCGTCGGAATGCCGGGCAAAGTAGATAGGTGGAATTCTATAAGCCTGTTGGACAATTTGTTCCAAACCCTCATTTGGGCTGGTTTGTTCCGACTTACTGAAGTTAAGATTGAAGCTGATGTCAAACTTATCATTTAGCTTCAACTGCGTGTTAAACAAGCCGTTGTAGCGTTTGAAATTGAAGTTTGTGATATTGCCATCCTGACCTGTGTAAGAAATGGAAGCTAGTGACTTCACTTTTTCAGTACCCCCGCTTACGCTTAGGTTGTGGTATTGCTGAAAACCATTTTCGGTAAAAAGCTCTTTGACCCAGTCTGTATCGGTGTATAGGTCAGAGTCAGTGCCGAGGTTTTGGTTATAATCATCGACAAATGCTTGGCTGTCCCCTGAGTACCGCAAATACTCGCGGGCGCCAAAAAATTTGGGCAATCCCGTTGGGTTTTGGATAGCAAGGTTGTTCCGGTAATTCATGGTCAATTTACCACTGGCCGCTTGCTTAGTCGTCACAACGATCACCCCGTTCGATGCACGCGAACCATAAATGGATGCTGCTGAGGCATCCTTTAATACTGAGATCGATTCGATATCACCCGCATCTAGCCGGTTAATGTCAGCCTCTACACCATCTACCAGTACCAGTACGTCGTTTGATGCACCCAATGAGCCAATCCCACGAATTCGCAGAGACCCGCCATCATTTCCAGGTTGTCCGCTGCTTTGGATAACCGTAAGGCCAGGGGCTAGGCCTGTGAGGGCTTGTGAGGTTTGTACGACCGGTTGGCGGGCCAACTGAACTCCATCAATCGTTTCTACCGACCCTGTCAGGTTAGCCTTCTTTTGGGTTCCGTAGCCTACCACTACTACTTCTTCTAGGGCTTTGGTGTCTTCCCCCAGCGTAATGTCGATCTTGCTACGTCCATTGACCGGAACCACTTGGTTGACATAGCCCACGAACGAAAATACCAAGGTTGAAGTCGTGGCTGTTGTTAGGTTATACGTACCATCAGCTTTAGTGATGGTGCCGCGCTGGGTACCCTGCACGGTGATGCTCACGCCCGGAATTCCTTCACCGTCGTTGCCGGCGACTTTGCCGCTCACTCCTATGTCCTGCGCCAGCAAGGAATACGGTAGCAGTATTCCGACCAGGAGTATCCCTAATTTTAGTCTTCGTAGTTTTTTGTACATATAAACGTTGATTGAAAGGTTTAACAAATATTAACAAAAGACAATTTAATGTGTAAAAAATTCAGATAAAAAAGTAAAGGTTTGTGTATGCTAAATGTTTGTATCGGGGGAATTGGACAGGTTTTAATTGAATATAGAGAATTCACCGACCACCTACAAGCCTATAAAATCACAAATTAATCCAGAATACATACAAAAAGTATCGGTAACGTATTCGCAAAGGTTACCGATACATAAAAATTCTTTATTTTTGTATCACTATATACGGAATAAATTTTTTTATCTGTTTTAGGAACCCCAGTCAGATTTTTTTATTAATATATTAGAATAATACAATTATTTTCGAATGGAAATTTGCCCTAAATGCAGCCAAGGTACTAGCCTAATGAAAGCCGGTTTTATTCGCGGAAAGCAACGCTTTCGCTGTAAGGACTGCTCATACTATTTCACGCTGCCTACCGCCCACCCTAAAAATGAAAGGCGAGGCCGCCACCAAACCACAATCATCGACATTGCCCAGGAGCTAGGGGTGTCTAACTCCACCGTGTCACGGGCTTTGCACGATCACCCGGACATTAATCTCGACACCAAAAAGGCTATCTTAGCAAAAGCTCAGGAACTGGATTACCAGCCCAATCAATTGGCGCATAATCTGGTGAAGAGTCGAACAAATACCGTAGGCATTGTGGTGCCGGAGTTTTTGACCCAATTCTTTCCGAACATCATCGTGGGGGCACAACGGGTTTTGCGGCAGGCGGGCTATAATCTTATGATTATGCAGTCCGGAGAGTCGTATGAAAACGAGGTGGCCAATACCAGAACGTTACTTGCAAATAGGGTGGATGGACTGATAGTATCGATGAGCCACGAAACCAACAACTACGACCATTTTCTGGCTTTTGAAAAAAGGAATATTCCGATTGTCTATTTCAATCGGGTAATCGAAGGGCTGGGAACGCACAAAGTGGTCGCAAATGACTACCAGGGAGCATTCTTGGCGGTGGAGCATTTGATTCAAAACGGCTACCGCCGCATTGCGCATCTAGGTGGCCCGCCCAATCTTCTTATCAGCAAGGAGAGGAAACGTGGCTATCTTGAGGCTTTGACGAAATACGATTTGCCATTACTACCAGAGCTCGTCATCAACGGTGACTTCACCTCGCAAAAGGCAGCGATTTACGCACGGCATCTATTAGACTTGCCCGAACCGCCCGACGCCATTTTTGCCGTCAACGACCCCACGGCTATCGAAATCCTAACCCTAGCCAAGGCAAAGGGTATCCGCATCCCCGAGGAACTGGGCGTAGTCGGATTCAGTGATGACCCCATTGCGGCTCACATTGGCAAAGGCTTAACCACCGTGAAGCAACCTACCGACCAAATTGGCGAAGCGGCTGCGGTAATGATTCTGGGCATAATGCGGGGCGAAGAGCTAGCCTTTGCGCCCGAAACGATGGTACTGGAAACGGAGTTGGTAGTGCGGGGGTCGTCTATCTTGAACGTCGAACAACGGAGAGACTGAACTGACTGCTTCGGATCTGCCAACACGAGTTGTACATGATTTCATTGTATCAGCAGTGAGGTCTTAGCGCCTAGTCCCCAATAGCCATACGATAGATCGAGGAACTTTGTTACATAATCAGGAATCATATATAGGGCGGTAAAAACCCCTGTATCAGGACCAGTCTCTTGTAATAGTACCTTAGAGTTTTCCTGACCAGGGGTTGATACCAGCACCCAGCCCGTTTCTGGTAGGGTGGGGTCAAGGTTAAGCGCAGCCCGAAGTTCGAGCACAACCGATTGACCATTTTTGGCCGATCTCAGAAGTTGCTTGCCGGTTTGGTCGAGTACACGAATATGCTGCGTACCCAAAGGCGCAAAAGTAAGCGTGGCCATCCAGCCCCGGTTCGAAATAGCCCAGCCTTCGGTGGCATAGGCGTCTTCACTAATATGGTCTGCCTGTGCAGATTCATTTCCAGAATTAGAAGTAGAATGACCCGGTCTGGGAAATTGTCCGTCGAGCGGACTACCATCGAGGGTACCCCGAACCTTGCCTAGCTGTCCGTAGCCGTTGGGAAGGGCGCGTGGCCAGCCATGTTCTACGCCTTCCCAGTAGCCTTTGATAGCCAGTCTTTCGGGGCTTTTGTTGCTCAGGTGTGCCCCCAGCGGGTTCACCCCAAATACAAAGTTGACCTGCGACCAGCCCAAATTTCGGAGTTCGGGATCGTTCAGCACGTGGGCGACGGCAAACATTGACCCGCCTAATGCCGGGGCACCACCCAGTTCCTTGGTTTTGGGGTGCGCCCATTCGGTATCGCTGTGGACGCGGTATTGCCACACATTGTGCGTTTTAGCTTTCATATGATCTCGCCAGGCCATTAGTTTTTCGCGAGTACCTTTTGGAGCTTGGTCAGGGGCTACTAGCAGAAAGAAAGCTAATGCCTGTGGGGTAATATGTTCGGCATTTCTAATCCACCACATGTGGCGGATATTATTAAAATCCCAGTTTTTGATGATGTCATCAGCACCCTCCTGCGCCCAGCGCAGGTACTTTTCGGGCTCTCCGTCGGGTTCGCCTCGCTCGCTCAGGTACATAAACAGATTCCTGAACACTGATTGACCGTAGGCGTTGCCCATCTCGTTGAACTCCTGAAAGCCCTCATCAACCCACTTTGTACTATGAGTCCAATGACGGACTACTTTATGCCTATCATAGTCTTTCCAGCGTTTGCGACATTCGTCGCGGTAGCTGAGGTAGGTCTCGCGAGGAAGGTGCGGTTTCAGAAATGTATGATAGGCTGCGCACACAGCCGCAAGCTGGTCCAGCGTGTTCCAGTAATCATAGTTCATGCGCGGTTGCCCCTCATAGCCCAGGCTACCAAATCGGTTGGCAATCGGCCCGTTGTAGTCAACGTGGTGATAGGCAAATTTACCGTGCCAGAGAAGCAAATCAATCAGATCTGCCGTCTGCTTATCGCCAAGTTCAGTGGTCCACCGATCAAATAAAGCCGGATTTGATGCATAAAACAAAGCCTCGAAAGTCGCTTCCAGACCATAAGCACCTGCATCGCGCGAGGGACCTCCGCCATGTACTTTTGCTTCGTTAGAGTGAATCGGATCTTCTGAACCGCGCACATCCATAAAAAAATCGTAGGCCAGTTTGGACGAAACCCCCTCCATCAGGTGATCCGCGATGCGAAACGGCACCGATAGTTTACGTTCTGACACTGAGATTACATATTCAGACCTGGATGTGTCCGGGTTGAAAGCCGTAAAGTCCCCTGCTCCATTTTTGATTACACCCGTAAAGACGATCTGACCTTCCGGTTGCCGAAGCACCCGAAAAGCTGTACCCTCGGGTGCGTCATAACACACAAAACGCTTGGCCTCGCCCCGATTATACCCCGCCTGATTCACGAGAGGCGTGGAAAGGGGCTTGTACTGGGCCCAAGCATGGACAGAAAAAAGAATCTGGATAAATACTACCAGTCTTATATTTCTCATGAGTTGTCTAGTTTCTATCATTGTTTTTCCGAAAATATCTGTACGGTTTTGCCATTCATAAATATCAGATGCATACTCAAAAATTTGTTTGCAATTGAAGTGCTGAACCTAATTCTTCGAGAAGAATCCGTTTTATTCGCAAATAATGCTAAATTAATCATAAAAATAAATGCAAACGGGCAGATACCACCATGAAGGCCGGCTTTGTGCGAGGAAATCAGCGGTTTCTCTGTAAAGCCTATGCGTACCACTTTACCCTCCCTTACCCTGAACCTAAAAGCGAAAGAGACACTAAACCACCATCGAAATCATCATACTAGCCCGATCAAATGGGCTGAATATACCCGAGGATTTGGGCGTACTGGGTTTCAGCGACGACTCCATCGCGGCCCATATCGGTACTGGCCTCACGACGGTGAAGCAACCCACTTCACAAATCGGCGAAGCGGCCGCCCGCATGATCCTGCGGCTTATTCAAGGCGAAGAAGAAACTCCACAACCAGAAACTGTGGTCCTGGATGCTGAACTGATTGTACGGGGGTCTTCCCTATGGGAAAAAACTCAATGACTGAACTAACATCAAGACCTTCCAATTGCTCAGAAACTACCCCAAGTATACTTTCTACTAGTGAAGGAGAATTGTTTTTTGAACTCAAAAGTATTCGGCATTTCCTCTTAGCCGGCTAGGAAAAATTTTTTCTTTTCGGACAGAATTGATCTGGTTAAATTAACCGATGAGTGAAAATTACTAAAATATCCTACTAAATTGCCTTTAACAACATCGCTATTTCTCAACTCAGACTTTCATCAATCGAATATATGGTAATCCAACTTAGCACTTCTACCCCAACAGATCAGCTTCTTATCAGGCTGTTTGAGCAGGATACACAACCAGCCCAACAAAATTTCCAGGCTACCAAAAACGAACTCTGGTGGGCCACCGATCAGGAACTTTGGCTGGGGCTCGGCAAGGAACCGACTTTTACAACCATCGCCAAATGCGTACGTACCTTATTTTTTAAACGTAAGGATCGCTGGCCTAACGCCATCACCCTCGACGCCCGCGAGCTATCCGACGACTGGTTAACGGCCGCCATCAACGGTATTATGTTGGGTGGTTATAAACTTTGGCTCTATAAGTCAGAACCAAAACCATACAGTAAATTCTTCGGCAGAGAAGGTACCCTCACCATTTGGGCGAATCAAAACGATAGTCAGACCGAGAAGGTCCTCAAAAGAGCCAAAGCAATTGCCGCCGTACAGATGCGGGTTATGGATCTCATGAACGCTCCGGGCAATAAAAAACCACCCCGCGTGCTGGCCGAATGGGCTTTGGAGTCTGGCCGGAAGCATGGTTATAAAGTTACGGTTCTGGAAAAAGATTCGTTGCAAGCGCTAGGTATGCACGCTTTGCTTTCGGTGAGCAAAGGAAGTATTGAGCCACCCGTCATGATTGTGAGCGAATATACCCCAGAGAAATACGAGAAGACCATTGTGCTGGTTGGAAAGGGCGTGACCTTCGATACCGGGGGTATTTCCATCAAAGGCTCCAATAATATGCACCTCATGAAAAGTGATATGGGGGGAGCCGGCGCGGTACTTGGCACCCTAGAATTGGTAGCAAGGCTACAACTTCCGGTGCAGGTCATTGGTATAGTACCCTCCACGGAAAACTGCATTGATGGTGAAAGTACCAAACCGGGGGATGTGATTAGTTCCTACTCGGGCAGAAGTATTGAGGTAATTGATACGGACGCCGAGGGAAGGCTCATTCTGGCCGATGGCATCAGCTATGCCGTCCGAAATTACAAACCAGACGCAGTAATCGACCTGGCCACCCTCACGGGTAGTGTGGTACAGACCCTTGGCTACTTGGCCGCCGGACTTTTCTCTCCGAATGATGACCTGGCTTCTAAGTTAAAAAAAGCCGGTGATCGTACGGGCGAACGACTGTGGAGGCTTCCTATGTGGGATGAGTACAAAGAGGAAATCCAGTCAGATATCGCCGATGTACGTAATTATCATGGTAAACCACTGGCCGGGGCTATTGTAGCCGCAAAGTTTCTGGAAGTTTTCACCGACGAACACCCCGCCTGGGCCCACCTCGATATTGCCGGTACTGCTTTTGGTGATAACGAGTTTGCTCCCAACCGGGCTGGAACAGCCTTCGGTGTTCGTCTTTTAATTAACTATCTCGAAAATCTATAAGGATAACGTATCATTTGGTGCAAGAAAGCACGTTGTTTGCCTTGACAAACAACGTGCTTTTGGTAGATTTGGTATAAGTCACGATTCAACTCCATTAATATAAAACCCGCATGAGACGACCCCTAACTTTTCTGTGCGTATCCACATTTTTCAAAGGAAATGACTTCCTGAAAGCCTGTAAAGAGGCCGGGAATACGGTATATTTACTGACAGCAAAAAAATTAGAAGACAAACCCTGGTGCCGCGACTATATCGATGAGTTCTTTTTCGTGGAAGAAACCGATCAGGGGATGTACGAAATGAAACATTTTATCGATGGGTTGGCGCACGTCATGCGAAGCCAACCCATCGATCGGATTGTGGCACTGGATGACTTTGACGTAGAAAAAGCCGCTTTGCTGCGGGAACATTTCCGAATTCCAGGTATGGGCCAAACCACTGCCCGCTACTTTCGGGATAAACTAGCCATGCGTACCAAAGCAGCCGAAGCGGGTATCAAGGTACCGGGTTTTTGTGGGCTGTTCAGCGACGAAGTAATTAACGAGTTTATACAGCAGTACCCTGGCCCCTGGATGATCAAGCCCCGTTCCGAAGCCTCCGCTACCGGAATCAAAAAACTACACAACGATCATGATTTGTGGGAAGCTATTCATTCCCTGGGTGAACAAAGACATGAGTACCTTATCGAGCAATTTAAACCCGGACATGTGTACCACGTTGATTCGCTCACGCACAACGGCCGGGTTATTTTCTCCTGGAATAGTCAGTACCTGGCACCACCATTCGATGTGGCCCACGGCGGGGGTATTTTCCGCTCGGTGACGGTCCCCTATGATTCTTCCGAGTGGCATGCTCTGGAAACCATGGCCGTGGATGTACTCAAAGCCTTTGGCATGAAGCATAGTGCGTCGCATACGGAGGTAATCCACTGCCACGATGACGGGCAATACTATTTTCTGGAAACCTCCTCTCGCGTAGGTGGCGCCCACTTATCGAATATGGTAGAGGCTGCCTCCGGGCTTAATCTCTGGACCGAGTGGGCCAAACTGGAAACGGCCGTTGCTCTTGGCTCCGCCTACAAACTACCCTCGATTCATAGAGAATATTCTGGCATTGTCATTTCTTTGGCCCGACAGCAGTGGCCGGATATGGGGG
This sequence comes from Spirosomataceae bacterium, assembly GCA_041689775.1. Classification (GTDB taxonomy): domain Bacteria; phylum Bacteroidota; class Bacteroidia; order Cytophagales; family Spirosomataceae; genus JBDNFP01. The sequence goes on from JBDNFP010000383.1 coordinate 27,703, forward strand.
CCTTCAATGCCCCCGAAATTACTTGGCGGATGAATGAGGAGTACCACGTTGGATGCATCGTTGGCTCTAAAAGCCGTGACCGAATACTACAATTAATGGACGAATATGCCGACTTGATTCGTAATGATTACCACGCATCTGCCCCATCACCCGAAAAACCAATGCATTGAGATTTTAGGGAGTAGATATAAGGGAGAATACCGAAAAAAGGAAGAGAGGAGGCAGGAAAAAAGGGTTAAATATCCATCCTCATCTCCTCCCTAAATCTTTTCCTGCTCTTCTCCCTTCAACCCTCTTCTCCCTCAACCCCTTTCAAACCTCCTTTTTTTTAAACTTCAAAGTAATCTTCGTAGTTCGGGGGTAGTCGAAGGCGGCGGTAATAGTTGTCATTTCGAAAGAATGCTGAGACACGGTACGGGGAGCGATGGTCCAGCCAGAACGCTCGGACTGACTGCTATCGGCGGCAGTAACCAAAATAGTTTGCTCCGCCGGATCAATTTCCCAGTTTAGGACATCACCTTCTTCGTCTCCCGAATACTTACCCACAAAAGAGCCATCTTCCCGAAAAGAAACGCTTTCCATGTAGCGGTTGAATGAAATTCCGCCAAAATTGGGCACTTCTTTCCCGTTCTTAAAATTCAATGCGTCATTGACGTATACCTCCTCGATGGTCCACTCGGGTACGGCTATTAAGAAACTCTTCGCCTCCTCCGGTGAGTCCGCCGAGGAGGTACATCCACATACAAGTGCTACGAGGCCAATAAATGCCCAACTATTTTTCACTTTTATTCGTTTTAGGGGTTCTTAATCGTTTGGCTAAGTTGAAGTATTTAAGCGGGAAAATCAATAATCACTTTACACTTTTACTTTTCCAGTTAAAAAAATGAAGGAACAAAAAATAACGCTTTCTTAACTACCTATCCTTTTATTGCGTTGTACTTTTGTCGTTCCATCTCTCAGAAAATATAGTAATCAACTCATGAAGAAATTTATTGCCGTCTGCTTAACGCTTATTACACTCAACCAAACCGCATTTGCCTGGGGTGTCACCGGTCACCGGGTGGTAGGGTTAGTGGCCCAAAATCACCTTCAAAATCGGGTAAACCGAAAGGTTAACTCAATTTTGAATCAAAACTCGTTGGCGGAAGTATCCAACTGGATGGACGACATAAAGTCGGATACTGCCTATAACCATACCCACGATTGGCATTGGGTGACCGTCCTGCCCGGCGAAACCTACGAGCAGAGCAAGAAGAACCCTAAGGGCGACGTGATTATAAAAATTGAGGAACTGGTAGCTACTCTGAAGACGGGAGGGCTATCCGCAATTCAAGAGGAAGTGTATTTAAAGTACCTTGTCCACCTCGTAGGAGATATGCACCAACCGCTTCACATCGGCGACCGAGACAATCAGGGAGGAAATCAAGTACGAGTGACTTGGTTCGGTCAAAACTCCAACCTGCACCGCGTGTGGGACAGCGATATGATCGAAAACAAAAATCTCAGCTATTCTGATTTGGCTGGTTTCCTAGACGAACCCTCCAAAGCAACCCGCAAAGAGTGGCAAAAAATGAGCGTACGAGAGTGGGCGGCGGTTTCGCAGTCGCACTTTCCGCAGGTGTATAATTTTCCCGCCGACGGAAAACTAGGCTACCGCTACTCTTACGATAATTTCAACACCGTCCAAACCTGCCTTGTGCAAGCGGGTATTCATCTGGCAACGCTACTGAATGAAATTTACGGATAGGTGTACCTCATAATAATAGAGAGTAATCTAGGAATTTCCCATTTCGTCTAAATTGTCTTTTACACATCAAGAAATACAAAATTTAGTGAAATGAGGATAGTGAAATTTATTTCGATTCTATTAGACTTTATTCGGAAAGATTGATTGCGTCCGCCCACGCCTACGCGCAAGCCTAAAAATTTATTCGAATAAAGTCTATTCATTGCAACAGTACTAATGACTAGTTATGGTGTACATTCTGCAAGGGTGGCCAACATCAATAATAATGTTACGAATGTTGAACTGAGCAGAAGTAACTTCAAAGTTATAGATAAAATTAGCGGTAAATCAACTGCCACTTATCTGCTTGGTATCGGTGGACTTTCAAACAAAACTCTAATTCAAAATGCAAAAGCTAAAATGCTTGAAAATGCAAATTTGATTGGTAGTTCAAAAGCAATAATTAACGTTACCACAGAAAACCATACCACCATAGTTAACCCGTTTTTCTATCAAAAAACAGGTAGCGTGAACCATGTAATGCTATTGAGCAATGTAAGTTAACGTAGTAAAGAAATAGTAAAGAGGGATAGAAATTTAAAATTAGTACTTTTTTATGATTATGTGTCCTAGCTGCCAAAGCGATTCTATCAAATTGAATGGTCACATACACAACGAAAAGCAGAACCACTTATGCAAAAAATGCGGTCGCCAGTTTGTTCTTCATGCCGAAAATAAGGTGATTACCCAGCAGGAGAAAGCCTTGGTAGACAAACTATTATTAGAGAGAATATCCTTGGCGGGTGTAGCCCGTACACTGGAAGTCTCTCAGGTTTGGCTACAAGGCTACATCAGCAAGTTATATGCCGCCTGCCCAGATGATTTATGTGCAGACTTACCTCACCAAGCAGCAATGCAGGCGCATTTAAAAGATAAATTTGACAACTATATTTACGAAATTAGTCCTCTAAAAAAACACTTCTCCGTTTGAGTGTCGAGATCCATGAACTGATATGGAGGCATTTGACCCTGGATTACAGGGTTGTTTTGAGTTGTTTAGTCCAATCCGGGACCCGTTGATGGAGCAGTTGCACGAAACAAAAGAGGGCATATTGTATGAGTTGTATCGTTTTGAGGCCGATGAGATGTGGACGGGGCC
>JBDNFP010000384.1:0-11468 GCA_041689775.1 Spirosomataceae bacterium
CGAACCTGTGACCGTCTACTTAGAAGGCAGATGCTCTATCCAGCTGAGCTACGGGACCTAATTTAACTACTTAGAGATATATCTATTTTACAAAAAATACCTCAACTACAATATGAATAGAAAAGCCCTTCAAAAAAACTAGGCAGCTTTCAGATAGCAGCCAACAGCGTTTACTGTAAACTGATAACTGTAAACTGCCTACTTTCAATTATGTCGGGGAGACAGGATTCGAACCTGCGACCCTCTGGTCCCAAACCAGATGCGCTACCGGGCTGCGCCACTCCCCGAATGGAGTTTTAAACTTGTAAATGGTATATTAATTAACTCCCGAATTTTGTACCATTGTGCGGAGAGAGCGGGATTCGAACCCGCGGTACCCTTACGAGTACGGCAGTTTAGCAAACTACTGGTTTCAGCCACTCACCCATCTCTCCTGCTATTGGGACACAAATATAGAAGGTTCAAAATGATATTTACAAACTAAGGCAGAAAAAAACTTTGTCAGAACGCCGGATTCCCTAATTTTGGAGGCTATTCTATTTCCGTAATTAGTTAACTATGAACTGGAATTATCCGTTTGGAACGACTGAAATAATTTTTACTTTTTTATTTATTATCGCCTATGCTGCCTTCTTTATTAGGACAATCCGGGTTGCCCGACGTTTAAAAACCACGGCAAGGTCGCTCATCATAAAGTTTTTTATCCGCAGCATTGCCTTTGCTCTCTTGATAATATCTTTGTTGGGGCCGTCTTTTGGAGAGTCTGAGAGTGACCTGAAAGCACAGGGAAAAGACATTTATATAGTAGTTGACCTCTCCCGATCAATGGACGCAACGGATGTATCGCCTTCGCGACTAGAAAAAGTAAAGTTTGAAATTAACCGGTTACTGAGTGCTACCTTACATAATCGCATTGGCCTCATCGTTTTTTCAAATGACGCATTCACCCAGTCACCTTTAACCTACGATTTGGCAGCTCTGAATCTATACATTCAATCCATGCAGACAGACTTGTTACCCAAAAATGGAACAGATCTTTGCAGTGGAATTGAACTAGCCTATTCTAAAATGATGCAGGATGTGAGCGCTACTAATAAATCTAAGGTAATCATTCTATTTACGGATGGGGAACGGGGCGCCGAATGTAATGCTTCCCTTTTTAATAATCTCCGTCGTTTTGGGTTTAGATTATTTATTATAGGCGTTGGCACTGCCAATGGCAGTTCTATTAAAGATAGAATCGCCTTCCTTTTGGACGACGACGGAAAGCTCGTCATAAGTAAAATGGACCTAAACGCCATGCAAGACCTTGCCCGTAGAACAAATGGTTCGTTTTACCGGGTTAATAATGAAACCAATGAAATCGCTAAAGCGGTGGGTGACATTAACTCCATCGAGGGCCAATTAATTGACAGTCGGCGGGTGGCAATTATTTCTAATAAGTATTACTACTTTCTTGCCATTGCGCTTGGTTTACTTAGCTTGGATGTATTAATCACCGTTCGGACATTTAGACTGTAAGGATTCTATTTGTATTTTTGCGGCGTTAATTTTTCTAACCATGACCACGTTTTTACTTTATTTAATGCTTTGGATTTGGGATAATCGTTCTTTTGACGCGATTACCCGTTCAAACTATGCAAAGAGTGATGCTGAAAAGGCCTACATAGAAAACGATTACCGGAAGGCTGCCACTTTATACAAGCAAATTACTTACGGATCGGTATTTATCGAGCCAGCTGCCCGCCTCTACCTCGCACATTCCTATTTTCATCTGGATAGCCTTGATTTGGCCAACTACCATTATAATCTCTTAAATAACGTAGAGGATAAGGTAATTGCTTCCAAAGCCAATACCCAGATGGCCGTTCTTGCTGCTGTCCGGATGGATACCCTAGGTGCAATACAGTTTTTACAAACAGCGTTACGGCAGGACCCAAAAAATAATAAGGCCCGGTATAATTTTGAATTAGTAAAGAAGCTATATTCCGGAAAAGTACCTTCTCAAAAACCGAGGGAGGCCAAAAAAAGAGATCAAGTCCCTCCGCCAGCGAACGAGAATAACCCATCAGAACAACAAACTCCAGAACTAGCCGAACAGCGTGATGAGTTGTTAGAACGTCTGAAAAGACTCAATATGTCAGAGGATCAAGCAAGGTCGATACTTGATGCCATGAAATCCAATGAAGCACAGTATATCTATCAGTTACGTCGCCGCCAATACTATAAGGAATCTAAAAGAAACGCAACCATTGAGTGGTAAAATTAGTTTATCTACATTCAATTATCTATTTTTCATGAAGGCCATCCAGGAAACCAATTTTAACTTCCCCAACCAACTAAGCTTTTACCGTGGGAAAGTTCGCGACGTATATTCTTTTTCCGATAGAATAATCATGGTTGCCAGCGACCGGATTTCTGCATTTGACGTTATCCTTCCTCGCCCCGTACCTTATAAAGGCCAGGTCCTCAATCAAATTGCCGCTCACTTTCTTAAATCAACCGCAGATATTGTACCCAATTGGCTCCTGAATGTTCCCGATCCTAATGTCAGTGTGGGCCTGCGGTGCAACCCCTACGCCGTGGAGATGGTTGTGCGTGGGTACCTGGCTGGTCATGCGTGGCGTGAGTATCGCTCGGGTAAGAGAACTGTTTGTGGAGTATCACTACCCGATGGGCTTAAAGAGAACGACAAACTACCTCAGGCCATTATCACACCCACCACCAAGGCGCACGAAGGGCACGATGAGGATATTTCCCGGGAAGAAATACTTCGACAGGGTATTGTCGCCGAGGCAGAGTACATTCAATTGGAGCGTTATACGCTGGCTTTATTCCAACGAGGCACCGAAATGGCTGCAAAGCAAGGGTTAATTCTGGTAGACACGAAGTATGAGTTCGGAAACCTTGACGGTACGATCTACCTCATCGACGAAATACATACTCCTGATTCCTCCCGTTATTTTTATTTGGATACTTACCAGCAAAATCAAGAGAAAAGCCTTCCGCAGAAACAACTTTCCAAAGAATTTGTTAGGGAATGGTTGATTGCAAATGAATTTCAAGGTAAGGAGGGACAACAGATACCTACGATGCATGACGCTTGGGTAAATCAGATTAGTGAACGATACATTGAATTATACGAGAAAGTAACCGGTATGGAATTTAAAAAAGCAGAAAACACCGATATTTCGGGCAGGATCGAAAAAAAGATTCTGCATTCGTTATCTTCGTAGTACGGCGGGGCTCTACCCTACTTTATAACTAATCATCCGTTTACTTTTTATAAACCATTTTTCACCAACTTCAAGCTACTAAATGGATTGCAAAATAGAGCGAAGTGAACAGTACGCAGTTATTACCCTAAAAGAATCTAATTTCGGGGATGATATTCCGGCTTTGTTTGAAGAAAAAGCCCGTGAACTACTACGTGAAGATTACCACAATTTAATTGTGGTAATGAACGAAGCCTCCGAAATTGATACTGCCGGGGTTGTCACTTTACGTAAACTTGTTCGACTTTGCGCTACCGGGCTAGGTATTCTCGTGGTGGCAACCAAGAGCGATGACTTTACCGATCTGTTGGAAGAATCAAAAATTGGTGATTTGCTAACACTCCCAACCGTTGAGGAAGCAATTGATGCCGTTTTTATGCACGATCTTGAAAATGAATTTGGGGCAGGTGATGACGATGACTACGACGATGACGACTACGAAGGCATAAGCGAAACGAAAGAACCTTAAACCAATACTATCTTCTTTGACATTTCAAATTACAATTCTTGGTTCTGGCTCCGCTGCTCCAACATTACGTAACTTCCCTTCGGCACAAGTTCTTGAATTAGGAAATGAGTATTTCTTAATTGACTGTGGCGAAGGGACCCAATACCGCTTACTGGAACGACGTATCCGGCCGGGTAGGCTGAAAGGAATTTTCATAACTCACCTGCACGGTGACCACTATTTTGGTCTGTTTGGCTTGCTGACAAGCCTCAGCTTGGGCCAAAGAACCGACGATTTATATCTTTTTGGTCCGCATGGGCTCGGGGATATTCTCCGGGAGGTATTCCGTCAATCGGATACCAGGCTTTCCTATCTCCTTCATTTTAAAGGAATCGATGCAGCAGCGACGTCCATTATTTACGAAACTCCTCTCTTCACGGTTAGTGCTTTTCCACTACGCCATCGAATAAGCTGCACCGGATTTCTGTTCAAAGAAAAAGAAGGTAGTAGAAAACTAATAAAAGAAAAATTAACTTCTGAAATGACTCACGAGCATTTCAGAATACTGAAACAAGGCCAGGATATTGTAGATAACAGCGGCAACATCCTCTATTCATATCTTGACTATACGCTTGCCCCTGACCTACCCCGCTCATACGCCTATTGCTCCGATACTGTGTACCTTCCCGCGTTGGCCGAGTTTCTGCAAGGAGTAGACTGGATTTACCACGAAGCCACATTCCGGGACGATCAGCATGAGCGTGCCGCCAAAACTTTCCATTCTACGGCGAAACAAGCCGCTACCGTTGCTAAGAATGCCGGGGCATCAAAGCTTCTGATCGGACATTTCTCTTCACGCTATCATGAGACACTAACATCGGTAGAGGAAGCGAGGACTATCTTCCCCGAAACCTACTTTGCCGAAGAAGGCCAAAGTTTCGAAATCCCTGTTCGCTAGCTTTTTTGCAGGTCATTTACCGTATCAATTCCTTAATCTCGTTTTGATGAATTACATCAAAATGCAATTATTTTTGATAGTTTATCAATATTTAAGGATATATTATAAAATTAATTAGCTAATTTTATGTATCTATAATATTTTGCTTTTGGTCCCTTTAACCAAATATTTTTTATCATTATCTTGCGTGTGTTTGCCTCATCAATTGCCAAAAAGCCCATTTTACTTCACTTTTAAATGGACACTTTACCACTAATTGATTTTCCAAATTTGTAATTATTTGTACAGTATATTATTAAGTACCCAAATGTCAGAAAGAGTATCAGATCAACTAGGATTATATCGTTCCGAATTTGAGCATGACGCCTGTGGAATCGGTTTCCGTGCTCACATGAAAGGTAGAAAGTCTCATCAGATTGTAGCCGATGCCATCCATATGCTTGAACGTATGGATCACCGGGGCGCGTGTGGGTGTGACCCTAATACCGGTGATGGAGCCGGACTATTATTACAGATCCCCCATGAGTTTTTTGTTGAGGAATGTTTAACCCTGGGCTTTCAGCTACCCGATGTGGGTGAGTATGGTGTAGGTATGATATTCTTCCCTCAGGATGAAGAGCTCAGAGCGGAGTGCCAAGGTATTCTTGAACGAAAAATCAAGAAACTAGGTATGAAGCTCTTAGGCTACCGGAAGGTACCTACCCTCAATGATTCATTGGGCGAAGGTTCACTATCGGTAGAACCTCATATTGAGCAGATGTTTCTCAAACAGCCCGACCTGATTGAGGATGACTTGGCATTTGAACGAAAATTATTCATTCTTCGTCAAGTAGTTACAAAGCTTATAGCCGGTATTCGGGGAGCAAAAGATCAGTTTTATTTCGCATCTTTATCAAGCCGGACTATATCATACAAAGGACAGCTAACCACGAATCAGTTAAAGTATTACTTCCCCGATCTAGACAACGAATCGGTGGTGTCTGCTTTTGCGGTAGTTCATTCACGCTTTTCTACCAATACTTTTCCTTCTTGGAAGCTTGCCCAACCGTTTAGATACATCGCCCACAATGGTGAAATAAATACCGTAAAGGGCAATGTTAATTGGATACGGGCCGGTGAAAGGGCGTTTGAGTCAAAGTACTTTACCAAGGAGGAAATGGAAATGATTGTGCCAATTTGCGATGCAAAGCAATCGGACTCGGCTAATCTTGACAACGCCATTGAGCTTTTGTACCTATCAGGTAGGTCACTACCACACGTTATGATGATGCTAATCCCAGAAGCCTGGGACGGTAACGATCAGATGGACCCCGTTCGTCGGTCTTTCTATGAATATCATGCGTCAATTATGGAACCGTGGGACGGTCCAGCCTCAATATCTTTTACGGATGGAAAAATAGTCGGGGCAACGCTTGACCGGAACGGCCTTCGTCCCTCACGATATTGGGTACTCAACGACGACACGGTAATTATGGCTTCCGAAGCCGGTGTACTCGAAGTTGATCAATCGAAGGTAGTAAAGAAAGGACGCCTCCAACCCGGACGAATGTTTGTGGTGGATATGGAGCAGGGTCGTATTATTCCGGACGAAGAGCTTAAATCAAAAATTTGTGCCGCCCAGCCTTACCAGGAGTGGCTTGATGAATATAAACTACACGTTGACGATCTGGATCAGCCGATACGCATGTATCGTCAGTACGACGATCAGGCTCTAATTAAGCGCCAAATGGCTTTCGGTTTTTCTTCGGAAGATCTACGGATGATCCTGGCGCCCATGGCACAAACCGGCAAAGAAGCCATTGGCTCCATGGGTACGGATGTCCCGCTGGCGGTACTCTCGGAGCAGAGTCAACATTTATCCAACTACTTCAAGCAGCTTTTTGCGCAGGTAACTAACCCGCCCATTGATTCTATCCGGGAGCGGTCTATTATGTCTTTAATTGGCTTCGTGGGTGCTACGGAGAATATCCTGACCGAAACACCGAAGCACTGCCGTCAAATCGAGCTACCTCATCCTGTACTCACAATTCAGGAATTTGATAAACTTCGCTTTGTCGATAAAAACCACTTCCAGGCTAAGACGATCAATACCTATTTTCGGGCCGATCAGGGAGGTCGTGGATTAGAGCGTGCACTCGATAGAATTTGTCAATACGCCGAGGATGCCATTGAAGACGGATTTGAGATCATCATTCTTTCTGACCGGGCCATCGACTCCGACCACGCCCCGGTGCCTTCACTATTAGTGGTAGCTGCGGTGCATCATTACCTTATTCGCAAAGGACTGCGTGGGGAGGTTGGTATTTTGGTAGAAGCAGGCGACATCTGGGAGACCCATCACTTTGCTACTTTATTAGGCTTTGGTGCCGCAGGTATCTGTCCCTACATGGCCTTTGAAACCCTTTCCTTTATGAACCGTAACGGTCGTATTGAAGGAGAGTTTACCGATGAGAAATTATACTACAACTATATCAAGGCGGTCAATAAGGAATTATTGAAGATATTCTCGAAAATGGGGATCTCCACCTTACAATCTTACCAAGGAGCTCAGATTTTTGAATGTCTTGGCTTGAATAAAGAGGTTGTTGATAAGTACTTCACGGGTACAATTTCCCGGATTAGTGGTATGGGTATCAATGAAATTGCCCGCGAGGTAATTTTACGCCATAAAATAGCGTACCCCGAAACTCCAATTATGCACCCCCACCTGGAAGTTGGTGGTTTTTACCAATGGAAGCAACGTGGTGAAAAACACACCTTCAATCCACAGACCGTACACTTATTACAGCAGAGTACCAAGGCCAACGACTACGCGCAATTCAAGAAGTATTCAAAACTGATCGACGACCAAAGTCAGAAGGCGATGACTTTGCGCGGACTGATGCAGTTCAAGAAAAGCAAATCCATTCCCATCGAGGAGGTAGAGCCCGTAGAAAACATTTTCAAACGCTTTGCCACGGGAGCCATGTCCTTTGGATCAATTTCTTGGGAAGCTCATACTACCCTGGCCATTGCCATGAACCGCATTGGTGGTAAGTCTAATTCCGGAGAAGGTGGCGAAGATGAACTTCGTTTCAAAACGATGGCCAACGGCGATAGCATGAATTCTGCCATCAAGCAGGTTGCTTCGGGGCGTTTTGGTGTCACGAGCCACTACCTAAGCAATGCCGAAGAATTACAGATTAAGATGGCACAAGGCGCCAAGCCTGGTGAAGGAGGACAGCTACCGGGTCATAAAGTCGATGACTGGATCGGCCGAACGCGCCATTCAACGCCGGGCGTGGGTTTAATTTCGCCCCCACCCCACCACGATATCTATTCTATCGAAGACTTAGCCCAGCTGATATTTGACCTAAAAAACGCTAACCGCAAAGCACGAATAAGCGTAAAACTAGTATCGGAGGCCGGTGTTGGTACTATTGCCACCGGAGTAGCCAAAGCTCATGCTGATCATATTTTGATTGCTGGGTTTGACGGCGGAACTGGCGCTTCACCACTCAGCTCCATTCGTCACGCCGGGCTTCCCTGGGAGCTTGGCTTAGCCGAAACCCATCAGACCCTTGTGAAAAATAAATTACGGGGAAGGGTAACGGTACAGGCGGACGGACAAATTCGTACGGGCCGTGACATGGCCATCGCCGCCCTATTGGGTGCAGAAGAATGGGGCGTCGCAACCGCAGCCCTCGTAGCGGCTGGCTGCATCATGATGCGGAAGTGTCATTTGAATACTTGCCCCGTTGGAGTTGCCACGCAGCGTCAAGAATTACGGGCGCTCTTTACCGGTAAACCCGAGCACGTGGTAAACATGTTTTATTTCATGGCGCAGGAGATGAGAGAAATCATGGCGCAACTTGGCTTTCATACGGTTAACGAAATGATTGGCCAGGTACAATACCTTGAAATGCGTCAGGACTTGAAACATTGGAAATACAAAAACCTGAATTTCAACGCTATTCTTTACAAGGAAGAAGCAGGGTTTGACGTGGCTCAGTTCAAACAGGAAGAACAGGATCACGGAATTGACAATATTCTGGACCTTGAACTTATCAAAGCCGCTACCCCTGCCATCGAAAGAGGGGAAGAAGTATACGCCGAGTTCCCGATCATTAACCTCAACCGGGCGGTGGGTACCATGCTTTCCAACGAGATTTCAAAGAAATACGCCGGTGATGGATTACCAACGGGTACCATTCACTTCAAGTACAGGGGAACAGCCGGACAAAGCTTTGGGGCGTTCAACACTTCAGGTATCCGGCAAGAACTCGAAGGCGATGCTAACGATTACTTTGGGAAAGGACTCTGCGGAGCAGAACTTATTGTGTATCCCGATCGGGAGGCCAAGTTCAAGCCGGAGGATAACATTATCATCGGTAATGTGGCATTCTATGGTGCTACTTCCGGCGAGGCTTACATTCGGGGTACCGCAGGTGAGCGCTTCGGCGTCCGGAATTCAGGAGCCAAGGTAGTAGTGGAAGGTGTGGGCGACCACGGTTGCGAATACATGACCGGAGGTGTCGCAATAGTCTTGGGAGAAACGGGACAAAACTTTGCCGCCGGTATGTCAGGCGGAGTTGCCTACATCTGGGACAGATCGAATTCCTTCAAGAACAAGGTGAATCTTGAAATGGTATCTGTAACCGCGCTTAATGCCGAAGATGAAGTCATATTGCGGTACTACGTGGACAAGCACTTCCAGTATACCACCAGTAATGTTGCTTTCCAGATTACCCAAAACTGGGATGAAGTCGTTAAACAGTTTGTTAGGGTACTACCGGATGACTTCAAATCTGCCCTCGATAGTCGTAACATTACGCTGTCTCAACAGATCGAAAACAAGAATGTGGTGTACAAGGATATCGTCATTGATGTAGCGCACCAGTAGTTTATTTTTTATTGATTAGTCTGATAATTGTATATAGGTATGGGAAAACCAACCGGATTTTTAGAGTTTGATCGTGAATTGCCCAAGAAACGTCCAGTCGAAGAAAGGATTCACGATTACAAAGAGATTGAAGCCGCGTATTCTGAGGAAACATCCCGGAACCAGGCTGCCCGTTGTATGGATTGTGGAATACCATTCTGTCATAACGGCTGCCCCCTGGGAAATATCATTCCTGAGTTTAATGACGCAGTATACGATAATAATTGGGGACTAGCCTACGAGCTCTTGACCTCTACCAACAACTTCCCGGAATTTACCGGACGTATTTGTCCTGCTCCGTGCGAATCTTCCTGTGTATTGGGCATCAATAAACCTCCCGTTGCGATAGAATTCATCGAGAAATCAATCGTTGAAAAAGCATTCGAGTTGAATCTCGTGAAGCCTTACATTCCGAAGAAACGTACCGGAAAGAAAGTGGCCATCATTGGTTCCGGGCCCGCCGGGCTTGCCGCATCGTCGCAACTCAATCAAGCGGGGCATTTGGTAACGCTTTTTGAAAGGGCCGATCAGATCGGAGGATTGCTCAGGTACGGTATTCCTGACTTCAAGATGGAAAAGCGGATCATTGATCGCCGCCTTGCCGTTATGCAGGAAGAAGGTATTGAGTTCAAAACAAATGTGGAAGTTGGTAAGACTTTACACGTGGATGAACTCCTCCGTGACTTTGACGCCGTAGTACTCACCACCGGGTCCACGGTTCCAAGGGATCTTAAAATTGAAGGTCGCCACTTGAAAGGTGTTCATTTTGCAATGGAGTTTTTAAGCCAGCAGAATAAGCGAGTAGCTGATATCCTGACCGAGGTTGATCATCAGGGACTATCCTACAAGAACGGTGATATTCTTGCCACCGATAAAAATATAATTGTCATTGGTGGCGGCGATACCGGTTCCGACTGCGTTGGTACATCCAACCGCCACGGAGCCAAATCAGTAACTCAGATTGAGCTACTGCCCATGCCTCCCACTGACCGCGACAACAGTACCCCGTGGCCCAATTGGCCCATGATGCTCCGGACCTCCACTTCTCACGAAGAAGGAGCCGACCGGAAGTGGTCCATTAACACGAAGGCATTTATCGGCGACGAGGAAGGCAAGCTGAAAGCTCTGAAAATTGTTAAACTTGATTGGCAGAAAAATCCTGAAACGGGTCGCTTATCCATGCAGGAAGTAGCAGGTAGCGAAACCGAAATTCCTTGTGAGTTGGCACTCTTGGCGGCTGGATTTTTACATCCTCAACAGCACGGTCTACTCAGTGATCTGGGCCTTGAATTTGATGATCGTGGCAATATTATGACCAACAAGTACCAGTCGATTACCAACGAAAAGGTATTTGCAGCCGGTGACTGTCGCCGAGGCCAATCTCTGGTAGTATGGGCCATTAGTGAAGGACGTGAAGCAGCCCGCGCGGTAGATAAATACCTGATGGGAGAATCACTGCTGGAAGCCAAGGCGGTATCGATGCTTACACCACAATTCGCCAATGCTTGAAATTGACTCATGCATTTTGACTACATAAGATGGAGGCCAACGCCAACGGGTCTCCATCTTTAATGTATCAGACTACTATTTTTATAACTACACAGGTTGTAGTTTAATAACTTGATTTAGAGCTGGGAGGACCTCTGCTCCCCTTTTGATGAGCGTATCTATTACAGAACGGATGGTACAAAAATCGTCCTGCCCCGTCTTAAATTGACCAGATATCTTCTGCTTAACTTTAATATTACGGATTGCCCTTTCAGAGCCGTTATTGTCGGGCGGAATTTCAATGGTATACAAGCATGGCAGGATATAATTTCTATTTTTGATGATGGATCGTTGAAAGATGACCATTTTGGGGTTTGC
>JBDNFP010000385.1:0-3951 GCA_041689775.1 Spirosomataceae bacterium
GCCGGAGCGAGCTTCTGGTTCTCCACAAAGCTGCCTGCTTCAGACAGTGCCCGGAACTCGCCCGCTTCGGCCCAGTTCCACGATGAGCCGTGCCGCATGCAGCCGGGGCCAAATTCCAGGGTGGTCTCCTGGTAGCATACGCGGCCAGACAGCAGCAGAGCATTCACGCGGGCCGAGCTTTCTCGCCATTGGTCGAGCATGGTCATGTGGTCAGGCAATTGCTTTTCAAATTCCTTTTTGGCTTTCTCGTATTCATACGCATCGATCAGGCAGTCGTTACCGGATTCGATAGCCAGCGCATCCAGGCTAGCTTGTTCCGAGTTCAGCGTGGTGGCTTCTGGCAGGGATAGTGCTACTCTAAGGGCTTCGCGGGTCCGTTCAAAGCCATTCGGCGGATGTTGTGAAAAGTAGACCCGGCTTTGCGAGGCCCGGCGTATGGCTTTCTGGCAGCGCTCGTGCAACTGCGGTGCTTCCAGCCACAGGCGCTGGGCCAACTGCTCGCATACGGTTGGGTTCTGCTTGTAATTCATCAGGTGCAGGTAGCCAATGGCCTCCGGGAGCAGGGCAAACTTATCGAGGCCGTAGGTGTAGGGATACCCCACTGCGTCGGGTAGCAGAGGGGTGATGGGGGTATGGGTAAAGTCCGCGAGCTGTTTGAACAGGTACTGTTCCAAATACGTATTGAGCGCAAGGTTGTCCAGCCGGCGAAGTTGCGCGGTGTTGTGCCTCAGAAATGCCTCGGCTTCGGCGTAGAGTTTCTTGAAAAAGGATACGCTTTGTCCTCCCATCAGCCCGGCATTGACGGCCCATACCGACTCTCCGGCTTTGGGCCGGGCCCAGGGGGGTAAGTACGGAAATCCGTCGGCAACAGTATGTACCGCATCCAGGTAGTAGGGGTGGTCATATTCCAGATTCTGGGCCAGCAGGGGCGCCTCAGTCAGCGAAGCCGGCAGAGGTGCAAACAGGTAGGCGTCACCGTCGAGGTGGACGAAGGCTTCGGTTTGCAGCGCGTAGGTGCGCAGCTTGCGCATGACCCAAGCTTCGGCATGGGGCGGTTGGTAGCTTTCCTGCGAAAGCACTACTTCCGTGTAGGGCAAGTCCAGCTCTCCCAGCAGCCAGTCGGCTCCACGCGCGGTGGTGTGCAGCACGGCCCCTCCGGCGTGCGTAGCCAGGCTGTGCGCACTCAATGCCCAGCTGTACGCGTGGAACTCTTCGCTGAACCAACCTGCTGCCGGGTCATCAGTGGTCCAGAAAGTTTGGAGAGGTAGTGGCATAGATTCAGAAATCTATTGAGTAAAGTTGTAAGATTGGGTTGTCACCGCTTTTGGTGCGTTGAATAATTTCCTTCAATTGAGGGTTTAGTTTTGGGTAGAATATGATAATCTCTTTTTTGGATTTTGATAATTTGCCTTTCAAATCCATTGTTAAGATTTTTGAGCTTATGGAAAATAATATCTCTTCTTGCTCAGCATTTATCTTATTTAACCATCATTATTTTGTTTTACTTTTCCTCGAAATGTCAAGACAAAGCTCCCATTTTCTACGTTGGCTTTTACCACCACGGTGTGTTGGAAGGCACCAATGGCCGAATTGTCATAGGATGCAGTTAGTAGCGTAGATTCTCCACTGGGTATTTCTTTTCTGCTCATGGTAACAGTGGTGCAATAGCAATCAGGCTGAACATCCAATATGGTAAGCGTGTTGGCCCCAATATTTTTGATTAAAAAATATGCCTTAGCACTACTATCTTCCGGGTACAACCCTAGATCTACTACCTTATCGGGGATTTCAATTTTTGTTATTCCTGAGCAACTTAAATTACCGATAAGAAGTAACAAATATAATCTTTTCATTACTTCTTTAAAGAATAAAAGATCAATACGGGGTTATCCCCTTCTTTACAGGCAGACAGCAGGTTGTAAAGCGTTTTGTCTTCTTTCTGAACCTGATCAAGAATCTTTTGCCGGTCTTTTTCCATGTAAAGAAAATAATCCGTAAAGAGATGAGATATGAAGGCTTCTCCTTCGAAAGCAATAGGTTGTTTAAGATAGTGAATGGCTGAGTAGGGATTGAATTGAGCGTCATACAGGGTATTGTTCGTAGTGGGCTGGTAAAAAAACTTACTCTCCCGGCCACGATGCACCAGTGTAAAGGCCAGCCAATCATCCGTTTCCAGGTAGCCTGATTTTAGAAAATAGTGATTGCCTAGCTCCTGCATGATTGCCATAGCGTCTTTGTTCTCAAATTCTTTGAACTGAAACTTGTCAAGATTGAGTACATATTTTGGAGCAATACTCGCCCCACTCAACTGAAAAATAGTATCTGAGAAAGCCGGGGAAACGAGTGCTCCGGCTGTATTTTCGGCTACATAGCCTGTAATATCAAAAGAGGGCGTACTTTTGTTTGAGTAGGGGAAGTACTTCTCTTTGACGCTTCCTGATGGATCGGTAATCAATACATTGTGCATCGCATTCGCTTCACTTGTATTGTAGTTGACGTAAAATGCCAAATCACCCCCCGGAAGTATAGCCATGCTAGAAGCATAAAAGGGAATCTTGACTCTTTTTAAGAGTCGGCCCTCGGGGGCAAATGTGTACAAAGCGTGACTTCCGTTAGAAAAAAGAAGAAATAACTTCCTTTTCTGATCAAAGACGACATCGCTCAGGTCTAGGTACTCTCCCTCTCCCTCACCTATTTTTCCTATCGAATGAAGATAGTTCCCGGTAGAATCAAATGCGGATAAATTAGAGTATTTTTTATCGAAGACGTAGAAGTTTCCATTGTGTAAATATAATTTATTCACTTCTACAAATGGAAATTCCTTTGGACTTTTAAGTGCTATAGAACGTACAAATTCAAATTTATTATTGAAAGAGGATGTGTCTGTGCTAGTTAGTTTTTTTGCAACTTCAATTGTATGCAATTTTTGATCTTGTTCCTTGTAACTATTATTACAAGACGTAAGTGTAATTATCCCTGCCAGGAGTAAGTACTTAGTAGCCATTTTTTAGAAATTTTAATTGAGTGAAAGATAAGTTTAAACATTTCTTTCACTCAGTAATGACTGAAAATTTTTCTATTTATTAGCAATCTGTATCATAGCATATATCACTTCCACTGTCACACCCAATACGCCATGATCCCACAGGGAGTCCACAAGAAACTATTTTTGCTTTTTTAGTGCGTCCTGTTGCTTGCACCTCATTGAATATTGACTCTGCTGATACCAATGCAACTCCTGTCATAGCGGCTACAATAAAAGCCTTCTTTAGTGTACTATTTCTCTTTTTCATTGTTTTTAAATTTAGAATTAAATAAAGTAATCGATCCCTTACTTCCTCAGCCGGGCCCTGACCAGGAAAAAGGTTGATCCGAATCTCAACTTTATTTTCACCAAAGTCAATAGCCCCTCCATCCCAAAAAGTGATCATTTTGCAGAAAAGTGATCATGTTTTTGCAATTATTTTTTGTTTTTTCCAGTTAGCTATTGTGAAGTTGTGTCATTTCGCACAACTTTATGAACTGAGTAAGTCGCGCCGGGCCGTCGGTGAGCCTTGTTTTTTTCTAAATGGTGTCAATAGCAGGATTAGAAAATAGGATAGTTTCATGGAGTTCTACGGTTTCTGTACTCGGGCTTTTACGGCTGAGCTGTAAAATTTATAAATACCAGCGTACTCTTCGGGTGATACAATGCTTTTGTTGCTGTTGGATTCAAACTGATTTTGTAGGGATTTCTCACCTCCTAAATCTTCGATCAATCTTTGATCAATGAATGGATAGTTTTTCCAGAATTCGGGACGATAGGCGGGAAAGCGTTTATCTGTCTGTTCGCTTAGTTTAATATCATGGAACTGCTCAATACGACCATACGCACGTGTTATTTCATTAGTCGAAAGAAACCGGGTATTCAGCGTAGTGACGATAAGCTCGCCCATAACCCGGATTTCCTCC
>JBDNFP010000386.1:0-3336 GCA_041689775.1 Spirosomataceae bacterium
GACCACCCTGGAATTTGGCCCCGGCTGCATGCGGCACGGCTCATCGTGGAACTGGGCCGAAGCGGGCGAGTTCCGGGCACTGTCTGAAGCAGGCAGCTTTGTGGAGAACCAGAAGCTCGCTCCGGCTTATTACGAAACGCTGTTCTACTATACCCCTCACCTGGGCCGCCTGCGCGAGCAACCGCTGGATGCGCTGTCTATTCTGCTTCTGGATGAGGTGGAAGAAGGAAGTACCTGGAAAAGTATCGTGCGCCAAACCACCCAATCCATCTTAGAGTATCAACCACACGTTGATCGGCAAGAACTAAGCGCATGAATCGAGGAGCGATTGCGGTATTTTTTGTACCTGGGGATTGTAAAAATAAATACCGAAACATGATCACTTTTTTGAAAAATGATCACTTTTTGGGGTGAAGGGGCTATTGACTTTGATGAATTTAGGGCGGATATTTGAGGCAACCTTTTTACTTGGTCAGGGCCCAGCTGAGCAAGAAGGGATATAGAGATTTTCACTTTTATTCTTATCCTATGAAAACGAAAAATAACAAAGTAAAAAAGCATTTTTACTAGCGGCAATGGCAGGCATTGCTCTTACCGCAGGTGATTCTATTTTTAATCGAGCACAGGCAACCGGAGGAGGAACAGGCACTAATAGATATCAAGCTGTTGGGGAAGATGGTGTTAATATATGTTATTGCAACAAAGCAGGAAGTAAATGCCTTTGTGTCTCTTAATTTTTAATGGTTTTTAGACAATTTTTATGATCGTTGTGTGATATTCCACAAAAATTGACTTACTACATAAAAATTGTCAGAGTAGTTTTGCTTGTAAATAATGCTGTCTTGTATCTTCACATCATGATACAAGACAGCCTATATAATAGTATTAAAATCACCAGATTATGAGAATTATTTGCTATTTTTTTGTTGCTATATCATATTTTTTATACTCTTGTACCGACAAAGAAAAAAATGACAAAGATTTACCACTCATAACTATTGAGGTTATAGATACACTGAAAATAAAACACTCCGGTAAGCTTGTAAAAATCATTGATTATAATACTCACAATGGAAATTATCTTCTGTGTGATATTGCCTTAATAAACAAGGTGATTGTTGCCGATTCCTCTGGTAGAATTAAGAAAATTATACGTCTCGAAGGCGAAGGTCCCGACGAACCGGGTACCGCAATACACAACATAGGCTATGCTGATTCTACGATCGTTGTAAACAGTAATCGAGGGTTCTTTTTCTACAATGAAGAAGGCCTGTTACAAAAAAAAATAACAGAGTCTACCCCATTAATGGGGTATGGGGCAGGCACAATTCCAAGATTAAAATTTATACAGGAAGAAAAATCCAAACTAGTAATCCTGCATTTAAAATCTTCTGTTGAAGGAGATATGTTCACCAAATCCAGTTATCATACTTATAATCCCATTACAGTTTATGATCTGGAAAGTAAAAAAATATCTTTATTTGGAGGGTACAATCCAGAAAGTATATTCATCAAAGACTGGATACACTTTGGTGATCCTATCAATATATTTGACATGGATAGCCAGTCTGTATATTCTATAAATAACCCGGAACCAGTTATTTATGTATATAGTCAAAAGAATTTGAGAAGTGTAGCGAAAAAGATCCTTCTTACTCCCCAATACTTCAAATTACCAGTACAATACACACTTGGAGAAAATGTAAGGGAAGACCGTGCAGAGCTATTTCTAAATAGTCAGTTCATTGATATTAACTCCAATGACGATATGACCCTTGTATCGTATCGTTCGGGGATACCTGAAAGTGAATATTCGAGAAACTCCCAAAATAACCTTCCAAACTTATTTAAAAAATATATGAAATATTATTTAGTAGTCATTAAAAATGGAAAAAAGTTTGCCAAAGATACAGAACTCCCTTATGGGAGCTCAGGAGTGGCCGTACTGAAAAAGGATAACAGCATTATCTTAAATACCAATGCTGCACTTACTGAGACCCCAAAGGAAACAATCTTTTACAAAGCAAGAATAAAGCAATAGCGTAATTGGTTTTCTAAATCCATGCCCCTCCCCCTCCAAACCTTCTGGACCACCCACGACCCGGCAGGAGGCTGGCTCAGCGAAGAGTTCCACGCCTATAGCTGGGCACTGAGCGCACACAGCCTGGCTACGCACGCCGGAGGGGCCGTGCTGCACACCACCGCGCGCGGAGCCGACTGGCTGCTGGGCGAGCTGGACCTGCCCTACCGGGCCGTGGAGCTTTCGCAGGAAGGCTACCAACCGCCCCATGCCGAAGCCTGGGTCATGCGCAAGCTGCACACCTACGCCCTGCAAACCGAAGCCTTCGTCCACCTCGACGGCGATGCCTACCTGTTTGCCCCCCTCCCGGTTTCGCTGACCGAGGCACCCCTGCTGGCCCAGAATCTGGAATACGACCACCCTTACTACCTGAATGCGGTACGTACCGTTGCCGACGGGTTTCCCTATGTACCCCACTGGGCCCGGCCCAAAGCCGGTGCATCGGTATGGGCCGTCAATGCCGGGCTGATCGGAGGACAAAATATTCAATTCTTCACGCAACTCTACGCCGAAGCCGAGGCGTTCCTGATCCAGAATTCCGCTCAGCTACACCGGCTGGACGGCCTTGCGCTCAATACCTACCTGGAACAGTACCTCTTCAAACAGCTAGCGGACTTTACCCATACCCCCGTCACCCCTCTGCTGCCAAACCCTGTAGGGTACCCATATACCTACGGTCTCGATAAATTTGCCATGCTCCCGGAGGCCATCGGCTACCTGCACCTGATGAATTACAAGCAGAACCCAACCGTGTGCGAGCAACTGGCCCAGCGCCTGTGGCTGGAAGCACCACAGCTGCACGAGCGCTGCCAGAAAGCCGCACGCCGGGCCTCGCAGAGCCGGGTCTACTTTTCACAAGATCCGCCGGATGACTTCGCCAGAACCCGGGAAGCCCTCAAGCAGGTAACGTCCCTGCCAGAAGCCACCACGCTGGACTCGGAGCAGGCGAACCTGGATTCGCTGGCTACCGAATCCGGAAACGACTGCCTGCTTGATGCGTACGAGTACGAGAAAGCTAGAATGGAATTTGAAAAGCAATTGCCTGACCACATGACCATGCTCGACCAGTGGAAAGAAAGCTCTGCCCGCGTGAATGACCTCCTACTGTCTGGCCTCGTATGCTACCAGGAGACCACCCTGGAATTTGGCCCCGGCTGCATGCGGCACGGCTCATCGTGGAACTGGGCCGAAGCGGGCGAGTTCCGGGCACTGTCTGAAGCAGGCAGCTTTGTGGAGAACCAGAAGCTCGCTCCGGC
>JBDNFP010000387.1:0-5030 GCA_041689775.1 Spirosomataceae bacterium
CAGTAGCGCTACCCCGATGACCAGCCCACCCGCCACCGCGAAGTACCACCACTCCATAGCAATCTTGTAGGCAAAGTCTGCCAGCCAATGCTGCATAGCGTACCAGGCGAGCGGCGAGGCAATGACGAGCGCCACCACATTCAGTTTCAAAAACCCTCCCGATAGCAAGGCTACAATACTGGCGACGTTTGCACCCAACACTTTACGTATCCCGATTTCCTTCGTACGGGTTTCGGCAGAAAAAGCAACCAGACCAAACAAGCCCATGCTGGCGATAAAAATGGCAAAGACCGTAAACATTTTGGCCATCCGGGTTTCAGTCTTGAAGGTAGCATCGAAGGCATCATCCAGAAAATAATATTCGAAGGGCTTCTGTGGCTCGTATTTCTTAAAAATTCGGCCCAATGTGGCTACTTTCTCCTGGATGTTGGCTTGCGGATCGAGCTGTACGTACAGTTCAGCACCACCCAGCGTTCTTACCAGATTAGTGGTGTCGTTCACCACAAAAAGCCCCATGGCCTTGATTTTATCCTGGATGGACGAGAAATGAAAATTTTTCAGAACTCCGGCTACCCGGCTACCCTTCACAACCTCCTGCCCGACAGGGTCGCCTCGCATTCCCAAATCTTTGATTGCTGCTTCGTTCAAAACCATATAGTTTTGGTTTTTCCACGATCCGGCGCCGGGAGGGGTTTGCCAGTTTAGTCCCAGCATTTCGATAAAATTCTGATCAACTGTATACGTCACAAGGGGTACCTCTTGCTGGGTTGAAAAGTTGCTCAAAAAGAACATATTGTATCCCTTAAATAACCCCACATTGGTTACAGCTACCTGCTTCACACCCACTTGGTCACGGATTTCGTTGCGCAACGGAAAATACGTAGTGGCCACAGAGGAGGATAAGGGAATACTTAAAATCTGATCTTTATACAGTCCCAGTTTCTTGGTTTGCATATAGCTGAGTTGCTGCTTCACGACCAGACTACACACAATCAGAACAATGGAGACGGTGAACTGCACCACCATGATAAACCGCCTTACACCGGCACTTCCCTGCCCCCCCATGAACCGTCCTTTGAGCACCGCTAGCGGGGCAAAACCAGACAACACCAACGCGGGGTAGCTGCCGGCAATGAGTGCGCTTACCACTAGTAGCCCAAGTACATAGCCCAAAAATGAAGTAGAAAATAGAAACGAAGAGTCGATTCGCAAATCGAGTAGATCGTAAAAGGGCTGCCGCAACAGCTGCACCAACCCAAACGCGAGCAAAAAAGCCATGGAACACAGCAAAATGGATTCGATATAGAACTGCCTCACCAAACTACCCCGCCCCGCGCCTACTACCTTGCGTACGCCCACCTCTTTGGCGCGCAACGTGGCCCGCGCCGTGGTGAGGCTCATGTAGTTAAAAAGGGCCAAAAAGAGAATAAGCACTGCTACACCCGTAAAAATGTAGATCAGCTTCGTGTTGCCCGACTCATTGAAGTTATTGCCCAAATGAATCGTTGTAAGGCCTTCAAGCTGGTAGTCGGATTGGCTATCAAAAGCCCCCGTCTTTTTGCCTTCTTGCTTGATGCTTTTCTCCACCATAGCCACCGACTGGTCCGAATCCAGCAGCAAGTAGGTGTTGAATACGCCCGCCTGATCCCACTCTTTTTTATTGCTTTCACTCAACTGAGGGTAGGTGGCCGTAGAAGCCACAAAATCGAAATCGAACGATGAATTGGACGGTGGGTTGGAGGCCACACCGATGATCTGCATAGGGTGTTGACCTTCGTACGTCAGGCTCTTGCCAATCGGACTTTCCTCACCAAAGTATTTTTTAGAGGCGCGCTCCGAAATGACCATCGTAAACGGCCGGTCGAGGGTGGCAGCGCTACCTTCTTTGATGTGAAAGGAAAATACAGTAAAAAAGGAAGGATCGGCAAACATGAAATTCTGCTCGTAAAAGGCTTCTTCCCCACGGGCAGGGTTTTTCATAACGACCTTATCTACCGCTACTTTTACCCGTACGTACTCCTGCACCGCGGGGCTATTCTCTTTTAGCGCCGGACCTAGTTTGGCCGAAAAGGAATTGAACTGCATAGTTTGCTCCCCCATTTTGACTTTGGCCAATATTCGGTAAATCCGAGGGTAGTTCGCATGGAATTTGTCGTAGCTGAATTCGTGCATCACAAACATCAGGATCAGCACCGACACCGCCATGCCCATCGCTAGCCCGACGATGTTTATCAGCGAGTACGTCCGGCTCTTAATCAGGTTTCGAAGGGCAATTTTTAGATAGTTTTTTAGCATGGCTGTTGTTTGTATCGATTCATGGGGAAAAGGAAGAAAGGCCAAGGGTAAATATTCTTTTCTCCATTCCTCCTTTCCTCCTCTAATTCTATTCCGACCGCAAACTCTTCACCGGGTTGGCCACGGCGGCTTTGATGGATTGGTAGCTGACGGTCAGGAAGGCTACTACCACCGACAGCAGACCAGCTACCAGGAATACCCACCAGGGTAGGTCAATGTGGTAGGCGTAGCTTTGCAGCCATCCGTCCAGAAAATACCAGGCAAGGGGCGACGCTATCAACAACGACACCAACACCAATTTCAGGAAGTCGACCGACAGCAAACTTACGAGGCCCGTAACGCTGGCCCCGAGTACCTTGCGTACGCCTATTTCTTTGGTACGCTGCTCGGTGGTATAGGCCGCCAAACCAAACAGTCCGAGGCAGGCAATCAGGATGGCTGTAACGGAGAAAAACAAGACAATGGAAGCCGTGCGCTTCTCGGCAGCATAGAGCTTGGCAACGGCAGCGTCCAGAAAGAGGTAGTCAAAGGCCGATTCGGGAATGTGCTTTTTGAACCCGGCTGCGAGGGCCGTCAAATTATCGGAAACCCTACCTCCCTTCACCCGAACCAACAGATTACCCATGCCGTCCGTAGCGCTGTTGTGAAAGGCATAGGCCCCAATGGGCCGGTGAAAGGATTCAAAATGGAAGTCTTCCATTACACCTACGATGATCGTGCGGTCATAGTCAAACATATTGTAGGCCGTTTTGCCAATGGCCTGCTCGGGAGTAATACCCATAAAATCAACGGCGGTTTTATTCAATACGATCTGGACCATTGAATCGGCATCAGACGTTTTCTTGGAAAACAACTTCCCGGCGAGTAGTTTGATATTCAGCGTATTCAGAATTTCCGGTGAGGTTTGATTCGTCTGAATAGCCAGTCCAGTACCGGAGGTGGCGTCTTTGGACAAGATTCGGCCACTACCACTGGCACCGGGGTAGGTTTGGGTTTCGGAAACATCCTCAACAAAGCCGAGGGTTTTGTAGTAGCCTTTTAGGCTATTGATCTGCGCCTGATTCTCGGCTCCTTGGGTCGAAATGGATATCACCTGATCGGGACTATACCCCAGATTTTTCTCCTGCACAAATTGCAGCTGACGATAAAATACAAAGGTGCTAATGATGAGAATGATGGAAGCCGTAAATTGAACAATCACCAACCCTTTGCGAATCCAGGTGGCAGAAAAGTCGGAACTCCCCCCTCGACCAAACAGGCTCAGCGGTGAAAAGGAAGATAACATCAAGGCCGGGTACGAACCTGCTACCAACGAAAGCGCTACTATGGTAAGCAGGATACTACCCAATACAGTGGCGTTCAAAAGTGCTTCGTAGGTAATATTCTTGTCAGCAATGGTATTAAACAGCGGTAGGAAGGCCATAAAAAGTACCAGCCCGAAACCGATAGCGGCCGTGACCATAATCAATGCCTCCACGTAGAAGCGCTTTACCAGATGAAACTGACTAGCCCCCATTACCTTGTTCAAACCTACTTCCTTTCGACGTTTCTGCGATTGGGCCGTAGCCAGGTTCATGTAGTTGATGCAGGCAATGAGCAAGATACCAATCGCCAACGCAATGAGGATATTGACTTGCTGAAAATCACCGGTCCGGGTCGTACTTGCACTGCTGATGTGCGTCGAATAAAGGTGAACATCAGAAAGTGGTTGCAGCCAAAACCTAAACCATTGCCTGTTTTTGTCCACCTTCTTATCAAGTACCTGATTGATCTTCGCTGCTACGGTCTCCTGAATAGCGTTAGGAACAAGCAAAAAGTACGTTTCATAGCTTGCGTTGCTCCAATGCAGCTGTTTACTAGCCCAACCTACCGTGGCAAATGAGCCAATGAGTTCGGCGTCGAGGGTAGAGTTCGAGGGAAAATCTTCGTAGACTCCCGAGATCGTAACGTCGAAGTCATGGTCTACGGTCAGAGGCTTGCCCACTGGGTTTTCGTTGCCAAAATATTTCTGAGCCGTAGACCGACTCAACATGATTTTATTGGGGGCATCAAGGGCCGTTTTTGGGTTCCCGAATACGAGTGGAATATCAAAAACGTCGAACAAACCGGGGTCTGACCAGTAGAGCTTTTTCTCCGCAAACTTATCTTGATCGCTTTGCACAAAGGCAGTTTTCCCGAACGAATGATACAGAAATCGGGCAAAGGCTTTAATTTCGGGAATCTCTTCCGTCATGATTGGCCCCACAATATTGGGTACGGATGCCCAGTCGTTGCTTGTCCCGTCAAAAGTGGCCGTCAATCCGACGCGGTAAATATCGTCCGATTTCTTGTGATAGCGATCAAACGAAAGTTCCTCTTTGGTATACAAGAAAAGGTAGAGAAAAATGGCAACCCCTACCGACAGCCCCACTAGATTGAGCAATGAGAAAAGGCTATTTTTCCGCAGGCTACGCCAAGCTATTTTGAATTGGTTTTTGATCATGGCTTTTTTAAAAAGGATTAATGGAGAAAGGGAGGAAAGGAAAAAGGAATCGTTCTTCGCTCCTTTCATCCTTCCTATTTTTCTTGCTTGATTTTTATTTCAATAGGACTTTTGCAAAACTGAAATTTTATTAACTTGTGGGATGAAAACAACGCGCGAACTTTACTGCCAGTACCTTCTTTCGAGCCAAGTCAACTACACCTGCACGAATCTGGCTGACCATTTTGCCGACCTGACCCACGACGACGTCAGC
>JBDNFP010000388.1:0-22885 GCA_041689775.1 Spirosomataceae bacterium
GCCGCTAATACATCCTTGCCTAGAGTGGTCCAAATATCATCAAAGTCCTTTTCGTGTTCATAAAAAGTGGCAGAACCATTTAAAGACTTGATGGATTCATATTTCGATAAAGCTAAGGACAGAAACTCTGATTCGGTCATGATAAAGGATATTGTAGGGTCAATAAACCATAAAGCTCACCTTTTTTCACAAATAACCAAAACTGAAATACACCCACAGTAACAGCTTATTACCTTAGGTCGAAAGATATACTATGTTTTAAAGGAATCAATTTTTACTATCCAATAGACTCCATGGAAAACGCAAGACAAAGAAGAGCCCTTGAAGAAAAATGGTGAAGTCATTTCACCAAGCAACATGTTGGCTCAGGAGCAGCTTACACCGAAGGGTACGATGGGTACTGGGATATGTCTATCAGCAAAGACATGTCCATTTTGCTTTTCAAATCGGGTTCCATTAGAACCTTTGAAAAAAGCACTGTTCCTGATGATTCATTGCACATTATACATATGGAAAGAGGAGTAGCTAAGTATTTTGTTGTAGCTTATGTGCGTCGATTTTGGGAGAAAAATGCTGTATTTGAAGCCTATTCTATTGATCAAGGATTCGATTTTAATCAGTGAAAGTTCTTTCATAGTCCTTGTTCTGATTGAGTGGGTCGCGAGTACTGTGATTACCTCTACCTCCCCCAAGGCATCCTAATTTTGCCGTGGTGCATATTGTTTCCAACCTGCACGGGTTATGTCATGCATTCTCATTTCTGGTTTCATAAGTGAATAGTGGTTTTTATACATGACATAATTAAATCAAATTCCCCGTTCTTCGTCTGTCAGTTGATAACAACCGACAGCACAGGAGATGATTAAATCCCCTCCTACACCATTCTCTAATTTGACCATATAAAATAGCCCCCAAAACCTACACAAAGGTCTTAGGAGCTAATTATTACTAGGGCCACAAGTTTATCTGTGGTCAACTTATGCCAGACAAGGACAAACAAGCTAATAGCTAACCACGCCACGGGGCGCCCCGCTAACAAGCTAAATCACTTCCAGGTCAGTCCCATGTTCTTAAACATAAAAGCATAGATATCCGCCGTAGTTTCCAGGGCCTTTTTGGTATTGCTGGCCCCGTGGCCGGAGTTAGTATCAATACGGATCAGCAAAGGGTTCGTGGAAGACGCCCCGGCCTTTTCCTGCAAAGTAGCGGCATACTTAAAGGAGTGGGCCGGTACTACGCGGTCATCGTGGTCGGCGGTAGTGACCATCGTGGCCGGGTACTTGCCACCGGCGGTGATGTTATGCAAAGGCGAATACTTATACAAAGCCTCAAACTCCTCAGCGTTGTCGCTGCTACCGTAGTCGGCTATCCAGTTCCAGCCGATGGTAAACGTATGGAATCTCAGCATGTCCATGACCCCTACCGCCGGGAACGCTACTTTGAAGAGTTCTGGGCGCTGATTGATAACAGCGCCTACC
Source organism: Spirosomataceae bacterium (assembly GCA_041689775.1). Lineage (GTDB taxonomy): Bacteria > Bacteroidota > Bacteroidia > Cytophagales > Spirosomataceae > JBDNFP01. The sequence continues at coordinate 1,479 of JBDNFP010000388.1, forward strand.
AATAGTCCCCCGTTGGAGCCTCCCTGCACGGCTAGCCGCTCCGGTGAAGTGTATTTTTCCTTAATCAGGTACTCGGCCGCCGCAATGAAGTCATCAAATACATTCTGCTTTTTGAGCTTCATGCCCTGCTCGTGCCATTTTTCACCGTACTCGCTACCTCCGCGCAAGTTCGCTTGCACAAACACCCCGCCCTGATCCAGGAATGGAATTCGGGTTGGGCTGAAAGAAGGCGTCAGACTGATATTGAAGCCGCCGTAGCCATACAGGATCGTAGGGTTCGTTCCGTCCAGTTTAAGTCCTTTCTTGTAGACAATGAACGCGGGAATTTTGGTACCGTCTTTACTAGGGTAAAACACCTGCTTGGTTTCGTAATCGTCAGGAGTAAAGCTCACCTCCGGGGCTCGGAAAACCGTGCTTTTCTTAGAGGCGATGTCGTACCGAAGAATAGTGGGTGGGTAGTTGAACGAGGTGTAGGTATAGAACACAAAACTATCGTCTTTGTCTCCACCAAGCCCTCCGGCGGAACCCAGTCCCGGCAGGGATACTTCGTTTTCTTTCTTTCCTTTCAGGTCATACACATATACCCGGGTCGTTACGTCCTTGGAGTACTCGGCAAATAGTTTTCCTCCGGCCGTACCTACGCTCGTCAGAGGCTCAGGTTGCTCAGGCAGGAAAGGTTTCCAGATTTTTGCTTTTGGGTTATACACTACTACCTTACTGTTGGGAGCATCCTGATTGGTTTCGATCAGGAATCCCGCTGGTACGTTATCAATCAGGCTGAAACTAAAATCCGCGATATCTTCTACAACGGGAGTAAAGCGGGATTCGCCCTTCTTCATAACCCATAAACCGTTACCATCTTTGCCTTTACCGCGGTCGCTTACATAAAGTGCCACGTATTGCTCGTCTTCCGTGACCCGCACGGTATGGAAGCGCTGTGGATTGGCGGCGTCTTCAAAAATCAGTTGGTCGGCAGCCTGCGAAGTACCAACCTTGTGGTAAAAAACCTGGTGGTTTTCGTTCTTGGCAGCTAGCGCGCTGCCTTCGGGTTTGGGGTAGCGGCTATAATAGAAGCCATCGCCCTGCCACGAAGCGCCCGATACTTTTACCCACTCTACTTTGTCTGCCAACATTTTCAGGGTTTTCATATTCATGACCTGATACTCCTGCCAGTCGGAGCCTCCCTGCGAAAAGCCACATACCGCATAGCGCCCATCTTTGGATAGATTAAAAACCGTTAGTCGGGTAGTCCCATCGGCCGATAGCTTGTTAGGGTCAAGCACTACCTCAGGCGTACCGTTCAGGCCTTTTTGTCGGAAAAGTACCGACTGGTTTTGTAGGCCATCATTTTTAGAAAAGTAAAAATAGTCGCCTTTTTTCTGCGGAGCCGAATACTTGGGGTAGTTATAAGCCTTTTCGAGATCCGTAAAAATTTTGCTTTTGAAATCTATTTTGTCCAAATAGCCAAACGTTGCGTCGTTTTGGACCTTTACCCAGGCCGCAGTTTCTGCCGAACGATCATCTTCCAGCCAACGGTAAGGATCCGACACGTTGGTATCATGGTAGTTGTCCACGTGGTCTATTTTCTGGGTAGCGGGATAGCTGATGGATTGGGCCATTCCGTCGGCACCTATGAGTGTAGCCGTAATAAGGGTCATTCCTAGTAGTTTATGTTGCATGTTTCAGGATTAATAAGGGTTAGTACACGAGTTATATGGGTATGGTTAAAAACTCATCGTATTCTTCATGAGTTCAACGACAAAAATAAGTAGTATACAAACCAAATCAACCTACCTACTTGTTCAAAAGCTCCAACGAATCGACTAAATATCTATTATGTTGCTACTTAAAAACGACGTCAATAATGTATCACCTTCAATGAGCAAGAAATCCAGTTGATACGCTGTCATATATACCAAAGGGTACGTTAATGAACGTTGTAAAAACTCGTACCCCAATTCCTTTTTTAAATCATACCAGCTAAGGATTAACAGAAAAACTGTTGTTTGTAAGGAAGTTATAGGATTTATTTTACTACTTCACTGATACAAAATCATACGCACTTATTGCTCCTAAGCCTCCCCGGGTTGCTCATACTCCCTGATAAGTACGGTAACTCTCCTGTATAAAAACCCCTGCGTATTTTCAGTCCCGTTCAGCGTCCATTTTCTTTTTCTACTCAACTCTAAGTCGAAATGAAAACCTTTGTTAAAATTTTAGCCGGACTTGTTCTGGTGGTCTTGCTATTTGCAGCCTTTATTCAATTTGCTCCCTTAGCCACTAACGACATCCTCTGTCCGCCTGTAACAGTCTCCACCGACTCCACCATGATCGCCCGTGGAGAGTATCTTACGTTTGGTCCTGCACACTGCTTCGCTTGTCATGGTCGGGGAAAAGACAGTGCTGCCATAAAACGCGGAGAAAAGATAGCTCTTACCGGAGGCAACCACTTTGCTCCACCTTTTGGTAATATCTACATACCTAATCTTACTCCAGACCTTGAAACCGGAATCGGTAAGATTAAAAATGGGGCCATAGCGAGAGCCATGCGTTTTGCCACCAACCACAACGGCAATACCATGATCCCTATTATGCCCTTTACCCAAATCTGCGATTACGATGTGGCTGCTATTATTTCTTATTTAAGAGCTCAAAAGCCCGTTCATAACCCTGTACCTCCTACCGAATATTCATTTGTGGGAAAAGTGGTCAATAGATACTTTCTCAAACCTTATAAACAAACTGAACCTATTGCGGCTGAGGTGGAGGTAGGGCCTACGGTAGAGTACGGTAAGTATTTGGCTAATAACGTAGCCAACTGTAAGGGCTGTCACACTATTTTTAATATGCAAAAAATGGAACATACTGGGGTTTCATTAGCTGGCAGAGGCGATTTCGAAGAAAAAAAACACCACTTTAAGCTCCTAATCTAACGCCGGACCCTAAAACAGGGCACATCTATACCTGGACCGAGGACACCTTTGTGACTCATTTTAAAGCGGACCGGATCTTTGAAGATTCACCAATGCCCTGGGAGATATTTAAAAACATGACGGATACAGACTTAAAAGCTATCTATCTCTATTTACAGTAGGTTCCTGCCTACGCAGGATAAAATGGGACCTATTGTGGCTAACCTCTAAATAGATACAGATCGATGGGGCTTACCTTATATTTACACCCTCATTACATACCTAAACAGCGCTTAGATGATACTCTGATACCCAAGCGCTGTTTATTTTTGCTCCCCATAATACTTCTTTGGCAGAGCAATCTCACGTCCGTTGTGCTTGCTACCTGTTTTTTGGATACAACTATACTACACAAAGAACCTCTTTTCACATGCGTTCATGTGGATCAAGGGTAAATGAGTAAATTACCCTTGCCAGGCATTCACTCATTTACCACCCTTTATATTTATTCTTTTTAGTCAACATGTAGACAAAACAGGCCAAGTCATTGACTCAAAATGAACCATTTTCACTTTTTATTAGAAAAAATCTACGGATATAGATTACTGATTTTCAATAATTTACAATAAAAAATAGAAAAAATAGCAGACTATTCTTTATTTTGTTAAAACAAAACCCCCCATATTGCTAGTTATGAGAGCGTTGTTAAATGCAACACATTTTGTTAACCCAAATTAAACAATCATTCAACCTCTTATCTCTCACAATTTATGGAAAGTGTAAGTTACCTAAGCAGCATCTTAGCCGCTAACCTCCAACCAGGTGATGCCGTTGGATTTACTTTTTTTACTGGCTACATGTCTATGTTGGCCGCATCTATCTTTTTCTTGGTTGAGCGTAGTCAAGTTGATGCTAAATGGAAAACTTCTTTGTTAGTTTCATCACTGATTACTTTCATTGCTGCCGTTCACTACTTCTACATGCGTGATTTGTACTTGGAAACAGGTGAATCACCAACTCAGTATCGTTACATTGACTGGACTCTTACTGTACCTTTGATGTGCGTTGAGTTCTATCTATTGATCAAGCCCTTCGGTGGTAAGGTAAGTACCATGTGGAAGTTGATCGCCTATTCAGTTGTTATGCTGGTAGCAGGCTATGTTGGTGAGGCTATCGATCCATCGAATACTATCCTTTGGGGAGTTATCTCAACAGCAGGTTACTTGGGTATTGTGTACGAAGCAACAATGGGTGATGTGAAGAAAGTTGCCGACGCATCAAGCAGTCCAGAAGTAGTAGGCGCAGTACGTTTACTCCGTAACTTTGTGATAGTAGGATGGGCTATCTATCCAATTGGTTACATGTGTATGGAAGGTAACCTATTGGCTTCAACTGGTTGGAATCTTGACCTTATCTACAACATTGCCGATGCTATCAACAAGATCGGGTTTGGTCTAGTAGTATACAGCGCAGCTATGACAGCTACTGCTAAATCAAAAGCTACTGCCTAATTTAAAGGTGTAGTTTAGTTGAAAGAATTTTTTTACAAAAAGAACTACCCGGTCATAATGGTCGGGTAGTTCTTTTTGTACCGTATGTAGTTTACTTTTAAGGAGACTTTACGCTTTAAGCCATGCTACATTGCATTATTTTTTTCTTCCTTCTTATTGGAACAGTGACAGGTGTCCGGGCTCAGGATACAACTGCTACCAAGCCCATCACTACTGCTACTACTATTTACCTGAAAGATGGCAGCCAGCTGCGTGGTACCCTGTTGGAGGAAACTGCCGAAAGTATTCGCATCAAAATGGACAATCTGGGTGAAGTAACGCTTGCGCTTGATAAAATAGAACGGATTGAAAGATATACCGGAGGCTTTTATAAGAACGGACGCTACTGGATATCCAACCCGCACAGTACCCGTTATTTCTGGGCACCGTCGGCGCTGCCACTGCGTAAAGGAGAAGGCTACTACCAAAATGCCTATGTATTTGTGAATAGTGCTTCCGTAGGGGTAACGGATCATTTTACCATGGGTGGAGGTTTTGTGCTGAATCCTACCTTCCGCGACTGGCAGGTCCTGTTCCTTACCCCCAAGATCAGCTTTCCTTCTCAATCCAATGTTACTTTCGGAGCTGGCTTGATTGCCGTAGGCGTATTCAACAAGCAATATAATTACGACTACCAAACAGGCCAGGAACTCCCATCCCGAATCAAAGCCAACCTAGGCGGTATTACGTACGGCAACGTAACCTTTGGTGGTGTAGAACGCAACGCCTCCATTGGGCTGGGCTGGGGGTTTACCAATGAAAACGTGGCTTCCCAGCCTGTACTCAATGTAAGTTATATGTCAAGGATTGGTCGTAAAATGGGTTTCGTAACCGAAAACTGGATCATTATTCCGGGCGGCCGCGGTGGTGGCATCTCAATTTTATCCGGTGGCATACGATTCTTTAGCGACCGAACTGCCATTGATCTTGCCTTATTAGTACCCGCTGGGGCTGGACTTGATACTTTTATCGCTATTCCCTACGTAGATTTTGTGTTGAAATTTGGGAGGTAGTCTGTACGCTAATAACCAGAACAAATGATGTAAAGCCCGCTACTTTTCTGAGAGTAGCGGGCTTTATCACTTTATTTAGATTCGTCCGGCTGAAAAAACTACCCAAATAACACTTCCTTGTTCCCCGAAAATTTCTTTTCTAGTTCTAATCTGCCCGTGATCTACCATCATTCCCAAAAACTATACGTCCGTTTTTAAAATAAAATTTAAACATAACTAATTGACTTTCAGCAAATAATTCAATTTTATACAAAAACTTTCTAGCTATAAAAATCCAATCCTAAAAAAGAGGCGTAAGTAGACACATAAACATTAACACTAAAACCAATCAATTTTTTAAACGAATCGAAATTATGAAAAAGCTAGTATTTGCTATCGCCGCTATGTTTGTTACCAGTGCCTCTTTTGCCCAGGGAAACATGAAAACCGTTGAAGTTGGAGGTGCCGCTATGTACCCTAACAAGAACATCATTGAGAACGCAGTAAACTCCAAAGATCACACTACGCTGGTAGCCGCTGTAAAGGCCGCCGGACTCGTAGAAACCCTACAAGGAAAAGGACCTTTCACCGTGTTTGCTCCTACCAATAAGGCATTTGAAAAACTACCTGCCGGTACCGTAGAGACACTGGTAAAGCCCGAAAACAAAGAGACGCTTACTAACATCCTTACCTACCACGTGGTAGCGGGCCGTATGGACTCTCAAGCGATTGCTGAGGCTATCAAGAAAGGCAACGGAGTGGCTACTTTCAACACTGTATCAGGTGCCACATTGACCGCCATGATGAAGGGCAAGAAATTGATATTGAAGGATGAGAAAGGTGGAGTATCTACCGTAACCATCAAAGATGTGTACCAAAGCAACGGTGTCATCCACGTAATAGACACAGTAGTACTTCCTAACTAAGGCTAAGCCGTCAAGGAATTTATAAACAAAAAGGCCAGTGCGTGATGCACTGGCCTTTTTGTTGTTTCGGAGCTGCTTGATTGTCCTACTTTTTAAAAATTTTGTCTTATTTCTTCCCGTAACGATTAATATTCAACCATAAAGTCCTTTGTGAGTAGGTATTCATTACTCGCTGTGCAGTTTGCCAGTTGTTTACTCTAAACCCTCACTCTATGACGCTCGGACTACAATCTCTCGACTACGCTATTTTTCTGGTCTATTTTATTATTGTATCCACCTATGGTTATTGGGTATACACTCACAAAGGCAAGCAAGGGGGCGACAGTGCCAAGGACTTTTTTCTGGCCGAGGGATCATTGACCTGGTGGGCCATCGGCGCCTCCATCATCGCTTCCAATATTTCTGCCGAGCAATTTATTGGCATGAGCGGGCAGGCCTTTCAATTGGGTATCGCTATTTCAGTTTACGAGCTATTCGGCGCGGTATCGCTGCTGATCGTGGCGGTGTATTTTCTACCGATGTACCTCAAAAATGATATTTTTACCATGCCGCAGTTTTTGTCGCGGCGGTACGATACCAGGCTAGCTACCATCATGGCGGTCTTCTGGCTGTTTCTGTACATTTTTGTCAACATGACCTCCATTATTTATCTGGGGGCTTTGAGTCTCGAAAAAATGACGGGGTTTGGTTTTATGCCCTGCGCTGTTTTTCTGGTCACGTTCTCCATTATCATCACGCTTGGCGGAATGAAAGTGATTGGCTACACTGACGTTATTCAGGTAGTGTGCCTCATTTTTGGCGGACTAGCTACTACATATCTGGCACTCGAACTACTATCCGAACGGGTAGGTACCGGGCAGGGAGTTTTTGAAGGCCTCAGCATGATCAAGCAAAAAGCCGACAGCCACCTGCACATGATTTTTACCCCGGGTGAATATAGTGTTCATGATGGGCGCGGCGGCTTTATTGATGCCTACAATCAGTTGCCGGGCGTCATGATGTTTATCATCGGCGGACAGTTTGTCAATAACCTCAATTACTTCGGCTGTAATCAATACATCACACAGCGAGCCCTGGGGGCAGACCTCAGTACCGCACGCTCGGGCTTACTCTTTGCTGCGGTATTAAAAATGTTCATGCCGATCATTGTAGTACTCCCCGGCCTGGCAGCCTACGTGTTATTTCAGGAAAACGCCGACCCGGCCATCATTGGTGGTATTACGGATGCAGGAATCGTAAAACCGGATAACGCCTACCCCGTCTTACTCAACCTACTACCCACCGGCCTCAAAGGGATGGCTTTCGCCGCGCTTACGGCCGCTATTGTGGCGAGTCTTGCCGGGAAAGCCAATAGTATCTCAACCATCTACATGTTAGATATTCACAATAAGTTTTTCAACAAAAATAGTTCCGAAAAACAAACCGTCTTGACCGGTCGGGTGGCTATTATTGTGGCGTTTATGATTGCATTATTTGTTAGTCCGCTACTACGCAATTTCGGGCAGGCCTTTGAATACATTCAGGTGTATACCGGCTATATTTCACCCGGTATCCTGAGCATCTTCTTATTGGGTTTCTTCTGGAAAAAAGCGACCGCCAATGGTGCGCTTACGGCTGCTATTTTAAGTGTAGCCTTATCAGCACTTATTGAGTACCAATTCCCCGACTTCCCCTTCCTCAACCGCATGGGAGTAGTGTTCTGGATATGCTCAGCCGTACACATCACCATTAGCCTAGTTCAGTCTAAGGGCAAGGACAGCACCAACGCATTCGTCATCGAACCCGAGTGGTTTAAAGTCACGCCGTCTTTCCGCTACGGAGCAGCCGGAGTAGTACTATTATTCGCGCTGATATATTGGATTTGGTGGTAGAGTCTGAAATAATCCAAAAACCTTACCTTTACCCAAAAAACACCAATGAACAATAACGCTATCCTAAGGCGACTCCGCTATACTTTCGATTTGAACGATGTGAGTATGATGAGACTTTTCAGTCAGGGCGGCTACGAAGCAACCCGGTCGGAAGTAAGTGATTGGCTAAAAAAAGAGGATGATCCTACCTTTCTGGGAATCGTCGATATCATGCTAGCCCGGTTTCTAAATGGATTTATCGTAGAAAAGCGCGGTAAGAAGGAAGGTCCTGAACCGAAAGCGGAAAAACGCCTCAACAATAACATCATACTTCGTAAGCTAAAGATAGCCCTGAATATGACCGATATTGATATGCTCGACGTACTCGACCACGTCGGTTTTCGGCTCAGTAAACACGAGCTTAGTGCTTTCTTCCGCAACGATACCCACTCCAACTACCGCCCGTGTAAGGATCAGGTGTTTCGTAACTTTCTCCTGGGTTTGCAATTAAAATATAAGTCCAATCAAGACGAAGAGGCATCGAATGCGTAACCCTTTCGTGCTAGTAATACTAGTTTAAGGAAAGCCAAGATAATTGTTCTCTACGGAAGAAAATAGTCTCAACGAGGTTACACCTTCGCAGGGAAATAGGGTACATACGAAATTGAGTCCCGGAGGGGTGATATCTTTTAGATGATATACCCCCCCTCCGGGACTCAATTTTTTGCTATAAATATCTATTAACTAAGGTGTTGACCAGCTGTGGTAAGGTCAAAGCCGTCTTATAAAAACTGCTTTCCCAAAGATCTTTAAGAAAATTCTAGATGAAACCTTTTATCTTTGATAGTATCATATGATACTATCACCGTGCATGAAACCACCCTACGAAATAACAACTGAGATACTACGAAAGATCACCTCCATTTCCGAAAAAATTGGAGAGATAAAAGCTTCCTACCTCGACAAGCAGAACCCCCAATTACGGAAACAGAACAAAATTAAGACGATACACTCATCGTTAAAGATTGAAGGAAACACATTGTGTGAGCAGCAGGTCAAGTCCATCTTGGAGAATAAACGAGTCGTTGGTCCGCAAAAAGATATACTAGAAGTAGTCAACGCTATCCAGGTATATGATCGTTTGTCAACCTTTGGGGCAAGGAAAGAAAAAGACTTTCTGTTGGCTCATTCTTTCCTAATGAAGGACCTTGTACCCGACGCAGGAAGTTACCGTAGGCAGAGTGTCGGGATTGCCAAAGGAGGACAAGTAACACACATCGCTCCCTCCTTTCAAAATGTGCCTTTTTTAATGAAAGAACTTTTTGACTATCTGAATGACGCTAACGAATTGACCTTGATAAAGGGTTGCGTTTTCCATTATGAAATGGAGTTTATTCACCCTTTTATAGATGGTAATGGGAGAATGGGAAGGCTATGGCAAACTATTATTCTCATGAAGAAGTATCCCATTTTTGAATTCTTGCCATTTGAAACTCTGATAAGTTTAGAACAGGATAAGTACTATAAAGCTCTATCTGATAGCGATCATCAAAGAAAGTCTACTGTTTTTATCGAATATATGCTTGGGCTAATCGATACCGCACTAGGACTACTGATACATGATAGCCCCCGAACCTTATCTGATGTTGATCGGATCAAATATTTCATTAGCCAACAACAACGAGAATTTACCCGGAAAGACTACATGAGATTATTCAAAGAAATATCTCCCGCCACAGCAAGCCGAGATTTAAGAAAAGCCGTTGAGCTTGGATTACTTTTTAAAAAAGGTGATAAAAAAACAACCGCGTATAAGGTGGTTGAAATTTGATCGAACAAAAAAAGCAGGCCACGCTCAAAGCGAAACCTGCCCAAATACATTCGTACCTTCGGAAAATTACTTCTTCTCCGGCATCAACACTACTTTAATGTAATTATCAGGATTGAAGTACTTTTTGGCCGCCGTCTTGGTACTTGCGATTGTTACTTCATTAAGGCGTTTGTCTTCTTCGAAAACGTCGTTCAAATCTTCGCCGTAGAAAACACCGTTGTCGATATATCCACGCCAGAAGTCGTTGGTTTTTATATCTACTTCGTTTTTACGACGGGTTTCGGCCACGAACTTCTCGATGTCCTTGGCCTCGGCTCCGTTGTTCTTTAATTTTTCGATTTCTTCCAGCGTTCGCTTCACCAGTCGGTCCACGTTTTCAGGTCCGCAACCAAACTGAACCACGTACCGGTAGTGCCCCGAAGGAATCTTGTCGGTCTTTTCCGATACCCCTACTCCGTACACACCACTTTCTTCCTCGCGCAGCGATTCGATTAGCTTAATCTGCAATACTTCCTGCAACGCTTCGATCTGCACGTTTGCCTCGGAACTGTACGCATACTCTCCGCTAAACACCATCGTGACCCGACTCTTAGGCTCCAAACCTTTGTATATCGTTTTTTCGATCTTCCCCTTGGGCGGGAAAATATTCGGATGGTCGAAGCTATCGTTCCGGTCGGTGGAAGGTAGTCCGCCGATGTACTTAGCCAACATAGGCTTAATTTCCTCTACCTTAAAGGATCCCACAAATGTAAATACGAAGTCAGAAGCATCCGAAAAGCGGTTTTTGTACATTTCCATGGCCCGGTCCAGACTTACTTTATCCACCCGCTCGGGGGTCATAGGCTGCCGACGAGGGTCATTACTACTCAAAACGGCCGTCAGAGTATCCGAGTAAACCTTTTCGGGGGTAAGCGTCTTCATCATATTTTCCAGGAGGGCTTTCTGGTTGACTAGTATTCCTTGAACCACCGGAGCATCCTTACGGGGCGCGGTAAAGTAGGCATACACAAGTTGGAGCGTGGTTTCCAAGTCTTTGGGGCTAGTACTTCCGGCGATTCCTTCGGTGAGTTCACTTAGAAAAGGGCTCACGTTAGCGGTTTTTCCGGCCAGGTATTTCTGCAACTGAGTTTGGCTATACTCTCCTACTCCACCCGCGCTGATCAGGTAGCTGGCAAAAGCCCCGGTTTCGATATCATTGGGGTAGAGCGACGTACCCCCTTTACCAGTGGCTTCAAATAAAATCTGGTCGTTCTTGAAGTCGGTGGGCTTCAAATACACCTTAACGCCATTGCCAAAGGCCAGCTCGGTAATACCTAGCTTTTCCATGGATTTCTCCGATACTACCGCTGAGCCTTTGGGTTCAACGGATAGCAGGGGAATATCAACCGCATCGTCCACATACGCGGTAACATTCTTACCAGCCGAGTTCAGAATCTCCCGCACCTTCGCTTCGGTAGGTAGCTGATCTTTGGCTTTTTCGGGGCCCATGATCACCACCGCGCGGTTTTTGTCGGTAATAAACTGGCTCGCCAGTTTGTTTACTTCCGCAAGCTGAATCCCGCCGAGCTGCTTCGTTACAAAATCAGCGTAGAATTCGATACCCATGGCTGATCCGCCGTTCAGGAAGTTATCAATGTACTCCTGCACGTATCCATCAGAGCGGGATTTATCTTTTTCTTTCAAACGACGGTCTACCGCGTTTGAAAATGACTTTTTAGCCCGATCAAATTCTGGTTCGGTAAAACCAAACTTTTGTACCCGCACGTTTTCTTCGAGCAGGGCGGTCATGGCAGCTTCTACGCCACCAGCATCTTTGGCCAGGGCTACCGATGTATACGCGTCCAGATTGCTCAAAAAGCTACCGTAATTACCTAATCCAAACAAAAATGGGGGATTGGCTTGCTGAGTAAGTTCCTGAATACGGGCACCAATCATGGCGTTGAAAAGCTCATAGGTGATAGCCGTCCTTGAATCATTCAGCGTCTTTTCCAAAAACTCTGGTTGCTTATAAATAATCTGAATGATGTTTTGGGGTTGCTCCGGGTCGGTTACGATAGCTACGTTGGTAGCTCCGTCTAGGGGAATGGTATATTCTGTGCGCTTCTTAGGATTTTTGGGCATCGGGATAGTACCAAACTTCTGTTTGATAATTTTCTCTACCTCGCTTACCTCAAAATCACCCACCGCAATAACCGCCATCAGATCGGGGCGGTACCAATCCTGGTAGAAACTTTTTAGCACCTCGGGCTTAAATGTTTTTAATGTTTCGTCTTTTCCGATGGGTAGTCTTTCTCCGTAGCGAGAATTGTTCAAGATCATTTTGAAGTACTGATCACGCATACGCTGCTGCGCTCCGCGCCCCGATCGTGACTCTTCCAGCACCACTCCACGTTCCTTGTTAATTTCGGCAACGTCAAGCGTGGCATTGTGCGCCCAGTCTTCTAGTATCTGCAATCCTTTTTCGAGGAGCCCCGCCGAATCGGTTGGAATGAGCAACATATAGACGGTTTCGTCAAAACTAGTGTAGGCATTGAGGTCGGCCCCAAAGCGGACGCCCGTTTTTTGTAGAAAGTCAACTAATTCATTTTTGGGGAAATTCTTGGTGCCGTTGAAGCTCATGTGCTCCATGAAGTGGGCAAGACCCCGCTGCTCATCGGTTTCAAGAATTGAGCCCGCTTTCAGTACCAGGCGCAGTTCAGCTCGGTTTTTGGGCTCTATGTTCTTACGAATGTAGTAGGTAAGGCCATTACTTAGCTTCCCAGTTTTCACCCCAGGGTCAAAAGGAACGGGTGTGGATAAATTATTCTGGGCAAAAACAGGTGGGGCTACCAGCAGAACAATCAGTAATCGGATCGTGATAGAAAGGGTACGGTTCATGGTTGGTTTGATTGGATATTGCTATTTTTGAATGAAAACGAAGAATGTAGTTTTTTTGTTTTGAAATATTGCCGGAGTATTGTGATAAAATAAGTCGGTATTATTCATTTTTTATAACTTTCCAATTTCTGCCACGGGAGACTTTACTGAAAGTTTTTTACATAGCTTATCGTTAATTTCCATTAGTTCGAGTGCGCTCTCCACCAAGAACAAATCGTGCACTTTGGGTAAGTACTCTTCACTTCTGGCAAGCAGTAATTCGTCAATTTCCCGACGACGAAAAATAAGGTCTTGCTGCATAGATTCCACTATTTCGGCCGGGCGTAACTTACCGAACTCTCCCTTGGGTGACTGAATCAGTGATTCGATCCCCGATTGCGCTTCTTCCAACAAATTCTTGATCGCTGGGTCTTGCAGCCGATAGTCAGCGTTTCTTTTCAAAAACAGACCCAGACTGATGATTTGCGATAATTGGGTGTAAATCAGCAATAAAACCCGCTGAATGTTCACCAACAACTCTTTGTGAGCTGGCGTTTCAGCTTGGGCTGCGCGATAGGAATCAAGAAGTTCGTCCATTTTCAAGAAAGCTTCCTTTCTGAACAGTTTATAACTGGTCAGGCTCAACTTCCCCGTATCAAGTTGCTTCATGACGTTATCAAGTAGGTCGCGGTTGGCTTGGAGCGCTACTTTCACAACTTTCGGCAAATTTTGCACCTCCCAATAAGGAAACACGAACCGAATGGACAACCAGCACAGTGCCCCCGCCAGTAGGGTATCGAGCAGTCGGTAGTAGGCTGCATCCATAAACTCCAATTGCAGGTAGCTGTAAAAGAACAGGATGAACAGCGTAAAAAAGCCCGTGGTAACGGCATATTGCCGCTTGATATACGAAAAAGCAAAGAAAAGCGACCCCAGAAAAATAGTCATGCTGGCGATCAGTCCGGGTTTGAACACATAGAAAATGGTCAGCCCCGCCACTATGCCGATAATGGTACCGTATACCCGGTGGGCCAGCCTTACTTTGGATAAGTTGAAGCCCGGTTTCAAGATAACAAGTACCGTCAGCAACGCCCAGCTTGGATTACCAAATCCCAGCCAAGTAGCCAGGTAGAAGGCTCCTACCGCCGTAAGCGCAATGCGTAGGGCATACCTGAAAAATGCTGATTCAAACGAAAATTGACTCCGCAGATAGTCCCAACCAATGGTATCATGGATAGCGAATTGCCGTAAACGATCAGCGGCCAGATCTAATTGTCCACTTCGGCGCACCAAAATAGTACGCATATTTTCCAAGAGAATCAGTTGCTGCTCGGTATACCGCCCAATCCGGCGCAACTGCCGGTACTGCTCTGCGTTTTGAGTTTCTACCGCTCTACTATCTCTTAACTCATTGAGATAGTTATCTAATTCCTGCAAAGCAGTGGCGGCTACCGGGTCCGATTCGTCAATGAGTGCGCTCAAATCTTCCTGCTCCAACTGGGTTTCCAACTGGTGGAGTTGCGAAACCACGTAACAGTTCAACTTGCCGAGTAACGGCACTACATTATCTCTTTCGGCACCATTGGACACGGTCTGAATGGATAACGCGGAGGCAGTAGCTAATTCCAATAGATCAACCAAACCGGCTAGAAAGTGGGTAGCTTGCCCCATGAAGGTTTCCGGATTGGTGATATTCATGGGCTCTCTGAGTAGTACTTCCCGGATTTGCTGGTGAACTTCCACCACCGCACCTTGCTTCTGAGTAAGAGTGAGTAGTACCTCCGAAGGCTCAGCTGCCGGGTCAAAAAGTGCTTTCTGGGCGGCAAAGTAGTCGGCCGTCAAACGCAAGCAGTTCTGTAATCGACGCCGGAGCTGCTTAGGCCGCTGCAATGGGTGTAGCAACAAGGCGTACATAATATACCAACCCGAGCCGAGTAGCAGAAAACGCGCTTTATCGAGGGCATCAGCCAGCGTCGGTACCATATCGGCCATACTAAGGCCAATCATCACGGCAAGATTGAGCAACAACGCCACAGTACTAAAATTTGGGCTGAATGGGGCTAAAAAATTGAGCGCAAAAAGAGTCACTATCAAAAGTATAGCATTCAGAATGGGAAAGTCCCGCACCTGAGTAAACAGCACGAAGATCAGCGCCGACAAAAAGCCGGTCAGTACCATAAAACCCAGCTTTTTCGGAAGTGCAATGGGTATATCAATACTAAAAACAAAAAGGGAGCCTAGTAACATGAAGATCCCGGGCTGGCTATACCCTAAGGTAGTACTGACCACAAGGGGCAAGGCCGCGCCAATTATAAATCTAAACGCGGTTTCAGTATCTTCGGAGGTAATGTATTCTTTGATGGTCATAATGATCTGGAATAAATGGCCAACAAATAAGGACCACAGGTGTTTTTTTCTTGGGTAGTTTGCCTTCGCGTGATATCCCGCTTGGTTGACTAGAAACTGGGGGAACAGACTCTGAACCAGGCTAAATTAACCGGTAATTTTGGCTTGTTTCACCCTTTTTGAATAGTTTGGTAGAAAGTACCTCGAAAATATTTTTATATTTACCTAAACACCCACGTTTCGCCTGATTAACTGATCCGATGAAAAAAACTCTAATCTTACTCCTATTCGCAAGCCAAATCGCATGGGCACAGGTCCCGCCAAAACCTTACGGACCCCTGCCTTCTTCCCGGCAACTTCAATGGCATGAGACCGAATTGTACGGTCTGATCCATTTTACACCCACGACCTTTGAAAACAAAGAATGGGGCTACGGGGATGCTGATCCGGCGACCTTCAATCCCACTGATTTTGATGCCGAACAGATTATCCTGGCGGCAAAAGCAGGAGGGCTCCGAGGAATTGTGTTAGTAGCCAAGCACCACGATGGATTTGCGTTATGGCCCACCAAAACTACGGACTATAATATTACCAAATCACCTTTTAGGGACGGAAAAGGCGACCTGGTGCGTGAAGTAGAACAGGCAGCCCGGAAGCATGGTTTAAAATTTGGGGTGTACTGCTCGCCCTGGGATCGTAACAATGCCGCCTACGGTACGCCTGAGTACCTGACCATCTATCAGGAGCAACTTCGTGAATTATACACCAACTACGGTCCTTTGTTTATGTCGTGGCACGATGGGGCCAACGGAGGCGATGGCTACTACGGTGGTGCCCGCGAAAAACGCTCAATTGACAACACTACCTACTACCAATGGGACTCCACCTGGACCAATATTACCCGCAAATTGCAACCTGATGCTAACATTTTCAGCGATATAGGCTGGGACGTGCGCTGGGTCGGAAACGAAAAAGGAATTGCCGGCGAAACCCACTGGGCTACTTTTACCCCGGAGCCACCTAAGGGTGTTAGTAAAGCCGTACCGGGCCAAGCTAATTATCCCGATAGCCCCGTAGGAATGAGGAACGGTGAGTTTTGGATTCCGGCTGAGTGCGATGTACCGCTGCGTAAGGGATGGTTTTATCACCCCGATGAGCAACCGAAATCTCCCGACCAGTTATTTGACCTTTACCTAAAAAGCGTTGGGCGCGGAGCCGCGCTTGACCTCGGCCTTGCCCCCGATACCCGCGGACGCCTCAGCGATGCCGATATAGCCTCGCTGAAAGCTCTGGGCAACCGCCTCGAAAAAACGTACGCCACAAATCTGGCGCAATCGGCCTACGTACGTGGGTTGAATGTACGAGGCTACAACTCCATTTACGGCACCAAAAATCTGTTCGATAATAACCCTAATACTTATTGGGCTACGGATGATGATTTCAAAGAATCTGACTTGGTGGCAGACTTTTCGGGGCCCAAAACCTTCGACCTCATCAGCATGCAGGAGAATATTAAAATGGGACAGCGCGTCGAAGAATTTGCCGTTGATACCTGGGTGGACGAAAAGTGGGTTGAAATCCACAAAGGTACCAGCATCGGAGCCCGCCGCTTAGTGAAGTTTGACGAACCCGTTACTACCTCAAAGCTTCGGATCAGGTTTACCAAGTCACCCGTCTGCGTGGTACTAAGCGAAATGGGGATTTATAAAATCACCGACTAAGGAAACTCAATTACAACCTCGTCGTCTTCGGGGTAAGCCGTGCAGGTAAGTACCCATCCTTGGGCTAAGTCTCGTTCGGTAAGCACATCGTTGATACTCATGATAACCCTACCTGTGCGGCATTTGGCCGCGCAGGTAGCACAGCGCCCCCCGTTGCAACTATACGGAACAGGTATTCCTTTCTTCCGGGCCGCTTGCAGGATGGTGGTATACACTGGCACTTCTAATAGATAATTTTTCTTCTGAAATCTAAGTTGAATCCGATTAGTTTCGGAGTGCTTTGGTGGTAAAGGAATGGTATCAATCACAAAATTTTCCTTTCGGATTTGGGCGGTATTAAACCCATAAACAGCAGAGTAATCTCCGCCGTTCGCATAAACTCAAACGGTCCACATAAGAAAAACCGGGCGTTGTCCCTGGCATGGTGTAGCTTCTGGCCAATCATACTTTCCAAACGAAAGTTGTTAATGCGGTCCCGAATTCCCGACCATTCATCGGAGGGTTGGTTCAGCACTAACTCCACGTGCAGGCGATCGGGGTATTTCTGCTGCCATCGGGCTAGCTCCTCCTTGAAGATAATGCTATTCTCTCTTTGATTGGCATACAGCAGCGTCACCTTACTCTTTGGCTCTTGCACCAACACATGCTTCAAAATAGAAAATAAGGGAGTGATACCGCTTCCCGCCCCAATGAGTACGATATCACGGGAGACTCCTTCATTCGCATCAAACGTAAACCGGCCGGCAGCGGAGATTTCAAGGCAATGCCCACTTTTACATATTCGTGCCAATAGCGCAGAATTTCGCCATTAGGTACTCGTTTGATGGTGACGGCAGGCAGACTATCAACTCCGAGCGTTGAACTCATGGAGTACGAGCGGCGCACGGTCCGGGTACCCGGCTGTACCTCATCATTGGTAGTTTCTTTTGGGTTGAGTAAAAAAGTTAAAAACTGGCCGGGTTGGTAGGTAAAACCAGGGCCATCAGCTACTGGTTCAAGAATATAGGTACTGGTGTCGCTCGTTTCGGGGATGATTTCTTTTACCAGAAGGTCCAACGTATTTTCCTGTACTACAACCAAGTTAGCCACAAAATAATTGAGGTACGAAAAGGTCCTCGTCTTTTTTATTTATTACCAAAGGGTAAAGCCTTCCTCCGCTGCCCTTTTAAAATAGTCAATCATCTGCCTATATTCAGCCCATGCAACATTCATCCTCCCGACGATATTTTATCCAGCAAGCAGCCCTGGCTGCGGGTACGGTTTCCTTTCTTTCTTTGGACCACCCCAGTATGGCCACACCGATCACGCCCGCCGAAGGAACAGCGGCTACTGTTCCTCCTATTCTGGTATTCTCCAAACATCTACAATTTCTGGACTATCAGGAAATGGCCAACAAGGCCAAAGAAATAGGCTTTGACGGGATTGACCTCACCGTAAGACCAGGCGGCCATGTACTCCCGGAGCGGGTACAGACAGACCTACCCAAGGCAGTGGAGGCAATTAATAAGGCCGGGCTTAGACCCATGATGATGACAACTGCGGTGGAGAATGCCTCCGGGACCGACGAGATAGTACTTAAAACCGCCGCGAAACTAGGGATCAAGTACTACCGTATGAATTGGTACAAGTACAGCAATAAAGAATCTATGCCTGATTCACTAAAAAAATACCAGGAACAGATTCGGGGGCTGAGTGTACTCAATAGCAAGTTGGGATTGGTGGGTTGCTACCAAAACCACGCCGGCAAACTCATCGGCGCTTCGGCTTGGGAGCTATATCAGCTTATGCAACGTGCTAACATAGAGAACATGGGCCTACAATACGATATTCGCCACGCCACCGTTGAAGGAGGACTTTCGTGGGAAAATGGTCTTCGTCTTCTTAACCCCTACGTCAAAATACTAGCTATTAAGGATTTCGTTTGGGCCAAGGAAAATGGAAAGTACGTGGTTAAAAATGTCCCGCTGGGAGAAGGAATGATAGATTTCAAAACATACTTCCGGCTGCTTCGTGAGTACGGAGTACAGGTTCCTATTTCAATGCATTACGAGTACGATCTGGGCGGAGCCGAACACGGTTCTACCAAACCAGCCGTAGATAGAGAGGTTATTTATGAAGCCATGCAGCGTGACCTGGTACGCTTTAAAGACATGTGGACTAACGCCTGATAAATAGCTTTCAGCCATTAGCCGCTCATTGGTCGATTATCCTATGAGCTTAACCTACATTCAAGCAAACAATACTTAATTGACAAGAAGCCTTCAAAATAAAATCAGCTGAGCTACGGAGAGTACTCTGCGTAGCTCAGCTGATTTCCTGCCGCGCAACATTATTTCTTCACGCGGTACGCCTTTACCGCGCCCTGATTAATACCAAAGAGCAAGTAATCTCCCATCGTAACCACACTTCGCACGTCGCCTGTTAGTTTGAAGCCGGACTTTGCCTGTGGAACGCTGGTAAACTTACCCGTACCGTCTCCTTGCAGCAGTAGCCCATAATTCGCGTCAAACTTACCTAACCGCAGTCGTCCCTGACTGATATTCCCACCCACCCACAGATCCTTTTTACCATCCTGATTATAGTCCAACGAAGTAATAGCGAAGGTGGGAGAAAACTGAGCCTCAATAGGCAAGTTAGTAGTTTGGTACTTCCCTTGTGGTGTACTGAGGAATAGGGTCGTTTGGAGGTGGTTAGCTTCCAGCTTCTGAGCGCTACTCAGTTCTTTATCCGAAAATAGGTCGTTCAGCATCACATCGGCGTAACTTTTGTAATCGGGGTAGCGGGCTCCCATGCTACTCATCTGCATCACGAGTTCATCCCGGGTTATGTAGGGGTAGTTTTTACCTTGCACGTAAAAACTAAGAATCGGGTCAACCGTACCGTTGCTATCAAAGTCTTTATAATACAATGAAGCCATTTCTCGTTCAGAGGCTTTCACCTGTGAGTTGAGGCCCTGATTCCCAACGAACAAATCGGGCTTCCCGTCTTTATTCAGATCATCCACCAAGATGGTATTCCACCAGCCTTGGTAGGGTTTATCAAAGTACTCGTTGGTTTTATTAGTTAACTTACCTTTTTCATTGATAAAAATCATGACGGGCATCCACTCACCCACAATGATCAGATCAGGCTTTTTATCCCCGTTCATGTCCACGCCGGCTGCATCGGTTATCATTCCAACTTTCGTTAGGAAAGGAGCTATTTTAGCCGTTTGGTTGGTAAAATTCCCTTTACCGTCATTCACCAGAATATAGCTTTCGGGCGTTTCGGGATAGCGGCCTGGTACTACCCTGCCGCCCACAAACAGATCGGGCTTGCCGTCGCCGGAGAAATCTCCCACCGCCACGGCCCCGGTACTTGTTAGCATCGCGGGCAGTGCTTTTGCACTCAGCGTAAAATTACCCTTCCCATCGTTGAGATAAAGCTTATCCTGGAAACTAGCATCCTGTGGCTCAAAGTCGGCGTAGCCTCCGTGGGCTACGTACAAATCCTGACTACCGTCTCCATTTGCATCAAAAAATACCGCATCGGTAACCTGAGAAGCGGCCTCAGCATCAAACACCGTGGTTTTGAGTTGGGAAAACGTCCCACTCTTTTGCTGTATATACACTGCGGAAACCTGCCCTTTGCTACCTCCGACGAACACATCTTCGAGGCCATCCCCGTTTACATCAGCCTTGGCCAGGCTAGGCCCAGAAAATGACAGGGGATTGACCAGCAGCGGCTGACGGTAGAAATCATTTATTTTCGGCGTTTTATCCTCGTGCGTAATGGGTGAGCGCACCTCCTCAAAGAGCGCTTCTACCTTTGAAGACCACCGATACATACCCGAAGCATTCGTCTCTGATACCGTCAGTACCTGATCAATGGCGGGGCTTTTCAAGATTTGGTATTTTCCCGAAGCCCACACCACCCTCAGAGAATCTACGGTAGTGGTTTCTCCAAGCCCAAAATGTAGTACCGGAGATACGCTGGACTGGTACCCACGGGTGGGCATTTGTTCGATATATTGCTGCTTTCCGTCGCTCCAAAGCGTTACCTGAGTGCCTATGCCGAAGGTATTGGGTGCTTTAC
Organism: Spirosomataceae bacterium; assembly: GCA_041689775.1. Classification (GTDB taxonomy): domain Bacteria; phylum Bacteroidota; class Bacteroidia; order Cytophagales; family Spirosomataceae; genus JBDNFP01. The sequence goes on from JBDNFP010000388.1 coordinate 22,537, forward strand.
CCTCGGTTTTTACTTTCAAGTAGTGATGCTTGCTCAGGGTATTGGTTTCGTTTTGGTACACGAAGGCCGGGAGGTTGACATTATTTACTACCAGATCAAGGTCGCCGTCATTGTCCAGGTCGGCGTAGGCCGCGCCGTTACTGTTGGAAGGGCGGCTTAGCCCCCACTGCTGGGTTACGTTCTTGAAGGTTAAATCTTTGCCATTTTCAAACGCATAATTGGTAAGGTTAGAAGAAGGTATCTCATACACCAGCTTCAACACATCACTCCGCTGAATACCCTGCTGCTGATTTTGCACATAATCGCTCATGTGTTTCAGGAAATCCATATTGGTATAATCACGCATATA
>JBDNFP010000389.1:0-5860 GCA_041689775.1 Spirosomataceae bacterium
AAACGTGACGCAATTCATGTTTGCGCTTTCGTTGGTCGGCAAGCAAGTCTTTGATAACTTGCCATTGGGTGTCGGTCAGGTCTGTGGGATACATTGGTGGTTCTTGTGTTTCCACAAAGCTACCGACTCTCATTTTGTCAAATTATGATTTCTAGACAGCCTCTAATAGTACCTCAGTTTATTTCTTCACTCATGTACTATTATAATTTCGGGCACCGCAATTTTCGTCTTTGCTGGGCAAAGTATCGGGAGGTGAGGAGATACTGCGCCCGAATGCTCAAAAATATGTAGGAGTCTTTAACCCCAGGATTACCACGTATCCAGCCTAGCTCCCGGGCTTGCTCCCCTATTTCGGGGCTACGATCTGACAACCGGCGGGCCAACTCATTAGGCAGGGCATCCGGCTCCGGGTAAATCGAACTCGCATCATCCAGATAATCGGAGTTCAGAAAGTTATTACAAAGCTCCACCCCTATTCCCCAACGGTCACTAAGCTGAAACGAAACTCCGATGCCCGCTACACCCAGTAATGGTGTACGCGAGTACTTCACATTTTCCGTGGTGAGAGGTGCCAAGCTATACCACTCTCCTTCAAGAGTTGCTTTTGGACTAAGGTAGGTAGCTCCCACCCCACCAAAAAGGTAGGCATTGACCACGGGCTGGCGCGAAAAAGCAAGCAGATCGGCTTGCCCACCAATATAAAAATCAGGATTACGGGTACGGAAGGACAGATTGTTGGTAAAGTTTCGTGAATACTGTTGATCTGCCCGCACCTGATAGTAGCGTAATTCGGACCGAATACTAAGGTGTTCATTCCAACGGTAGGTTGCACCCAGCGCCAAGTTAGGTCCTAATCCAAGATGTTTGAAATCAATTCCATCGATCAGGTCGCCCATATAGTAGGCCACTCCAACTCCACCAATTACCGAAATAGCCCCTCGGGCGGGGACATTTCCTAAGCCTTTAACCCTGATCTGAGCCAGGCTCAGATCAGGTCCAACAATTAGAATAAAACTTACTAAAAGGAACCGGGATATTAGTTTTATCATAGTGCATAATTTTTGGCGTGTGTATCCAACTAGACTACCAAAAAGTATGCACTAATCATGAATAAACAAAAAAAACCGGATAATTCCGGCTTTTGACTTGGTTGATAGGATACGTACTTAATTGGCACGACGGATCGAACCGGCACCTGATGTGCTGGAACGAACCTCCCGAACCTTTCCGGTGTAGCTAATACGACTCGCTCCGCTTGCGTCTGCCCGTAGGGACGAGTTTGCAACAACTGAGGCATTGCTGGCGCCTGACGCTTCAAGATTTGCCTCTTGGACCGGGAATTGTTTTCCATTAAACTCCGACGCTCCTGATATCTCGCCTTGCAGAGAAACAGCCTTGCCGATAATTGTTAATCTGGATGCACCGGACAAATCAAGATCTACTTTTTCGGCCGAGAAACTCATTTCAACCCGGGATGCTCCCGAAACATCAATATTCATACCAAATCCTCCCTCAAAACCGCCCACCTTAGCGGTGCAGGCACCCGAGAAATCAACCCCGTCGAGGGAAGGCATGGTAATACTAACGCGAATATTTTCGCGGCTTTTCCGCCAGCCATTATTTTTATAGCCAATGCGAAGCGTTGTTTTACTAACTCCATATTCCAGATCATCCAGATCTTCGGCCTTACCAGATACAATCACCCGATAAGAACTTCCTTTTTTCACATCAATTTTGAACGCATTTCCGAGTGATAGCTTGGTGAAACCAGATACGTTGTAGGTTCGGTTTACCTCTTGGGCCGACGAAATTGTCAAGGCAAGAAGCCATACGAGGCATGATAGAATTAAGTTTTTCATGGTGAATTTGTTTATTTAAAACCGATGTATGGTTATAGATGGCATTTGTACTTCTAACGTTGCATCTTTTGTAAATTATTGCTGAGTATCCACCCGGCTCGCTCCATTAGTATCCTTCCGAAGGTTATTTATCTTTCCCAATTCAGCCCGACTAGCCCCGCTTGCTTCCACGTCTGCATCCTCAATCATCATCTTAGTACCATCCAGTCGGCTAGCACCGGACAAAGAGATTTCTGCTGAGCGCGAACGCCCTTTTAAGGCTACTTTTGATGCTCCCGAAATTTCCATCCTTAAACGATCAACTTCGATGTCCATTTCGGTATTGGTAGCACCCGACAAATCGATGTCTAGTTCATCCAGGTTACGAAAACCAGTAATGCGTGACTTATTTGCGCCTGAAAGGTCGACACCTCTTAGTTTCGGCATCGTAATGACTAGTCCGATTCTGTCTTGCTTTTTATTAAAAAACTGATAGGCATTAGGTCTCTCGACGCTGAGTACTCCGTTGCGAACTCTCACATTCAGTTCTTCTACCTGATCACGATCTCCATCTGCGGCAACCGAAAACGTAGCACCTTGACGCAAATCAATAACATACGCTCCTCCAATTTCAACCCTTTCAAAATCGCTGACCGAAAATTTCTTTTCATATTCGCCCCGTTCTCCCATATCCATTCCACCCCAATCGCTATTTTCACTTTCGTAAGCTTCCTCATCACTTTCGACCTCGTCATTTTTGTACTTATCCGGTAGGTTCAGGCACACTAAGCCCGCATCTTCCGTAATGGCCCACCGAAGTTGCCGCCATTGCTTACTATCGTCGTCTCTAAATACCTCACTGTACTTATTATATGCTCCCCGATCAGAGAATCTACCAAAAAAGAATTCAGGACTCATGATAAACGAACGGCCATAGGGTACCAGAACCCTCATGCGAATACGTTGGTCACGGAAACGCCCGCCGGAGCTAAGTACAGGCTCTTCATCAAATCGAAGTACTGAGTCTTTCTGTACCACCCGGTAGTTCATACTCATGGCATTCGTGCGTGCTTCTTCGAGCGTACTACCACGAGCCGTTATTTCTCTCTCCACCTTAATACTATCCCCGGGATAACCTTCCAGTACCAGGCGGACATTCCAGTCAAAGTCGTTGCTTTCGTCATTGTCGTACTCGTCAAAAACAGGGATACCATTGAAGCTATACACATCGGTTTGTTGGACTTCACCCCGGCGAGAGAATTTCTGCTGATAAATACCACCGGATATGGCAGTTCCTACGATACCAACTACCCACAAACCAGCTAACGTCAGCCAAAGTGTACCACTCGCCACCCGACGGTTCGCAATCAGGGTGAGTCCCAGAAGTAAGATTACAACCAAGGGGACTCCCACGATCAAAACAATGGAGAATATCATAGTAGCCGGCGCTTCCTGCAGTAGCATCAGCGGAGGAATATCTCCAAAAGGCAGCATATCTCTCATTCCAATGCCCATTCCTCCACCAATCAAAATACTGAGGAGAGAAATGACGGTGGTAGCTACCAATAATGCACCTACCACAATCCGGAGTATAGGACCTATCCCTTTCAAAATTTTGCCTAATCCACTAATGATAACCGCAATTGCCCGGAAAGGGAAAAGCAATAATTTGGTCAATGCTGGTTCTGCTCCACTATTTTCATTGAGGTTCAGTCCCCGTTTGATATTAGACTCTATATTGGAAAGTGTAATGGGCTCGCCCTGCATTTCCATTTTTTCGGTAAGCGTATTGGCCGCTGGGGCAATAACCCACAGAATGATATAGAGAAGTAGCCCCGTGCCGAAAAGAAAAATAGATACTACCCACAAAAACCTTACGACCCCGATATCCACTCCAAAATAAGAAGCTACTCCGGTGGCTACTCCTCCAACCACCTTACGGTCGGGGTCACGGTAAAATTTCTTGATATCTTTATCTTCTTCCAGAGAAGCTGAGCCGGGAAAAGCAATCCACATGGCGATGTAAAGCAATACCACTATGCCGCTAATTGGACCAAAGAAATTTTCTGCGTTGAAGATGCCACTTCCGACCGGAAGACCAATCACAAGTACCAGAAATGCTAGACGAACCCATAGCGGGTCTACCGTGAAGTAGTGAGCAAGCCCTGATGCTACCCCTCCAATTAACTTCCGGCGTAAATCGCGGTAAAGTCGACGGGGAGTACTTTCGTTGGTAGTCGCCCCCACTGGACGGGGGGTCTCAGTACTTGATTGTTTGGAACCTCCCGTGGTAGATACTACCGGCAATGGCTCGGTTAAAAGATCTTCGGCTTGTTCAATGGCCTCAAAGTCTGCTACGGTTCCCATCGCTCCGATGAGTTCTTCAACATCTTCCAGAGATATAGCCTGCTTATTCTCGGTTTTCTGCTTTGCCAGAAAGCGTTCCGCAATCCGGCCTTCTATATCTGTCAGGATTTCCTTGCTGTCAGCAAAGGAGGAAAAGTACTTCTGGATAGATCCCAGATAATCTCTAAGCTTTTCGTACCCATCTTCTTCAATGTGGAAGATGACACCACCTATATTAATACTTATTGTTTTTTTCATGGTATTGTGCTGTCAATTGTCAGGGATAAAAGTCAGGAAGTTTTTTTACCGTCAACGGCTTCGTTTGTTTTGCGAATAATGGTCTTCACAGAATCGGCCAAGCCAAGCCAGGTATTTTGCATCGCTTCCAAAAATTCCTTCCCATCATTCGTTAAAACATAGTACTTACGTGGCGGTCCCGACGAGGACTCTACCCATTTATAATCCAGTAACCCGGCATTTTTGAGCCGGGTTAGCAGCGGGTACAGTGTACCTTCTACTACCATTATGCGGGCCGAGGTTAGCTCGTCCAACATATCGGAAGCATACACCTCTCCTCGGGAGATGATATGCAATATGCAGAACTCCAAAATCCCTTTCCGCATTTGCACCTGAGCGTTCTCGATATTCATATTACATTCATGCGTTTACGTACTTTCAATAATTCATTTTCACGGCTAATAGACCTAAGATATTTTCAAGATAACACTGCAAATGTATGATATAGTACTTTGCTATGCAAGGTACTATATAGATTTATCTAAATTCTGTGATGAACGGTTCAACAGAAGGATAAATGGTTTGTACTACACAAAACGGCTTGGCACCATTTGTGCCAAGCCGTTTTGTTATGAAAAGTACTGTATTATGGATCTTTGTTATTGCGCGCGCCGGGTTCTTGTAATCACGACTGGTACACAAATATTGACTGGGCAACACTCACCCTCTGCTACAATAATCGGGCAGCAGCCTCCCGTTGGACACGTAGAGTTCGATGCCGTAAAGGTATAGCTTCCTCCGCTCGTAATAGTTACCGTAAGATTCGTTTCGTTTTGCAATGGACTGCCATTTTTAAACCACTGGATGTTGGTTAATCCCTGAGGAATTGACAAAATAATCGACTGACTAGGACAGAGTAAAATTAGGGCAGTTGCACAAGTCCGATCAAAATCATCCTCCGTTTCTACTCCATTATTGGGGCTGGAATCTACATCCGCCTAATCCATCTTAGATACTTCCACCGTATAATATTGCACTCCGGTAGTCACTACTTGAAAGGTTAAATTAATGATAGCGTAAACCATGTAATGCTATTGAGCAATGTAAGTTAACGTAGCAAAGAAATAGTAAAGAGGGATAGGAGTTTAAAATTAGTACTTTCTTATGATTATATGTCCTAGCTGCCAAAGTGATTCTGTCAAATTGAATGGTCACATACACAACGGAAAGCAGAACCACTTATGCAAAAAGTGCGGTCGCCTGTTTGTTCTTCATGCCGAAAAAAAAGTAATTACCTAGCAGGAGAAAGCCTTGTATTATTGGAGAGAATATCCTTGGCGGGTATAGCCCGCGCACTGGAAGTCTCTCAGGTTTGGCTACAAGGCTACATCAGCAAGTTATATGCCGCCTGCCCAGATGATTTATGTGCAGACTTACCT
>JBDNFP010000390.1:0-2746 GCA_041689775.1 Spirosomataceae bacterium
CCTGAAGCTCTCAGGGCAACGATGGACCATCCCAAACGCCCAGAACGTACTCAACCTGAGGGCTTGTAATCTCAGCGGCCAATGGGACAACGTGGTCAACAAGATTAGAACGGCTGCTTGACAAAACTGAAATACACCCAAGACAATACTACATCATAAAGAACGGCAAATCAATCCCCTTTCTGCGGTTGGGTACTGTCCGGTATGCCGTCTCCCAAGCGTTCCCGTATTCCTACCTATTTACTCATGTGGGATCGCTCTACTATTTACCCGCCAACTCATTACAAGCCCATCGAATTGGTGAAAGCCCAGTGGAACAAGCTAATCCAAAGTTTTTGAATCAAGTAGTTTCCTCCCACCTGTGGATACCCACCCAAAAAGGCCTGTGGGACCTCCTCTTAAACGGCTTCCAAAACTTTAAGGAAGAAGAGGTACTTAACACGTGGAGTGTAGTAGAATCACAGCCCGGAAAGCTTTTATTTTTGAACTTCGGCAATGGAGTGCAACAGTACGACGGTCAGCAACTCCGCACTATTCCTAAGAAAGAGTATCTTTCCGTGGCCACAAGGGTATTCAAACCTTTCAATAGAATACCAGCACCCGATCTATGGTACTTTCGGGCCTTACGAGATCAAAAAGGGTACTGCTGGCTACCTGATGCCTATGGGCTATACCGCTACCGCGAGGCTAACTGGGATTTTGTACGGCCACTGCCACACTACCAAAAACCCATCCCCTTCTGTATTGCGGAGGATATTGCCCGGCAGAAAATTGTCTGCGCCAGCGATAAGTTCTTTTATACGGTAGATATCAACTCCCCCTTCCGCACGGACTCCATCCGGGGTACTTCGCCGCTGTTTAACCGGCTGCTGCTATGTACGGTGGTAGCAAGCACAGGCGAGTACTGGTTTTCGGGCTACGGCGGCGTAGAGCGCTACGATCCTGACAGTAAGAAATTCACCTCCTATACCTTCGAAAATGGAAAATTCCCGGTCAACGGTCGGATACCCGTCCTGTACTTCGACTGGAACGGTACCCTGTGGGCGGGGGGCAATGAGGTGGTGTACCGCTACAATCCCGCCCTCGACCGCTTTGAGCAGGTATTTGATTTTCGGTTCGTGCAGAATATTCAGTTTGTGGAGCAGATTAGCCCCACCCACCTCATGTTGGCCGACATGCAAAATCTGTACGTGCTCAATCTGAAAAAATTCAACGAGACCAAACAGGTCGAGATCAAGTGTTTCAACCACCACAACGGCTTTATGGGCCTGGAACCCGGCCAATTGGGTAGCTACCGCGATTCGAGGGGGAGAATCTGGATTACGTCCGGTTCGGTACTATCAGTACTTGATCCTACGCAACTAGACCTCACAACCCGTCCGTTGCGTACGTATATCAGTCAGGTCAACCAGCAGGGGGTATCGTTTCTTCATCCCGAAACGGTAGTGAAGGTACCCCGAGGACAGGCGATGGTTACGATCAAAGCCGAAGCCGTGGGCGACGACCGCCCCTTTCGTTCGCAGTTTAGCTACCTACTCGAAGGCGAAATGGACGACTGGACCGACTGGCAAGAACAACCGCTGCTTACCCTCAGTAACCTCTCCAACGGCTCCCATACGCTACTGGTGCGGGCGCGGGCGGGCAATTTTGAAACCCACGAGGCCAGCATTGCCAAGCTACACTTTACCACGAGTGTTTACTTCTGGAAATCCCAATTTCTACCTCTACGCCAGCCTTATGGGACTGTTTCTGATCATTTTGTTGATCATACTCTGGCAAAAAGACCTACGAAAAAGCCGGGAGCTACTAGCCCAAAAAGAACAGCTAGAAAAACGGGAGCGAACTATGCGCCTATTGCAGGCGCAGACCATTCAGTCGCAGATGAACCCGCACTTTACGTCCAATGCGCTAGCTTCTATTCAACGGCAGATACTGACTTATGATGCCGAACGCGCCAGCGATAACCTCGTAAAAATGGGACGATTGACCCGAGCCTACCTAGAAGACTCCCTGCTGCGCGAAGATGACCCCATGCTCATGAACCGGGATATATCACTGACCCGCGAGGTAACCTTGCTCAACATGTACGTAGAGCTGATGCAGCTACAATACGAAAACCGCTTTGACTTTGTGCTAGACATTCAAAGTTCGCTCAATACCGACGACTACCGACTACCCCCTTTTCTGATTCAGCCTTTTGTCGAAAATGCCATTGTGCATGGCTTGCACCACCTTACCACCAAAGGTACTCTGCGGGTGCAGTTTCTGGGGCTTCCCCACGAAGTACTGCTGTGCCAGATCGAAGACGACGGCATTGGCCGGGAGGCTAGCCGACGGATACTGAATCTGGACCCAAAAGAAAACTACGGGCAAGTGTACATCCGAACCGATGACATTGATACGCTGTACCAGTCCTTGCTGGATAACAACGTGAGCATTCATCCTAATGCGCCGTTGCAAACCAAGCCATGGGGACAAAAAGAGTTTGCCTTACTGGACCCTGATAATAACTTGCTGACTTTCGGACAGGACATCTAACAGTAAAGCAGTCCACCTACTTTACTCACTCCCCTGCCCTTTCAACGTCTTGCCGTTTCGTACTCCTGTATGCTTTCCTTCATTCACGGTCACCTCCCCGTTGACCAAGACATACTTAAACCCAATCGAATAGGCATGCGGGTTCACAAACTCAGCGGCATCAGAGACCGTAGCCTCGTCAAACACCACCACGTCAGCGGCCATGCCG
>JBDNFP010000391.1:0-4226 GCA_041689775.1 Spirosomataceae bacterium
CGATTCCCAGATTCGGGATCAAGTCAGGGTGCTGGCTTGTGGCATGCACAATCTCAGGGTTCAGGCAGTGGACCCCGAAAGACTGTATCAGGCAAGCTCGCGGGCACAGGCGTACGAGATCAATATTTCCAAATAAAGTCTATTCTATCATTCAAAATTATAAAAACGGGTGCCTTTTAAACTCTCGTGTTCGGTCGAACAAGTACCGATAGGTATGGTGCTTTTTTTGAATAATCCCACCCAACATTTTTGCAAAGTTTATCATTTTGGGGTTAAAATCACCTATCCAGTTCAATTCAAGGTAGGTATACTGGTAGCCAGGACGCCACGCTACTCTGGTATAAGCCAGTGCAATAGCCGATTCAATTCCTTTTTTCTGGAACTCTGGAATAATGCCAAAAATAACCCCAAAAGCCCGGTGGTTGGTTTTCATGAGCTTATGGTACATGAACTTAATTTTTCCAACCCAGTCTAGTTTACCATTGACATGCTTGAATATCTGATTCAACTCCGGCAACATAATGAAGAATGCCACGGGTTGCTCTTCGTAGTAGCCAAACCACATAAGCTCCTCCTCCATGATAGGCTTCATCCGGTTCATAAGCCCCTTCGCTTGCTCTACCGTCATATCAGCCGTGCCCAGATTGAGGGCCCAAGCTTTATTATAAATGATCCGGAAATCCTCCGCGTACTTCGCCAGTTGATCTTTTTTCACGTGCCGGAAATCATAGCCTAGGGTGGCGTATATCTTCTCCGCGCGGGCAAATACGGCCGGATGTAACATGGGGCGAACATCCTCCTCCCGCATGGGTAGATAGTAAGTATACTGTTCGAAATATTTTTGAAAACCATAGTCTTCAAATAGCGTCCGGTAGTAAGGCATGTGGTAGTCCATCCCGTAGGTGGGCTCTTTGTCGTAGCCCTCTACCAATAATCCCCAGTGGCTGTCGCGCTCTCCAAAGTTAATCGGTCCTTCCATGGCTTCCATGCCACGTTCGGCCAACCACTGCCAGCATTTATTAAAGAGCATCCGGGCTACGGCAGCGTCGTTGGCACACTCAAAGAAGCCCATACCACCCGTGGGCTGATCATTGCCTTTATTAACGGTTTTACGGTCAATAAAGGCCGCCACTCTCCCCACGATCTGATCGCTATGGTCTACTACTGCCCACCGGCAGCACTCGCCATCCTTAAATGACTTATTTTTCAGGGGATCAAAAATATTCTCAATATCCTGATCCAAGGGACGGATCCAATAGGGGTTATTCCGGTAGATTCGTACGGGTAGCTGGAGAAACTCACTTCGCAGAAAGGTATCTGTGCCTACTTCAACAATTTTCATACAGTCAATAACGGTTCGTCAAGCCTTCGTTTACAAAAAAATAACTGCTAATATAGCGAAAACCACCGAACCCACGGAGACGGCTGACCTAACACCACATTTTTTGACGGTCAATCGTTGGCAATTACCTATTTTTGCGCTCACATTACTTACATGATCTTCGATCATGTAAGTTCCGAAAACGATCAGTAGTGAACAGATACTAAAGAGAGAACTCCTAATTTATTTGGCCAAAGTACCCAATCCATGACAACACATCAGCCGCTCAAACTATATAATACCCTTACTCGCCAAAAAGACCCTTTTGAACCACTGGCTCCTCCCTACGTTGGCATGTACGTTTGTGGTCCAACAGTATATAACAATGCTCACTTGGGTAACGTCCGGACCTTCATGACATTTGATTTACTATTCAGGTACCTGACGCACATTGGGTACAAGGTACGCTACGTACGTAATATCACCGACGTTGGGCACCTTGTTGGCGACGGTGACGAAGGCGAGGACAAAATCGGCCGCATGGCGAAGCTGGAACAGCTGGAACCCATGGAGATCGTACAGCGCTACACCAATGATTTTCATAAGGTAATGGAAGACTTCAATACGCTTCCTCCCAGCATTGAGCCAACCGCTACAGGTCACTTGATTGAGCAGATTGAGGCCGTACAAAGTCTAATCGAAAAAGGTCTGGCGTACGAATCTAACGGGTCAGTCTATTTTGATATCAACGCCTACAATCAGGCCGGAAACAATTACGGAAAACTATCCGGACGTATTCTGGAAGATCTTCTGAACGAAACCCGCGAACTGGACGGACAGTCCGAAAAGCAGAATCCGTTGGATTTTGCCATCTGGAAGAATGCCTCACCCGAGCATATCATGCAATGGAACTCGCCCTGGGGCAAGGGCTTTCCGGGTTGGCACCTCGAATGCACCTGTATGAGCGCCAAGTACCTGGGAAATCAGTTTGATATCCACGGCGGTGGTATGGATCTTAAATTCCCTCACCACGAGTGCGAAATAGCGCAGGGAAAGGGACTAACCGGCACCGAACCCGTACGCTATTGGATGCACACCAATATGTTGACAGTAAACGGGCAAAAGATGTCCAAATCGCTGGGTAATTCATTTCTACCCGCGCAGCTATTCAGTGGTGACCATCCCTTGCTCAAACAAGCGTACAGCCCCATGACGGTGCGGTTCTTCATGCTGCAAAGCCAGTACCGTAGTACCCTCGACTTCTCAAACGATGCCCTAAAAGCCGCCCAAAAAGGGTTTAAACGGTTAGCTAATGGCCTCCGGGTGTTGAAAGCGATGGGCTATGTACCGGAAGGCGATGTTCCTCTAGACGAAAAAAAAATCGAAGATATCAAAAAATCGCTAGCCGGATTTTACGGCGGCATGAACGACGACCTGAATACTTCGGTAGCCATTGCCCACATGTTCAATTTGTTGAAGTACATCAATATGTTGTACATGAATCAATTGAAAGCCGCAGCGCTCGGCGAAGAAGTCTTCAACCAATTGAAAGAGAATTTTATCATTTTCTTCGAAGAGGTACTCGGATTACTGGAAGAGCCCGCCGAGGGGACCTCCGTACTAACCGGTATGCTTAGCCTCTACAGCGAATACAAAGCAAACCAAGAGTACGACAAAGTGGACGAAATTCGTTCTTATTTCAAAAATCAGGGCCTCGTCATACGGGATATGAAACACCGGGTCGATTGGGCGTATGAAGAATAATGAGTGAATGACAGAATAAAGAAAATTCAATCACTCATTCAAAATTGACAGAGATGCGTAAACAACAGTCCTATATCGCCTACATTCTTCTGGCCGTTTTTGTGATCGGTGGGTTGGGGTATTTGCTGTTGCCCTACCTCTTCGAAAGCAAAAACACTACCTCTGCTTCGTCAGAGAATACAGGGGCCTCGGCACCGCTGTTTGTGAAGGAGGGAGAGGTGACTTTTTTGCGTAAAAATGGGGATACGATCCGGAAGATTGATGTGGAAATAGCCGCCGATGATGCTGAGCAGGCCCGTGGGCTGATGTATCGGCCCTATATGCCCGATTCGGTGGGGATACTTTTTATATTTGACAATGCCGAGCCACAGGCTTTCTGGATGAAGAACACGCACCTCTTACTGGACATTATTTACGTGGGTGCTGATAAGAAAATCGTTTCGATTCAGAAATATGCCCGGCCTTACTCCGAGGAAAGCCTGCCCTCTTTCGCCGATGCGCTGTACGTAGTGGAGGTCATTACGGACCGATATGGAATTGAGGCAGGGGATCAGATTCGGTTTTGAAATTATTTTATCCACCAAGGATTCAAATCAGCGCGGTAGTCTATCTACCTGAATGGGAAATTTGAAAGTTAGGTATTTTTTTTCTCTGTACAATTCTGGCTTGGTGATTGGTATTTTCACGGAGGTTAGGATGGCCTTTTCCATCGCCTCAAAATCCTGGACCCGTAAAGGCGTACGTTCATTCACAAGAAGTTCAACTTCCAGAATACTCCCCCGACTATCCGCCTCAACCGAAATAAGGAAATTATTAGTTGAGGGTTGGTTTAAATCCAATTTTGCTTTGGCGACATGAGCCACAACAGCATAGATTTTCTCCTGAGCTGCTTTGAGATTCAGTCCTGAAAGATCCAGGCTTCTTACCTTGTAATTTCTGGCCGCAGATTTTCTGTGACTCTTAACTGTTTGCAATATATACAGAGGTATAGTTCCCGTACTTTAAGTAGGGCATTGAAATTAGTTTGCATTAATCTATCTTCGTTCCATGGGACGAAAAAACACACCCTTTCTCAGCGAGGTGCAACGCGCTGAACTGATGCAGGGATTCAAAACGAGCCTGAGCCACGCCTTTCGCTTTC
>JBDNFP010000392.1:0-5121 GCA_041689775.1 Spirosomataceae bacterium
GACCGACGCATTTGGCAGGTTATTTATAGACAACTCGGCCTGGAAGGATTAGTTGACGTTAATCAATTTGACAGCTTGCAGTGCCAGTTCTGGCGACGTAAGGCTGCATAAGTAAAGCGAAAACTGCTCACAGTAGTAAAGGTAGTAATACAGTATACGAAATAGCTGCGAAGCCGCTCGGCATCCAGGGTATCAACCACAGTTGCTTTTAGTACATACAGCAGCTGAGCAAACTCGTTGCGGTAGGTTAGGATGGTGCTCTCACTGTACGCTTTGAGCTGCAGCGTTTCGATCAGCCTATGCAAAGCTCCTTGATTGACCGGATGAATGTGGCTCAGTACTTCCTTCCCAATGGGGTCAAGACCCAACCCCAGCAAACGTCGGTTGGCAGGGGTATCACTCACGTACCAGGATTTCAGGGTGCGGCTCCACCGGGCACCTGGCACCGTGTGTACGCGGCGATTCAGGTCGGTACTGTACTCAAATTGGATGAGGATAACCCTACTGCCCTCGTGCGTAGCGGGTTGCAATGACCATTGGGCTGGTACCTCAATGGTGTTGAGTAGGTTAATTTCCATGGGCTCCCTCGGGCTTGTCGAGCATGATGATCTGATCTCCGATAATTTCGGTCACGTAGCGTTTACTACCTTCCTTGTCGTCGTAGGAGCGTGTTTTGAGTTTACCCTCCACATAGATCAGGCTCCCCTTTTGCAGGTACTTTGCAGCCAGGTCGGCCAGGCTCCGCCATAGGATAATGGTGTGCCAGTCGGTGGTGGAGTGCAGCTGACCTTGTACATCCTTAAAGGATTCTGTGGTAGCCAATGAAAACTTGGCCACAGTCACATTTCCTTGTAGTTTCTGGATTTCGGGATTACCGCCCAGGTTTCCGATTAATGTGACTTTCGGTTCGCCGATGCGATTGAGACCGCGCATTATTGGACAGGATTGAAAAGGGTGTGTTTTAACTTTTTTTCAAGGTAGAAAAAAACTTATTGAGACAGTAGCCGTTTTATATTTTTTACAAGCCTATCTTCAATTCTTATTCTGCCTATAAAAAAGTCCCTGCTGAATCCATCAGCGGGGACTTTTTAGTCACACGATGCCATCGTTGGAGTGATCTCCAACAACCTCTCTGCCACCAGCTACTTCTCCTTCACGACATTCAGGCTACTGAAATTACCCTTTTCCAAATCGGCGGCCTTGCCAAATTGGCGGAGGGCCTCCTGATACACGTTATCGGTGGGGTTAAGTACCTGAAAGAGTTCATTGTTGAGGCCGTCCTTACGCAAACGTCCCCATTGATACCGGCCGATCAGGCCCTTTACCTGCGCTACCACGAGCGGCTTAGAGCGGGAAAGATCTTTATCGTTCACCTTAATCCCGGCCTTTTTGGCATCCTGTAAGAGGTCAGTCATCATCGGATCTGATACCGAAAACTTACCCAGGAACTCATTGAATGTTTGCTTACTCAGTTGCTTTTTGTTTTCGTTCACGTAGCGCAGTGCGTATTCACGAATGATATTCTTGGCGTATAGCTCAAAGAGTAGCTTGCTATTCATGCTGGTATCGCGGGGCACAAATACGTCGGGCATAATACCACCGCCACCGTAGACGGCACGGCCACCGTCGGTTTTGTAGCGTAGCTTAGGATCAAACTTGATGCTATCAGCGCTGAAATACTCCCCGCTTTCGTACCGGTTGGAAAGATCCTGCTTGTAGGTATCACCCTTTCCCATTTCGTAGGGCTTCTGAATACTACGTCCGCTTGGGGTGTAATAGCGTGAGATCGTGAGGCGAAGTTCCGAGCCATCGGTTAGCTTGATCGGCATTTGCACGAGCCCTTTCCCGAAGGTACGGCGTCCTACCACCAGGGCGCGGTCGTGGTCTTGTAAGGCACCCGACACAATCTCGGAAGCCGAAGCACTACCTTCGTCGACCAGCACAATCATGGGGCCCCGTTCAAACATACCGTCTATTTTGGCTACGGTCTTGCGGTCAAAACGATTGTCTTTACCATCGGTATACACCAGAAGTTTATCACCTGATATTAGCTCATCGGCCATATTGGTGGCGCGGTCCATGTAGCCGCCGGGGTTTCCTCTCAGATCAAGGATTAGTTTCTTCAATCCCGAGCCTTTCAGAGAAGACAGGGCGGTTTTGAATTCATCGTAGGTAGTTTCTGAGAAACGGCTCACCTTGATGTAGCCAATCTCCTGATCAACCATATAGGCCGCATCGACGGAGAAGGTCGGAATACGGTCGCGCACTACGGTAAAATCGATACCGTCCTTCATGCCACTCCGACCAATCTGCAATTTTACCTCACTACCTCGCTTGCCCCGTAATAACTCATAGACCATGGCATTGCTTACTCCTGGTCCGGAGAGTTGGGCATCGTTTACTTTCAGAATACGATCACCGCTCTGAATCCCGACGGTTTCTGATGGTCCACCGCTCAATGGCGTCACTACGTAAACCGTATCGTTGTAGATATTAAATTCAACGCCGATTCCGTCAAAGCCCGATTCGAGCTGCGAGCGGGCGGTCGTGGCCTCTTTGATGTTGAAGTAAGACGTATGCGGGTCGAGTTTTTCCAGCATCTTTGTGATGGAGTAGTCAACGAGCTCATCGGTATTTACAGAATCCACGTAGTTGTTCTCTACCAGCAGGAGTACTTCCCTAAACTTAGCGTACCCTTTCGCTACATCGGTAAGCCTTTTACCACCGCTGAAAAACGTTGCTCCCAGCAACATACCAGCGGCCAGCGTAAGGCTGATAATAATGGGTAAACGCACCACGGCGGGTGAATTCTTAATGGGTTTTTCGGGAGTGGGTTGTTGCATGGGTTACTAGGTGTCCTTGTGTAAGTAGTATAGTAAAAGGAGTGCTTTTCAAAAACAATACCAATAAATAACGTGATTGATTGGCAAAACGTTGCTTGATAAGATACTCGTTTTGCCTTACACTTGTTTATGATGGTCATTATCTGACCTGATTTTGACAAAAAAGTCAAGTGAGTCAGGATTTCGCATGGTATCACGGCTTGCGGCTCGTGTCGGGTCTTGTCCCATGAGAATCTTTTTTACGGGCATTTCCATCTTTTTCCCGCTGATGGTATAGGGTACGTCGGGAATTTCTTCAATGCGATCGGGCACGTGCCGGGGGCTAAACTGCGAACGAAGTTCTGCTTTAATGCGGCTACGTAACTCGTCACTGAGACTACCCGGCTTATTCAGGACGACAAACAAGGGCATATCCCCGCTACCCTCCTCATCTTCGAGGTAGACAATCAGGCTATCTTTAATATCGGTTATACTCTCCACCGCGCTGTAAATTTCGGCGGTGCCAATGCGTACTCCTCCTCGGTTCAGGGTAGCGTCAGAGCGGCCGAAAATAATGACCGAACTGCGCGGAGTAATCTTGATCCAATCGCCGTGCCGCCACACGCCGGGGTAGGTTTCATAGTAGCTACTGTGGTAGCGTTTATATTCCTTATCGTTCCAGAAGTAAATAGGCATGGAAGGCATTGGCTGGCTAATCACCATTTCCCCGAGTTGATCGATAACCGGTTGTCCGTCGTCGTCGTAGGCTTCCAGTTTACACCCTAACATCCGGCATTGGATCTCTCCGGCATATACGGGTAGGAGTGGGCTACCACCCACGAAGGCGCTGCAAACATCGGTACCCCCGCTCAGGGAAATAAGCCAGACATCTTTTTTGACGTTCTCATAGATCCACTCGTAGGCCTCCGGAGTAAGGGGAGACCCGGTTGAGCCAATGGTAATCAACTGTTTTAGCCGCTCCGTAGGTACACTTAAATTCGCTTTGCGACAGGCGATAAAGTAGGCTGCCCCGCCGCCAAAGTGATTGATTTTTGCTTTTTCGGCTAGCGTCCACAGTACTTGCATGGTGGGGTAGGCGGGTGCTCCGTCGTAGAGTACCAGCGTAGAGCCAACCAGCAACGATGCGAGGGAGTAATTCCACATCATCCAGCCGGTGGTAGAGTACCAGAAGTACCGGTCGCCTGGCTTTACATTCTGATGAAACGACAGTGCTTTCAGGTGCTCGATCAAGCAGCCACCCACGCTATGCGTAATGGCTTTGGGCTTACCGGTTGTTCCGGAGGAGTAAAGAATCCAGATGGGGTGGTCGAAGGGGAGAGGCTCAAACTCTAACCCCGATGACGGGCTATGGAGAATATCCTCCCAGGAAACGGTTCCTTCTATACTAGCATTGGCATCCAGAAACGGAACGAGAACGGGTAGCTCAACCGTTGGCAGTTCGGCTAGTAATTCGCCGAATGCTGCGGTTTTATCGTAGGCTTTTCCGTTGTATTGGTAGCCATCGGCCATGATCAGTACTTTGGGCTCGATTTGAAAAAACCGATCCAGGATACTGGCGTGTCCGAAGTCAGGTGAGCAACTCGACCAAACGGCTCCTACGGCGTTGGTAGCTAGAAATGCCACAACTGCCTGCGGGATATTGGGTAAGACGGCCGCTACGCGATCTCCTTTACGAACACCCCTTTGGCGTAGCCAGGTAGCTACCGCACTAACTTGTTTTTCGAGAGTAGCCCACGAAATTTCGGTGAGGGCATGGCGCTCGGACTGGAATACCAAGGCGGGCCGATCTTTGGTTTTATTTCTGAATATGTGCTCGGCGTAGTTGAGCGTAGAGCGCGTAAACCACTTAGTACCGATCATATCTCCATCGTTGCTTTGGAGTACATTAAAGTACGTATCGTGGGATTTGATCTGAAAATACTGCCAGACACTCTCCCAGAAGTCTTCGGTATCGGTGACCGACCACGCCCACAGATCAGTATAGTCACGGAAAAACAGGCCTTTTTTGACAAAAAGCCAATCCATGTATTTTTTTAGGTTCGATTGCTCCATGAAGGCCTTAGTGGGCTTCCATAAAGGAGTTAGTTGGGCCGAAGATGACATTGGTTTAGGGTGTTTTAATATAAGTAACGGTTAGCTATTATAGGACTTTCGCAAATCATGCGAATTTAATAGTTGGCCGGGTCAGTTGCGTGCGCAAATAATCACTTAGCAAACCATACTTCAATTGATAAACAGTTGTCTGACAGTCGTAAGCGATCTGCGTAAGCCTGAGCCA
>JBDNFP010000393.1:0-6145 GCA_041689775.1 Spirosomataceae bacterium
CCACTTTTTCGCAAGCCTGTGTGCCTACGTAAAGTTAGAGAGGCTGAAAATATGCGAGAAACTCAACCATTTCGCCCTAAAAGGGAAAATATACATCAAGGCTATTCAAGCAGCTTTCAAAGAACTAGAATCACTCAAACCAAAATACGAAGGAAACATTTCCTTTGGATAAAAAACAGCCTTGCGTAACATCAATTATCAGTATTTTATAATATGAATTTTTCGCTTATTGCCCGGCAAACGGGAATTTCTGAAAGACAGGTTCGAAGTACCATCCAATTGTTTGATGATGGTGCTACCCTGCCATTTATTGCCCGTTACCGTAAAGAGGCCACGGGTGGGCTGGATGAAGTACAGATTGGAGATATCAAAGAGGCATACCAAAAGCAACAGGAGGTTGAAAAAAGAAGAGAGGCTATTCTGAAGTCGATTGGCGAGCAGGGAAAGCTTACTCCTGAGTTAAGGAAAAAAATAGAGTCGGTTTTTAGCCTGACTGAACTGGAAGACTTGTATTTGCCCTACAAGCAGAAAAGAAAAACCAGAGCAATGGCCGCGATTGAAAAAGGCCTCGAACCACTGGCGCTAACAATCTTTAAAGGGCAAGAGGTTGATCCGGAGCGTAAAGCGGCCGCCTTCCTGACAGATGAGGTTACTACCATTGAAGATGCCTTACAAGGAGCGCGAGATATCATGGCGGAATGGGTCAGTGAAAACCTGGATGCCCGGGTTCGTGTCCGATCTCTTTTTGAAAAAGAAGCCATCATTACCTCCAAGGTGAAGAAGAAAAAAGAGGAAGAAGGAGCCAAGTACCGCGACTACTTTGATTTTTCGGAAGCACTTTCCAAGATACCTTCACACCGACTACTTGCTTTGCGCCGGGGCGAAGAAGAAGGAGTTCTTAACGTATCTATTTCTCCGGACGAGGATCAGGCTAATAGAATTCTGAATCGCCAGTTTGTACTAGGGATGCCGGCCAGTAAAGAACAACTGGAATTAGCGGTGAAAGACAGTTACAAAAGATTACTGAAACCGGCTATCGAAACTGAGTTTTCCAATCTTTCTAAAAATAAAGCCGATACGGAAGCAATCAGGATTTTTGCCGACAACTTGCGTCAACTGTTGTTGGCACCGCCCCTTGGGCAAAAAAAAGTATTGGCCATCGATCCGGGTTACCGAACCGGTTGTAAGATCGTGGTCCTCAACGAACATGGTACTTTGCAAAATAATACCGTGATTTATCCTTTCGATAAACCTACCGAAGCGCAGGCTAAGTTGCGATTGTTGATCGAAAAATGGACTATTGAAGCTATTGCGATAGGGAACGGTACCGCAGGACGGGAAACCGAGGACTTTACCAAGAAGGTTCTAGTTTCCATGGGTAAGGATCGCGACGTAAAGTTATTTATGGTGAGTGAGCAGGGGGCATCTATTTATTCAGCCTCCGATGCAGCCCGGGAGGAGTTTCCTGACCAGGACCTGACCGTTAGAGGTTCTATTTCGATCGGTCGAAGATTGATGGACCCACTGGCTGAGCTGGTAAAAATTGATCCAAAATCAATTGGCGTAGGGCAGTACCAGCATGACGTAGATCAGGGCGCCCTGAAAAATACGTTGGATACCGTTGTCGAAAGCTGCGTAAACTCGGTGGGTATAAACCTGAACACGGCTAGTAAACATCTTTTGCGGTATGTGTCGGGCCTTGGGCCTTCGTTGGCTGGTAATATTGTTGAGTACCGTACTCAGATCGGAGGTTTTAAATCAAGATCTCAATTGTTGAAAGTACCACGCCTCGGGGCAAAAGCCTACGAACAAGCGGCGGGCTTTCTTAGGATTGATCAGGCTAAAAATCCGTTGGATAACAGTGCGGTGCATCCCGAACAATATAATTTGGTAGAAAAAATGGCCAAGGATGTGGGTTCAACGGTTCCTGAACTGATTCAAAAACCTGAACTCAGAAAGCAAATTCAGTTAAACAAGTACGTGAATGATCAGGTTGGTCTGATGACGTTGCAGGATATCATGAAAGAGCTGGAAAAACCTTCTCGTGACCCACGCTCGCAAAAAGAAGTATTCGAGTTTGACAGCCGGGTACGAACCGTGGAAGACCTGCGGGAAGGTATGCTACTGCCCGGAATCGTAACAAATATTACCGCGTTTGGGGCCTTTGTGGATATAGGAGTAAAACAAGACGGTTTGGTGCACGTGTCTCAGTTGGCCAATCGATTTGTCAAAGATCCCAACGAGGTAGTCAAATTGCAGCAGGTTGTACAAGTCAAAGTGACCGAAGTGGATCTGCAGAGGAAGCGGATCGCCCTGAGTATGAAACTATAAAACGCAGAAGGAGTAGGGGATAACCTTTACTCCTTCTGCGTTTTTGAAGGGTATTGATAAAAATACTACTTCTTTTTTTTCTTCTTTTTGTTGGCTTCAAAATCTTCTACTTCCGATAGTAAAGACTTTAGGTCAAAAGTAGCGGTGTCTTGGGTCAGGTCGAGGGTGTGTTGGTAGTCGCCATGCTTTATTTCGAGCACATCCACCGGTCTATCCAGAAAAGTCTCAATTTCTTTTAGCATCTCGGCCTCCTCAGGGCTGCAAAATGATACGGCTCGTCCTTTATGGATACCCCGACCCGTACGACCTACGCGGTGGACGTATTTCTCAGCCTCATCGGGTAGGTCATAATTTACTACGAAGTCAACTTCGGGAATATCAATTCCGCGGGCGCTGATGTCGGTGGCAATCAAAACCTTATTTGTGCCTTTTTTGAATCCTTCCATCACTTTCAGTCGATCGGCCTGCTCCTTATCCCCGTGAATGGTTTCGTTGGTAATGCCCATGCGTTGCAGTGCCTGCGCTACTCTTTCCGCGCGAACCTTGGTCCGGACAAAAACCAGTATTTTCTTTTCGGGATTCTCTCCGATTACCCTTTCCAGAAAAAATCGTTTATCGTCCATGGCAATAAAGGCCACGGAGTGGGTGATATTTTTGGATACCCGGTCCTTGGGTGAAATCTGAATCCGGATAGCCCGGTTCACAATGGAATAGGCAAGCTTCTTGATTTTTTCGTTGATTGTGGCCGAGAAAAATAAGGTTTGCCGCTTCTTGGGTAGTCGCTTGATCAGATCTTCAATATCTTTAAAAAAGCCAAGGTCTAACATTTGATCGGCTTCATCCAAAATAAGGATTTCTACCCGATTCAAATGAATATATCCCTGACTTACCAAATCAAACATCCGGCCGGGGGTCGCAATCAATATGTCTACCCCTTTTTCCAGTTTGGCAATCTGTGGATTCTGGTCTACCCCGCCAAAAACACATAGAGTTTTGACCCGGGTATGGTGGGCAATACTCTCAAAAACCTCACTGATTTGAATAGCAAGTTCCCGCGTGGGGGCCATGACAACGCATTTTATGCCATCCGGACGGGCCTGTTGTTTTGCTTCGTGCAGTTTGCTCACCACCGGAATGGCAAATGCGGCGGTTTTTCCGGTACCTGTCTGAGCAATGGCTAATACATCTTCACCTTTCAAAATAGGAGGGATCGACTTGAACTGAATGTCCGTTGGTCGCTTAAAACCCATTTTGGAAAGGTTTCTCTTTATTTCAAAGGAAATGGAGTAATCTTCAAACTTCATAAAACACTTGTAAATAGTAGTTGCTCCAATGATTTGATGGAACGGCACAAAGATAGGGCATTCGCCCGTGATTGTAAGGTAAGTACCTGATAGACGAGCGTAATACCAAAACTTACAGTACCAGCACATCTGTTGAGGAGCGCTTCATGCCTTCTGGAATATGCGCCAAAATTTCATTTTCCAGCACTTCAATCATCCGGGTTTTTACCTGTTCACGATTATAGATAATTGAAATCTCCCGGACCGGCGCCGGCGCCATAAATTCTCTAACATTTTTCAACCGTTTGGGAGAAAAATCATGAAGCGCTAGTTCAGGAATAATGGTTAACCCGCCGCTCCTGTCTACCATCCGGATTAAGGTTTCGATACTACCAGCACGGTAATTGAGACTATGCCCGGTAGAAGCCCGGCTAAGTTCGCAAAGCTTTTGGATTTGACTCCGAAAACAATGTCCCTCTTCCAATAACCATAGTTCATTAGGATCAATTTCATCGGGAAGAATAAACTTTTTGTCGTATAATGAACCCTGATCAGAAACGTAAACCAATAGTTTTTCCTGATATAGTGGAGTCCCTTTAAAGGAGTGTTCGTCCGAGCTCGTAGCAACTATACCCGCGTCCAGCGTTCCTCTTTTTAATTCTAATAGGATCTTTTCGGTGATCATATCCGAAATCTGCAATTGGATATCAGGATAATGCGTAATAAAAGGTTGGATAAACTGAGGTAAAAGGTAGGGCGCTACTGTGGGTATCACACCCACGCGCAACTCACCCGAGAGAATTCCGTTGTATTGCTTGGTCAATTCGGCAAGCTTGGCCGTTTCTCGTAGGATAGTGTGGGCTTGATCGATTACTTTGAGTCCAATTTCGGTTGGAATGATTGGTTGTTTGGTCCGGTCAAAGATTTTTACGCCAAGCTCTTCCTCCAATTTCCGGATCATCATGGAAAGGGTAGGTTGGGTAACGTGGCAATGTTCGGAGGCTTGTACAAAATGTCGGTACCTATTTACGGCCACGATATATTCTAACTGTTGGATGTTCAATGGTTATAGATTTTGTTTATTCAAAGATAATGATAATCACATTAATCTATACCTGCTGCACTTTCATGCACGGCAGTGTAACCTTTCAGCCAGTCAACCCGCAACAAAAAGAGAGCCCCGTTGGAGGCTCCCGTTGATGTGGATTTTTTGTGATGTGGAATTATCGAGGTGTGGATTTATGTAGTACAAAACCTCTTATTTTACATTCAAATTACCTGTACGTGGATTAAAAGTTCCAAGCGGAAAACTTACCCCAAGGTTTATTCCGACGTTATTGTTGCTCAGTTTGTTAGAGTTTGATTTCGTGATGTCTAGTAGGCCAATTCCGTAGCGTACGTCCGCGTTTAACCATACTTTATTCTTGATGCGGTAATTGAACCCTGCGCCCAAAGTAAGTCCGAGATCAAAGGCATTATACACGCGATTATTTGTTTCGCCGTATATATCGTTGCCATTTCTGTCCTTGGCTGTTACGAGGTAGTTTAGATTCGGTCCGATAAAAAGTTTTGGCCGTACATCACTGCCTCGTTTCCCTAAAAAATAGGTAAGTAGCAGGGGGACTTGAATATAGTTCAACCTTATATCGTTAGTCTTGTTGTTGATCTGCGATCCTAATTGGGTGTACAATAATTGACCACTGAAACCAAATCTACTTTCGGAGCTGTAATTATAAAATCCGCCAATGGTGGCACCTGACTTCCAATCGTTGTTTGAAATGTCACCTCGAAGGTTGGCGAAGGAAACGCCGACAATCGGACCTACCGAAACATTTTCTTGCGCAATCGTATCTGTTCCAATCATTAAGACGAAGGCAATACAAAGAACAGAATTCTTCATAAGTTGTAAGACTTGTAATAGTTTTAAATCAACTACCAAGATGGTAGCTGATTGTTTACCTAGTATATCTATGCCAGGAAAATTGATTAATAATTAATACCTTGATTATGAGTAGTATGAATTATTTTGTGAGATTTTTATTTGCAAGGTTCGTGGTGTTTGAGGTAAGGAATCTACATAGTGGGATACCACAAAAGGCGAAGGCTTGATCAGAGCTATATTTATTCAGAGAGGTTTCATTTCATTGATATTCCTGATCAATAAGAACACGCCCACAAAAGTGAGCAGGTTAAAAGGAGGAATAATGATAATCGCCAGGAACAGATTTCAAGAAATCTAATCTATTGAAAAGTCAGGGTGATAGAAAGTGATTTGTGTTTTGAAGAAGAATTCAGCGTTGCAGGACGTCTAACTCTTGTTTTTAATAAAACTCAGAAAAAGTGTAGGTTTAAGAAAAGAAAACGTGGTAAACTACTGAACATAAAAATTAGGTAGTGTCTATAAAGGGTTGATCATGCATCGACGGAGTCGCCATATGTTCCTGTTTTGAAATAGTGTTTGTTGATGTACATACCAATGACATTGTCATGAATTTGCTCGTTTTTAGAAAAACATATCGTCCTGCGACTCA
>JBDNFP010000394.1:0-4286 GCA_041689775.1 Spirosomataceae bacterium
TGTGGGGTACGTGAGCCAGGAGGTAGTAGTGGGAAGTCAGATTGAGATTACTTTGCGAACTGACACAAAATCACTGGAAGAAGTAGTTGTGGTGGGTTACGGAACCCAAAGACGAAAAGATTTGACAGGTTCGGTCGTAAGGGCCGATATTGAATCATTCAGGGAATCACCCAACGTGTCAATACTTCAATCGTTGCAAGGAACTGTGGCGGGACTAAATATCGGGCAGGTCAATCGTGCCGGGGCCGAACCAGGGATTGAGATACGGGGTAGAACCTCGCTGTCCGGCGAGCTCAAACCGTTAATAGTCATGGATGGAGTGATCTACCGAGGTGATTTGAATAATATCAATCCCAATGACATTGAGTCTGTCGATATTTTGAAAGACGCAAGCGCAGCAGCAGTGTATGGATCCCAGGCATCTAATGGGGTAATACTCTTAACTACCAAGAAGGGATCTCAAACCGGAAAGCCGGTGATAAGCTATTCCAACAGTTTCACTATCCAAAGTCCGGTTAAGGAATTCAAGACTGGAACTGAGCAGGACTATCTATATAAAACGGAGCTTTCTGACTTATTCAATAGCAGAACGTCGCAGTCGGGATACCTTGACAAAGCACCCAACTGGGAGCCTTCGACAAAATTCAAAACGAGTGACGAAATATTGGCTTACAACCAGGATCGCTCGACAAACTGGTATTCGTTAGTGCTCAACGAACAGCCGTCGATTCAGAATCATAATATCGCACTTTCCAACTCCAGCGAATGGAACAACTTTTATGTTTCCATGGGCTATACGGGTCAGACAGGCTATCTGAAAAATGAAGGCTACGAGAGGATCAATGGCCGGGTAAACCTGGATTCAAAGGTAACAAGCTGGCTGAATTTGGGTATTCAGTCTACGGTCACCAAAAGTAAATATCTGGGAGAGACCCCTTCACCGAGATTTCGCTATTTGTCTCCATACGCAACTCCTTACGACGAAAACGGAGAGCTGATACAGATTCCCGGTGGAGGGTCAGTTAACCCGTTGATACAGATGGAAGCTGATTATGCCGACAATCGGCTTAACCTGCTGGGTAATTTTTTTGCGGAGGTAATTGTACCTTTCATTCCTGGCCTCTCTTACAAAGGCAATTATCTGATCAATTACAGTAGTCTAAACAATTATTCATTTAGGGGCTACGCGAGCAACTTCCAGGGGCAGGGATTAAAGAACGAACAGTTCGATAACAATTGGTCGAGCGATCACATTATTACTTATAAAAGGGCATTTAAAAATACACATAGTTTGAATGCAACCCTTCTCTACGGAGTTGAGGAACGAAGTTCCAGATTTACAGAGGCCAGCTCTTCCATATTTGTTAATCCGGTTTTGGGGTATAATAGTCTACAGTCGGGAAGTGCCGATCAGCAACGGGCCAATTCGGGTGCATGGAGGGAAGCAAGCCTTTACCAAATGGCCAGAGTCAACTACGGTTATAATCAAAAATACCTTGTCACCGCGACCGTGCGCAGAGATGGTTTCTCGGGATTTGGCGAATCAAACAAATTTGGGTTATTCCCATCCTTATCCCTTGCATGGGTATTATCCAGTGAGCCATTTTTTATAGATCACATAAACGGATTGGATAATCTGAAGGTAAGAATGTCATACGGTGCCAATGGCAACCGAACTATTGGAAGGTACCAGACATTAGCGCGCGTAGCTGGCGGATTTAACTACATTACAGGCGATCGGACACCGGTATATACGCAGGCTATCAATACGCTGGCAAGCCCCAATTTGAAGTGGGAAACTACCACCGGGTTTAACGTCGGCGTGGATTTCAGCATGCGTTCAAAAAAACTTTCGGGTACAGTAGACTATTATAATAGCGAAACCACCAATCTCTTATATCAGGTAAATATCCCTGGCATAGGTAGATTCGAAACATTTCCCGACAATTTAGGTAAAATCCACAATCAGGGCCTTGAAGTAGGTTTGACATCCGTAAACCTGGTAAAAAAAGGGTTTGAGTGGGGAAGCTCTTTTGTATTTTCCCTTAACCGCAACAAGTTAAGAGAACTATTAGGGTTCGATTTGAATGGTGACGGCAAGGAAGATGACCTTGTGTCAGAGGGGCTCTTCATTGGACAGCCATTGGACGCGATATTCAACTATCAGACCAATGGATTATGGCAGGTAGGTGACGAAATACCAGCGTACTCCTCTCTAGGAGCTTACAAAGTCGTTGATACAAACAAAGACGGTACTATCACACCGGCCGATCGTGCCGTCTTTGGATATCGGGAACCATCTTACCGATTTAGTGTCGGTAATAACATCTCATACAAAAACTGGACGCTGAGGGTTTTTGTAAATTCTGTTCAGGGTGGTAAGAAAAGATATCTCGCCGAAGATAACATCAACAGCTGGGGGATTACAAACCAGGAGAACCATTTCAATTATGATTTTCCCACAGGCTTAGACTTTTGGTCGCCTGGTAATCCGAATGCGAGTTACGAAAGGCCAAATATTAATGTCTCCAGCGGAATTGCAGGAACCCAGTTTACAGCGAGAAGTTTCACCAGATTGCAGGATATTTCTATAGCCTATACGGTCCCATCGGTCAGATTAAAAAAATTGCAATTACGTAACTTGAAAGTGTTTTTGAGTGGTAAGAACCTGGTTACCTTGACAAAATGGCCGGGTTGGGATCCGGAAACGGGAGAGAATATCAATATATCAGGCTTGCCTGTCCTGAAGGGATATTCGATGGGTATTAATCTTTCATTCTGACAGTCTTCATAACATTTACAGCGATGATTAAATACATTTCAAATCAATACAGAACAGCCGTCTTGATGGCGCTGATAATCCTGGTAGGCGGGTGCGAAGAGGCGTCGTTTTTGGAAGAAAAGCCTCTGGATTTCCTTTCTCCCGAAATTGCATACGTTACGGCAAATGATTATCAGGCGGCACTTACAGGGCTTTATGAGCGCGTGAGAGCAGAGTTTGTTTCCGATGACAACGCTAATAAGCTTCCTTCTATCGCATGGAGTGGGACGGAAATGGTCTATACGCATAAGGATATGGGCGTAAGGCCAGACTGGGGCGGTTCCATATTACTTCCCACGAACACGGCCCTAGTTTACGGCGCACTGTGGAGCCCCGCTTACCGGATCATATATGATGCTAACGTGATCATCAACAGATCCGAATCAGAATCCAGTCAGTTGACTCAGGCAGAAAAGACCAAAGTACAGGCCGAAGCCCGCTTTTTCAGAGGGTATATGCTTAAAATGCTGGCCAACCTATATGGTGGGGTCCCCATCGTATTGGATGAACTAACATCTCCCAAAAGAGACTATGTAAGGGCCACCAGAGATGAGGTGTATTTGCAAAGTGCTGCGGACCTGAAATTCGCTTCTGAAAACCTACCACAGCTTAACCAAACAGATGATTCACGGGTGAGCAATCTGGCCGCCTATCATTTGCTGTCGGAAGTTTACCTATCCCTTAAAAAATGGCAGGATGCTGTTCAGGCTGCATCTGCCGTAATCGATCATCCCAATACCGGCTTGATGACCAAAAGGTTCGGTACCATGAAAGCTCATCCAACTCTGGGTGGCGACGTGTATTGGGATTTATTCAGGAAGGGCAATCAAAACCGTTCGGCAGGCAATACGGAAGCTATATGGGTTATTCAGTTTGAATTCAATGTGCTGGGCGGATTTAATGGCTTCGACTTGGAAAGGTGCATTATACCAAGACTTTGGCAAGCTAAAATACGTAATAACAATGGTTCGGTGCAGCCCATCGTGCCTTATCCCAATACATTTTATTATGGGAGAGGATCGGGTTTCATGAGTCCCTCTACCTATTTATATAATGAGATCTGGCGTAAAAGCGGTTATGAGCTAGATATTAGAAATTCTGAACATAATATTGTGAGGGACTTTAAGGTGAATAATCCCAAATCTGATCATAATGGGAAATGGGTTTTTAAAGACAAACTACCTATTGCTTTAAAAACGGTAGACGATACAACTCGGAATTTCTTCCCGGTATTTGCCAAGGCCTCTGTCGTCGGTCAGCATCCCATCGAATTATACCTTGCCGATCAAACGGTTCCGGGTTCTCTGACCAGCGCAGCCCAGAAAACATACAGGGATCGATATATGATTCGTCTGGCAGAAACGTATTTGCTTCGTGCTGAGGCGTACCTGGGCTTAAATAATCTCGTATCGGCTGCGGCCGACATCAATACCGTCAGAGGACGATCAAGTGCTCCCGATATTAA
>JBDNFP010000395.1:0-10849 GCA_041689775.1 Spirosomataceae bacterium
AGCGCCAACGCTGGTCGCCGTTGGGGCGGTGGCCGTTCTTGACCGTGTCGGAACTATCGCAATGGGGGCACAGGATCGGATGAGTATGTAGCATGACACCAATATAGCGAAATCAACTCATATAATCCATTACCCAATTACGATTATTTAATAATCAGTGCTGTAAAAAACTAAT
The DNA here is from genome assembly GCA_041689775.1 of Spirosomataceae bacterium. Lineage (GTDB taxonomy): Bacteria > Bacteroidota > Bacteroidia > Cytophagales > Spirosomataceae > JBDNFP01. Next base: position 176 of record JBDNFP010000395.1, read on the forward strand.
GGTTAGTTGCGATTAAATAAGTATAAACGTTGGTTTGTTTTCTTTGATAAGCACTTTAAAATGTACACCCTTTTCATGTCGCACATGTAGCTGATTTTTACTTTGATGATCAGCCCTGATACTTCATTTTGTGAAGTAATGTGACCTTTTAATACCCTACTTCTTGGAGCAATTTTTTTCAGCCGATATAACAATTGGGTGAAGGTTGATTTATTGTTCCTAAGGTTTGATACGATATATTTTTTAACTATTCCTGAATACTGGGCTGTTAATTGCCCATTCCTTATTTTCTTATGTTCAATTTTATTAAATCGAAGAACGTATCGAAGCTGTTCTTATTTCAGATTTGTATAGTTTCTTTTTCATTCTCAGCTTACTCTCAGCGTGCCACGATTAGTGGTACCATTCAAAATGCATCAGATAAGTCGGCGATGCTGGGCGCTATTGTGTCTATTCAAAAGACTACCGACCAACAACCAACCAATGGCGTCATGACGGATGGTACCGGTGAGTTTAAGTTTGAAAAAGTTGCCGCCGGACCCTACTACATAAAAATCAACTATTTGGGATTTAAGCCCATCTCCAAGACCGTTGAAGTAGAAAATGAAAATATTGATTTGGGTATATTACTGTTGGTAGAGGATGTAAATAATCTGCTAGAAGTAAAAGTAGTAGGACAGGTAGCGATGTCGGTACAAAAAGGGGATACAACTCAGTTCAACGCCGCTGCATTCAAGACTGCTGCGGATGCTAGTGCCGGTGAGTTAGTCCAGAAATTACCGGGTGTTACCATGGAGGACGGTAAGTTACAGGCTCAGGGAGAGGATGTTCAACAAATTCTGATTGACGGGAAACCTTATTTCGGGAATGACGTAACAAAAGCTTTACAAAGCTTACCCGCAGAAGTTATTGCAAATATTCAGATTTTTAATAAGAAAAGTGATCAGGCTGAATTAACGGGTATTGACGACGGTGACGACATAAAGACAATAAATATCGTGACCAAGGCCAATCGTCGGCGGGGACAATTTGGAAAGATATCGGGCGGGTATGGTACGGATGACCGCTACCTGACGGGAGCTAGTATAAACCTGTTTAACGAAGACCGCAGGTTTACGGTAACGGGTTTGAGCAATAACATCAATACAACAAGTTTTACCGCCGAGCCTAGTAGTGATCGCGGCGACCGGCCCCGGAATGGAATTATCAACACCAACTCCATCGGGGTTAACTACTCGGATATGTGGAGCCCGAAAATCGAAGCAAGTGGTAGTTATGCATACTCCCATCAGCAGAGCTTTGGCGTACAGACCAAGCGACAAATTTTTATCAGTTTAGCTGATTCGGGCCGGGTGTATAACGAAAATAACCGTAGTACTGAGAAGGATGCCGTGCACCAAGCCAACATGAGGATCGACTACAAAGTCAATAAGAAAAATAGGATTTTGATTCGCCCGAACCTGACGATGAGAGCCGCAAATGATTTTTCCTATTTTCTTGGCCGCACCGAAAATAGTAATAGTCCGCTCAACCAAACAGAGAATACCGCGAATGCGAATAACAATAGCGTAAATTTTGGGAACACATTGTTTTACAGCCACCAATTCGATAAAAAGGGCCGTGGACTTACATTTAGGCTAAACACCGGATTTAGTACCAACAATAATGAAAGGTTTCGATTAGCGGATAATAGTTATTTCCGTGAGCCAGACAGAAGTAATATCCTTAATCAATTTACTGATTATAACCGGAATGGGTACTCGTGGGAAGCGGATTTTACTTACACAGAGCCCGTTGGGAAATTTGGACGAATTGAGTTCCAACACGAACGAGGTACTCGATATGATGATTCAGATCAACGACTGTACGATTACAGTGAGCTTACGGGAGACTATACTAATCTGAATCTAGGGTTAAGCAATACCTTTAAGAGTGATTACATGACCGAGGAGACCGAAATTGGTTATCAATTCCGGAATGATAAACTACGGTTTCAAATAGAAGGCGAGTATCAGTGGGCTAAGTTGCAAAACGATCAGTTTTTCCCGGCCGAACTCAAAATAAATCGTAAATTTAATAATTTCCTTCCCGCACTTCGGTTTGAGTATAAGTTCTCTAAGACTAATAATATTGAGTTAGATTACCGAAGTTGGACGGATGCTCCCTCGGTAAATCAGCTTCAAAGTGTGTTTAATGTAACTAATCCACTGTACGTAAGAACTGGTAATCCAAACTTAGTTCAGTCGATACAAAACAGGTTTCGGGGACGGTACCGTGCGCAAAATCCCGAAAATAACCACAATTTCTACGCAATGGTAGAGTCATCGGTTATTCCTAACTACATCGCCAATAGTACTTTGACGGCCCGAAGTCCAATCGTGCTGACTGAAATTGATACTTTGCAAGTAGGTTCCCAACTTTCGCGTCCGGTGAACCTGAATGGTTACTGGACGATTCGCACATTCTTAAATTTTGGACGCCCTCTGGAAGCCATTAAGTCAAAGCTTAGCCTGTTTACGTACATAAACCATACGCGTCTACCAAGTTTGATAGATTCCGTGGTGAACTACACCTCAACGAGCTACTTTAGGGTCGGGGTATCGATTAGTAGTAACATCAGTGAAAATTTGGACTTCTACGTAAGTACCCGATCGGGATATAATAGTGTGCAACGGTCATTGAGAAAAACCACCGAAAACTATTTCAATCAGAGTACCCGTTTTCGCTTGACCTGGGTGGCGTGGAAAGGAATAGTGTACCGGACGGACCTTATGCATCAATTAAATACAGGTTTATCGGCTGGCTTTAATACCAATTATATGATATGGAATATGAGTATTGGTAAAAAGATATTTGCTAACCAACGGGGTGAAATCAGCCTGAATGTGTTTGATCTGCTGAAACAAAATATTAGCATCCGGCGTAACGTGACGGATATTTTCGTGGAGGATGTTCAATCCAACGTACTTCAACGCTACTTTATGCTAACCTTCACTTACAATCTTCGTCATTTTAGCGGAGGAGCCAAGAGTGAAGAAGATTTTGAAAGTAGAGATACTGGAGGGAGAAGATAAAAAAGTCATGTGGATGTAGTTTGTATTAAACAGCATTTACACCACTATCATACAGTTGGGGTGCGTAGCCCTTAGTCCATCAAACCCCTTTTTTTGATCCTCCGATAGAAGGTTATTCCCTTCAATGCAGATCATCTTAAGGTCTTTGGTATTTAACGCCCAATTCAGTAGGGCCTGTCCTCCTACGTCCCCAAATCCACAGTTTACCAATCCTATTTCCAGAAGACTTTCTGGTATAAACTGGACTAGCGCCAGGACACCCGAGTCTCCTAATAGGTCATTATTACTGAAACTGAGAGAAGTCAAAGGTGGATGACCTTGGGTAGGTATTTTAGCAAGAATGGCTATGATATCTCCGAGTTCTTCGGGGGTCAGCCCGAGCCCTCGGAGAGCTAAACTACCAGAATAACGCCAGGAGAATTCAAGCGCGTCTGCCTTGGCAAGGCATTGGCTTCTACCCGTTGAGCGTAGTACGTTGGCTAAATCCAAATGGAGATTGGTGCTTTTTGTCATGCTAAGTACTAATGCATAATTAGTTTGTATTAGTAATTTAGTTAAATTACTGGCTAATGTTCTCTATATCAAATATTTAAAAAAAGGTAACAGCTACAAGCTATCAGCTACTTAAGTTTATGTAAGGTGGTGTTTTAATAAAAATAAAAACATTCGAGGACAACCTAGTTTACACCCTGAAATGTATTTTGAGGCTGCCGGGTTAGTAGCAACGACTGAGTAGGGTAGGCAAACTCAATATGTCTCCGCTTGAATTCATCAAAAATCTCAAAGTTAATGGACTGCTGAATATCCATGTACTGAGTAAAGTCACTGGAAAGAACGTAGTACACTATTTCAAAATCCAGACTATACGCTCCGTAGGAAGCAAAGTGTGCCCGATCAAAGGTTACTAGTTTGTGATTTTTGATGATTGATTTTAAAACCTGCGGAACAGCTTTGAGTACCTCAGGCTCTGTTTCGTATACAATACCGAGGGAAAATACAATTCGTCTCCGCTCCATGCGCTTATAATTATGAATACGTGATCCCGTAAGGTCGCTGTTAGCAAATACCATTTGCTCACCCGACAAACTCTTGATGTGGGTTGATTTAACTCCGATATAATCAACTACCCCCATTTTATCATCGATGGTAATGAAATCACCGGTTTCGAAGGGCTTGTCAAATAGGATTACAAAGTAGTTGAAAAGGTCACCTAGAATATTCTGGGAGGCCAGGGCAATGGCTACACCACCAATTCCTAATCCGGCCACTGCGGCCGTGACGTCAAAGCCCAGATTATCAAAGAGGAAAAGCAGCCCTATACCCCAAATTATTAAATTGATCAGCAGCATTAGTCCGCCAAGTTCCTTCACCTTCTGCTCGCCTCGCTCTTTCTTACTGACGTGTTTTTGCAAGAATAACAGTATGATCGAGGAAATAATACGAAGTACCAAAAAGGTAAGGAGTAAGCTAAAAGCTATGTGTAACCCCTCATTGGCAGTCTCCGAAAATGCGAGGTATCGGGTACCTGCATACACTATTCCTACGTAAAGTGCCGGTATGCCGTACTTATCAAAACTATCAATGACAAAATCGTCAATCTCGGTATCGGTTGTACCTACCCATATTTTGGCCCTTCGGATAATACTCTTTTTAAGAATCCGGATCATCAGAATCCCTACGATTATCCCAACCAATACAATAAGATAGTCCTGCACAGTATTCTCAAAATAGACCTTAGTCAGTACTTTATTCAGATTTCCCATAACTTTTATTCTTCTGCAATTAGTGTATCCTTTATTAGACGAAACGTCTAATAAATAGAAAAATGCAAGTACTTTAAATGCTATTAAAAGACCAGTCCCCGGGCAATAAACGCACGTGTTTACTGCCCGGGGACTGTCTATCGGTAAAGCTATTGCTTGCCTTGTTATTCCTTTTTAACCAAGAAATTGAAGAATCGGTTTCCTTTGACTAGGATTAGAACGAGTATCACGACGATCCGGGTCGATAAAGTAGCTCGTTGGTCTCTGAGTATCACGATACTCATCAGGCCAATCAGGAACAGATAAGTTCCCGCGGCACTAAGCAAAAATTGATCAAGATCAGGAGTTAAAAATGACATAGTACGAAAAGTTTAGAGGTGGAAAATAACTTAAATAGTGGTACCTCCATCAGCGGTATAAATCCCTCCGGTACAATAGCCCGAGGCAGGGGAGGATAGGAAGAGCGCTAGTCCGGCAATTTCTTCAACGGTACCCATGCGTGCGATGGGTAGTCGTTTCGTAAAGCGGTCCAGGTTTTTTTTGTCCTCCCACAAGGCTTGACTGAATTTTGTTTTGATCAGGCCGGGACAAATGGCATTGACTCGAATCCCATCCTGACCGAGTTCCTTGGCAAATACTTTGGTCAGCATGTTCAATGCCGCCTTAGTAATGCTGTACATTCCGAGCCCCGGATCGGGGGTCAGTCCGGCAATGCTACTAATATTGATGATACTCCCGCCGCCACGGGCTTTCATGCTAGGCTGCACTAGCTTGGTGAGTTCCATTGGTGACTTTACATTTATCTGCATGATCTTTTCAAATGCACTCTCTGGAAATTCCAGGGTAGGACCGTAATGCGGATTCGCCGCCGCATTATTAACCAGAATATCAACGCCACCGTAGGCTGCTATTGTCTGCTCGACTAGATTTTTCAACTGCTCGCTGTCACCAACGTGAGCTGCAATGGCGGTTACGTCGGCACCAGCCTGGCACATCTCTTCTGCCAATATATCAAGATCAGCCTGCTTACGGCTGCTGATGACTACTTTTGCCCCGGCATCGGCCAGAAATCGGGCAATAGACTCACCAATTCCTTTACTAGCTCCGGTCACGATGGCTACTTTGCCGGCGAGTCCGAAGTGTTCCTCTACTAATTTCATGGATAGGTTTTTTAGTTATAGCTATGAAGTTGCAAGCGGGGAGGGTTACTCCCCAAAAATGAAAGTTAAAATGTATATAATATTCTGCATAATACATACCCCAAGCTATCTTTTTGCCGTAATCCAATCCAAAATCAGATTGGCCCTCACCCCGGTTTCTCCGGTGCTCGGGCAGCTGCCTTCGCCACGAAGTTCGGCAACGATGGTCTCAATGAGAGGCTGTTGTACGTGGGGTGGGTAAGGTAGTTCAAAAACCTCCGTAGTTTCACCGATTTCTACGCGGATCGTAAAACTTTCAAAAAAAGAAAAAAAGATCTTTCCTTCCGAACCTAGCAGGTAGGCTTCCTCGACCCGATGCCGTTTACTCCCCGTAAAACACCAACTTCCACTCCCTACTACGCCGGATTCAAACTCAAAGTTGGCGACTACCACATCATCAGCAGCGTACATTCCAGCCTGATTGCGGGAAATGCCCTGAGCTGATTTGATGGGTCCAAGTGCGTATTCCAGAAAGTCAAATTGGTGAGATGCCAAGTCATGAAAGTGCCCGCCCCCCGATATTTCCGGGTCCACCCGCCAACGGGGCTGAGCATCTTTACCTATTTCTTCGGGGTAGGGCGGCCAATGCAACGAAATATTGACCATACGAATATCACCGATTACTTTCTGATCAATGAGTTTTTTTAACTCTAAAAAATAGGGGAGGGTACGGCGGTAATATGCCGTAAATAACGGGGTGCCGGTTTCTTTGCTTACCCGCACTATTTCCTCACATTCTTTTGCATTACGTGCCATTGGTTTTTCTACGTACACGGGTTTACCCAAGCGTAGGGCTTTCAGGCAATACTCTATGTGGGAACCGGGCGGAGTGGCAATGTATATTGCGTTAATGTCGGGATCGTTGAGCAGATCGTCAGCATTATCGTACCACTTGGGTACCCCGTGTCGGTGGGCATAGTCAGCCGCTTTTTCTCTATCGCGGCGCATCACGGCTACAAGCTCTGAATGTTGGACCTTCTGGAAGGCTGGACCGCTTTTCTTTTCGGTAACATCGCCGCAGCCGATGATACCCCATTTAATAGTTTGCATTGGTAGGATGTTTGTGTAAATCGGATAGATTCTAGACCTCTATATTACTTCCCTTTTGGTTTAGGAAGCAGCAAATCGTTTTACTCCTACTTATCAGAGTAGAAAAATTCATAAAAGTAATGTTGGAGAAGTACTTTGGGTAGGAATTAGGTGGTTTATAACAAAATCCCTTCTCGTTGAAAGCCACGAGAAGGGATTGAAACCTTAAACAACCATTTCTTGAAATATACTTGATGCCACTAGGTAGCGAATTATGCGTATCTGGTAGCTTCTTTTTTTATACTGAGGATGGAAAGAGCTACGGCTAGTATGGCTTCGTTCCACTCCATTTCGAAGTTTTTATCTAATTTTGCGTAGGCAAACGTCTCGTTGCGATTTATGACGAATATTCCCGGAGTTACTACATCCTCACTGATTCCGGCCACTCTGTCCCACACCGGATAGAGTGGGTCGTAAGCGCCAAAGTTCTTGGCAACAGTATTTTCCGGATCGTATCCGATGGTGAACGATATTTCTTTTTGTTTTGCCAACGCCTTCAATTGGTCAACGGGTTACTGGGTTAAAACCAGCAGAGTACCACCTGTTTTTTGGGTGTCCTCATGAAGTTTTTTTAGTTTGGGAAGAATTTTCACCGCATACTTACCCCAGCCTTCATTGTAAAACGCCACTACCAATGGGCGATGCAATAACTCACAGCTGAGTATGTGAGTAGCGTTGGTCGGACGGATATCTTGATTCCAGAGCATATTGGCTGACTCAAAAGCAAAACAAGGGGCTTTGTCTCCCATTCGGAATTCCCTTTTCTTGATAATAGGTTTTGGCCGGGCCAGAAGGGGGAAACTGTTTACAATTCCTTCTTCATCAATGATTTCGTACAGCATGATTGGATTATTTAAGCGTTCATGTACTCTTTTATGATGCAAATATATGAACTCTATCTATTATATAGACTAACTATTGGTATTATTTTCCAATAAAGGAAAAATGGTGGATAACGTCCCGTATCTAGTAAGATAGGGGGACATAAGGCCTTTTATCTAAAAAAAGCTCTTTCATTCCAAAAAGGGTCCTATTTTTGTGTACCAACATCAATTGCTGGTCTTCATCAAACCCTACCCATGAAAAAGCCACCCGAAATACAATCTTCCGAAACAGAAGGTTTACCACCTTTTGTGAAATCATGGCGTCAGATGTACATGATCCTGATTGGAACTTTGCTTTTAATGATTGTATTTTTCTACCTATTTATGATCTACTTCGAATGAGTTATCTCGACTGGATGGTTCTGGGATTATCTCTATCGTTTATCGTTGGATATGGTATTTACCGGAGCCGTGAAAATAAAAATATTGAGTCTTATTTATTAGCCAATCAGTCATTGCCGTGGTACCACGTAACTTTATCGCTGATGGCCACGCAAGCCAGCGCTATTACTTTCTTGTCGGCACCGGGGCAAGCCTATACCGACGGTATGCGCTTCGTGCAATTCTATTTTGGTTTGCCACTGGCCATGGTGGTACTGTGCATCACCTTCGTGCCTAAGTTTCATAAGCTTAGAATATTTACTGCCTACGAATTTTTGGAAGGGCGATTTGACCTGCGTACGAGAAGCCTGACCGCTGGTTTGTTTTTGTTACAACGCGGTCTTTCTACCGGTCTTTCCATCTACGCTCCCTCCATTATTCTATCGGCCATTCTGGGTTGGGATATCACTTGGACGAACATTATTTCGGGTGGCCTGGTAATGCTCTATACCGTTACGGGTGGTGCTAAGGCAGTATCACACACCCATTTGCAACAGATGGGCATTGTTACTTTTGGGATGGTAATTGCTGGTTTTATAGTAGTAAAACTCTTGCCGGACGACGTTACATTTACCGATGCCTTGCACGTAGCGGGAAAGATGGGTAAAACCAACTTGATTGACTTTACTTTTGATCTAAACAGCCGGTATAATGTCTTGTCCGGTATTATCGGTGGTTTCTTCCTCCAACTGTCCTATTTTGGTACTGACCAATCGCAGGTTGGTAGGTACCTTACCGGAAGTTCAGTGGGTCAGAGCCGATTAGGGTTGGCGATGAACGGACTGCTGAAAATACCCATGCAATTCCTGATTCTGATGGTGGGGGCTCTTGTTTTTGCATTTTACCAGTTTACTACCCCACCTTTATTTTTTAATCAGGTAAAGGTAGATCAGGTATTGGCAAGTCAGTATGCGCCTGAGTATGCGCTACTGGAAGAGCGACATACCTCCATTCAGAATGAAAAACGGGGACATGTGGTCTCGCTCACGAAGGCACTTGAAAAAGAAGACGAAGCAACCATTGAGATAGAGCGTGAATATCTGGGATTGGCAGAAAAAGATGTACAGCAGGTGCGTCAGGAAGCGCAGATACTTATTTCGAAAGCTAACGGTGGCGAAACCAACGACGTCAACTATATTTTCTTACGGTTTGTGATTGATTACCTACCCGCTGGTTTGGTGGGGCTACTCATTGCGGTTATTTTACTTGCCTCCATGGGTTCTGTTGCATCGGCATATAATTCTCTGGCCTCTACTACCGTCGTGGATATTTACAAACGACTGGTGGAAACCGAAGGGTCTCCCGAGCATTACGTAAAGGTGTCAAGAATAGTTACTTTCGGCTGGGGTGTATTCTGTATCATCGTGGCACAATACGCAAGCCGTTTGGGGAGTATGATTGAGGCGGTAAATGTCCTAGGCTCGTTGTTTTACGGAGTTATTCTGGGGGTTTTTCTGGTAGCTTTCTACTTTAAATCCATTGGAGGAAGAGCAGTATTCTGGGGTGCCGTGATTGGGGAGTTTTTCGTATTTGGAAGCTACCTGCTGGAATTAACCGCCTTCCTATGGCTCAATCTGATAGGCTGTGTACTCGTTATCAGTATCGCTTGGGTAATTGAAAAAGCGTGGCCCCAACCTCCCAAAGCAGTAATTGCTGAGTAGAGAGTCGGGTCTAATCCTTGGAAAGATAAACGAGGGCATATTCAACCACGAATCTGCCATCTCTTGCTGTTTAAAGCTGTAAGTAAGACGACTCTTCGTTGAAAACGCCGGTCAATAAAGGTCCGGTGAGTGGTTTGATTACGTATTAAATTTTGGGGTAAATAGATACTGCTTTTTGATGGTTGTGGGCGGAGGTTGACAAAATTACTACTTTGGTTCCCATCCGTGGTTCTTTGGTAGGATGATTGCATGAAATAGTTAGGGTAGTGTAAGCCATGTAATGCTATCGAGTAATTTGAGTTAACGTAGCAAAAAAATAGTAAAGAGGGATAGGAGTTTAAAATCAGTACTTTCTTATGATTATATGTCCTAGCTACCAAAGTGATTCTATTAAATTGAATGGTTACATATACAACGGAAAGCAGAACCAGTTATGCAAAAAGTGCGTTAGCCAGTTTGTTCTTCATGCCGAAAACAAGGTAATTACCCAGCAGCAGAAAGCCTTGGTAGACAAACTATTATTGGAGAGAATATCCTTGGCGGGTATAGCCCGCGCACTGGAAGTCTCACAGGTTTGGCTACAAGGCTACATCAGTAAATTATAGGCAGCCTGCCCAGATGAT
>JBDNFP010000396.1:0-11009 GCA_041689775.1 Spirosomataceae bacterium
GTTAAACTAGATGTCTGATTCTAAGTAGTCGTTAGCGATTTGGTCGATTGTTACTAGTTTATTATTGTTCTGATTATCATATCATTACAATAAAAATTCAATAGTAGTTGAATGTAAGCCAATTGCGCACGAGTACTTATGTTTAGTTTTTTGTATTGATTTGAAAACCTGATATTACCTTTAACTGTATTTTTATTTAGGTTCCTACCAGGATTGCCTTTTTTGATTTAAAAAAATTAATCCAAAGGTATTTACCTAACAAGCCATTATTGAATTATATTAGTTCAATTGGTAAGTTTCGACGGCACCAGCAGCTAATAATACCTCGTAAGACTGTTTTCCGGACTCAATTCTGAATAACTTTTCGGCCTTGCTATCGTTGAGCACAATTAAAACTTTGGTTTTATCAGGAGTTAAAAAGGCTACGTTGGGTAGGTTTTTAGGTAGGGTAGAGGCTATTCTGACAGAGCCGGGGCGTACCAACTTAGACGCATGGGCAATGATGTAATAAGCAGGGTTACGGGTTATATCTCCGTTCGGCGCGATCGTAATCGCTCCCAAACACTGCGTACATCCCCCTTCTGTGTGGGGATTTTGATCGGGGTCAGCGGCAAGATTCCATTCCAAAACTGTTCGGGCCCAGTTTCGGGAAGCACCTATAATCAGATTCTTGACGTGCCAGGCTACATCCCCAGCCATATTCTCCGGCGCTCCTACCCATTGTTCAGTAAAGTAAAGTGCCTTGTCGGGGTGAGCATTGTGTACTTCCGTTAACGCTTCGATGGACCCGCCATACAAATGAAAAGCAGAACCGTTAATATATTTCCTGGCTTCCGGGTCGTTCAGAATACTGATTGGGTAGTCGGGCCGGTCGGCATTGTGATCATAAATAATGATCTTCGTGGTAATACCAGTTTCCTCAAAAGCAGGCCCGAGCGCCGTTTTGATAAAGGCGGCCTGCTCATCCGCGAGCATCAACAAACTGGGGTTATTGCCGGGGTGCAGGGGCTCATTTTGGACGGTAATTGCGTCAATCGTCACTCCTTCTTTTTTCATCTCTTGAACGTACCTGACAAAGTAATGTGCATAAGCCCGGTAGTAGGTGGGTAGTAGGCTTCCACCCCTTGAATTTTGGTTAGATTTCATCCAGGTAGGTGGAGACCAAGGCGAGCCCATGATTTTGATATCAGGGTTAATCCCCAGGATTTCCTTTAAAATGGGAATCAGATCTTTGCGTTCAGCATCGAGACTAAAACGTCTCATTTCGGGGTCGGTTTCTCCTTCGAGTAGATCGCTGTAGCTAAAAACGCGATTGCTAAGATCGGAGGCGCCGATGCTGATTCGCAGGTAGCTTATCCCAATGTTACTGCCTTCGGTACCAAATAATTCCTGCAAAAGTGCGGAGCGTTTTTTAGTACTCATTCGGTTTAATAGAATAGCGCTCCCTCCTGTAAGCGTATACCCAAACCCATCCATGGTTTGAAATGGTTGATCTGCTTCAATGGAAATGACGGGTAGCTGATTGGTTGGCTCAGTCGCTTTCAGGGTCGGTTGAGATTGGAACAGTATCTCTTTTGCCGGATTGGTAAGCCATCTTTCTAACCTAAAGCTTGATGTAAGGGTAGGAGTAGAACAACCGGGCAAAAAGAGTGCCGTGATAAACAGAAGGGAAAACAGAAAATAAGTAGGCTGATGTTTCATGTGCATGGCGGTTTATGCAAAAAAAGCGTATTACTATTTATGTCATTTTAAAAAGCCCTACTTTTACAAAAAAATCTATCATAGACTAGTTGACCAATGGAAATGTATGTTGGGGGGATCCCCGTTACGATGCGACAGCGAGAATTGCACGAAATTTTTGAAAAATACGGCAAAGTTCTCTCCGTGAAAATTGTCATGGATTACCTTACAAAACAAAATAAAGGGTACGGGTTCGTCAATATGCCAGATAGTAATCAAGGACTCGCTGCGATCAAGGCCTTGAATGGAGTAATGATCGACGGGAAACCCTTACAGGTAAACGAAACCAAGTTTAGGAAAGACGAGGGCCGCTCTGCTAGTGCTGACGAAAAGCCAGCAAAACCAGCTTTTAAACCCAGAGGAGAGCTCCCCAAAGGTGGAAGCAATAATCAATTTGACGAAAAACGGGGAAGCTACCGTAACCCTGCTACGAATAAAGACTGGAAATCTAAGAAAAGTGGAGGATTTGGTAAAGGTGGAAACTTCGGCAAAGGAAGAAAAGATAGTTAATACTAATTCTGGGCGGTAGTTTGAAAAGTTAGATTTCAATCGTTAAGTACTAATGCATAATTAGTTTGTATTATTAATTTAGTCAAATTACTGGCTAATGTTCTATATATCAAATATTTACAAAAAGCTAATAGCTACAAGCTAATAGCTATCATCTACTTAAGCACTGCCAGAAGAATAGTTTGTATTGCCAATTTAGCCAAAAAAGTATAGAAAGTTAATGGCTACAAGCTGAACGCTACTTATAATCTTGTACCACGATGCATACCATCAACAATAACCGATTAGGTATTTCGGTAAAGGAATCAGGTGCTGAGCTATGTCGGATTTTTTCGACCATCACCGGCAAGGAGTTCATGTGGGACGGAAATCCTGAGGTTTGGGGAAGTTTTGCGCCCGTATTATTCCCAATTGTCGGTGGACTTAGGGAAAACACCTACTACTACGAGGGGCAACAATTTGAATTGCCTCGTCACGGGATAGTACGAAATAATTCGAAAGTTCAACTGACCGGTAAGACCGAAGACAGACTTTCGTTTACTCTCTCGTATGATGAAGAGTCGTTAGAAGTATACCCATTTCGTTTTGAGCTGACCATTTCATTTATTCTGAACGAGAACGAGATTACGGTACATCACAAGGTGATGAACCTTGGTACCGAGGAAATGCTGTTTTCTATCGGTTCCCACCCGGCATTCTGCTGCCCCCGGGGCCCGGAAGAAACTTACGAGGATTATTATCTTGAATTTGAGCAGGAAGAAACGGTCTCACGATGGCTTATTAATGAAGGCGGATTGCAAACAGGTGTGACCGAGGATGTACTTAAAGATACCAGAATATTACCATTGACCCATGCGCTTTTTTTAAGAGATGCACTGATTTTTAAAGATTTGAAATCAAAGACTGTGGCATTGAAAAGTAGAAAGTCAAAAGAAGTGGTCTCTTTCAGTTATAAGGAGTTTCCCTATCTTGGTATTTGGGCAAAGCCTGAGGGAGATTATATTTGTATAGAGCCTTGGCTTGGAGTAGCTGATCATGAAGACAGTAATCAGGACCTTAAAAACAAAGAAGGAATCCTTGGATTGGAGGTAGGAGAAACCTTCGAAGTCTCCTACCTGATCGATATTTTAGAGGGATAATCGCTCCTGGTTTTCAAACTCGCTTTCAATTCGAAATTGTAATTTTTTTAAATAGTCTGGTACTACTTGGAAGGCTCGAACCAAACAGGTTCGAGCCTTCTTTGCATTAATCTATTACAGGTCAGATACTTGAGTCAAAATATTTTTCAGCGAAAATATTTTGACTCAACATAATGATTTTGAGTTATTTAACTATTGATGAATTTTTTTATTAAATCTAAGTTAACGCTACGCTAAAAAAAAATTCAAAAAGTGTGTCGAAAGTCTGAATCGCAGAATTATATTAGCCCGATAATTATTGTCACGTCAACATATTATGGCGTTACGTAGTTAGTTAAAAACTATTCTCTGAATTCTAAGTTTAATGTTCAATTCAATCCTTTATTCAGTTTTAATTTTTTCAAATGAGAAAAATTTTCCTTCTATTTCTTCTCGTCTTGGTAGGTATGACCGGTGGTCAGGCGTATGCACAGGATAAAACGGTTACGGGTAATGTGACCGACAATGACGGGAATGCGCTACCCGGGGTAAGCGTAGTGGTAAAAGGTACCACGCGTGGTACTAACACAAACACCCAAGGGAACTTCTCCCTTGCGGCCCCAAAAGACGCTCAATTGCTGTTCAGTTTTGTTGGGTTCGTTGCCCAGGATATTGCAATTGGCAACAAAACCCAGATCAACGTACGCCTCCTTGGTGATGTAGCTAATTTGGAAGAAGTGGTAATCACCTCTTTCGGCAGCGCAAAGAAGTCTTCTTTTACCGGTTCTGCCGGAACAATCAGTGCCGATCAGATTGCCGTTCGTCCTATTACCAATATTGCACAAGCGATTTCGGGCACGACATCGGGTGTACAAACTACCGCCGGTAGCGGACAGCCAGGAAGTGCTCCTGAAATTCGGATCAGGGGTTTTGGTTCCATATCATCGGGTAATGATCCTTTGTACGTTGTTGATGGTGTGCCTTTCACGGCTAGTATCGCCAACCTTAACCCTGACGATATCGAAAACATCACGATCCTGAAAGATGCAGCCTCTACTGCTTTATATGGTGCTCGTGCTGCTAATGGTGTGGTTATGGTAACCACCAAAAAAGGAAAAAAGGGTAGCAACAACATAAACATAAAGTTTACCAAAGGATTGAATACGCGGGCTCTTCCTGAGTATGATCGGATTGGCGCTGCTGAGTACTACCCGGTCATGTGGGAATCGTACCGTAACAGTCTGGCTTACCGGGCAGTAAACTCTCAGCCTTTGGCAACGGCTAACACCAATGCCTCCAATCAAATTGTAAGCCTATTGGGGTATAACATGTACAATGTTCCTAATAACCAATTGGTTGGTACTGACGGGCTATTGAACCCAAGCGCGCAATTGTTGTACAGTGCTGATGATTTGAATTGGGAATCTCCTCTGATGCGTCAGGGTAATCGCGACGAAATAAACGTTAACTTCTCGGGTGCTCAGGATAAGTCGGATTACTATATTTCACTTTCTTACCTAAGAGATAAGGGTTTCCTTATACGCTCAGATTACGATCGTTTTACCGGCCGTATGAATGTGAACACGCAAATGAAGTCTTGGTTCAAGACGGGTGCAAATCTTTCGGCAACTATCATCAAGTCAAACCAAGCTGATGCTGGTTCAAACAGTGCATTCGTAAACCCATTCTTCTTTTCAAGAAACATGGGACCAATCTACCCGGTCTATGCACTAGACCCTGCTAATCCAGGTGGATTTTTGCTGGATGCAAACGGAGAAAGAAGATACGACTTCGGTAACCTGAACGCACTTGGACTACCTAACCGTCCTCAGTACGGTGGTCGTCATTCAATTGCAGAAACTCAATTGAACCAGAACTTCTTCCGCAGAAACGTAGTAGGTGCCCGTGGATACGCTGAAATCACTTTCTTGAAAGATTTCAAGTTCACCACTAACGTAGGTGTTGACCTAACCAACGTTAACAACGTTACTTTCGGTAACCCTATCATTGGTGACGGTGCTCCTGCCGGACGTGCTACCCACGAATTTGAGAACATCGCTGGTTATAACCTGAACCAACTATTGTCCTACGCGAAGTCGTTTGGTAATCACAACTTCAATGCTTTGGCAGGTCACGAGAACTTCCAGGTGACTGATAACAACCTGACTGGTTCACGTTCTCAGCAGATTCTGGATGGTAACTATGAGCTAGTTAACTTTACTACTACTACCAACTTGAATTCGCGGTATAACATTCGCCGTGTAGAAGGTTTTTTCTCCCGCTTAAACTACGATTACAACGAGAAGTACTTCGCTTCATTCTCGGTGCGTCGTGACGGATCAAGCAAGTTCTACAAGGATAACCGCTGGGGTAATTTCTACTCGGTGAGTGGTGCATGGCGTTTAGATCAGGAGGAGTTTATCAAGGCAATTCCAGTGATCAATACCTTGAAGCTTAGAGGTTCATACGGACAAACGGGTAACGATGGTGGTGGTAATACCCAAGAAGGTACTTCTATCAGCTACTATGCCTGGCAGCCACTTTACAATCTTGGTTTCAACAATGCTGGTGAAGCTGGTATACTGCAATCTAGCTTGGGCAACCGTGGCTTGGAGTGGGAATCCAGTAATTCTTATGATGTTGCTTTGGAGTTTGGCTTGTTGAAAAACCGTATTACGGGTACCGTTGAATATTTCGATCGTCAGTCTTCCAATCTGATTTTTGACGTACCGCTACCACTTTCGGCTGGTATCACCACCGAAACGCGTAACATTGGTACTATGTACAATAAAGGTATTGAGTTAGAATTAGGCTTTGAGCCAATTCGTCGCGGTGACTTCTCTTGGCGGATTGATGTAAATGCTACCCGTATCAAGAACCAAATTACCCAGATGCCCGCGGAAAATCCCGAAATTATTGATGGTACTAAGAAGTTGAAAGAGGGAAGTTCAATCTATGATTTTTGGTTGCGTGAGTACAAAGGTGTTGATCCTGCAACGGGTAATGCCCTGTACCGTGCCGCAAACTTTGTGGCTAGCAACTCAATCATTACCGAGGTAGGTGATACTCTTACCACTAGCTTAAACAACGCTCGCTATCATTACAATGGCACCTCAATTCCTAAACTAACGGGTGGTTTTTCTAATACCCTACGGTACAAAGGATTGTCTCTTTCAGCCTTGATTGTGTACCAAATTGGTGGTAAAGTATACGACGCAGCTTACGCTGGATTGATGGGAGCTGGTGGATACGGTAGCGCGAAGCATATTGACATTTTGAACAGATGGCAACAGCCTGGTGATATCACCAACGTTCCTCGTATGGATATCGGCCGTACTGCTGACTTTGACGGTGCTTCGGATCGTTGGTTGATCGATGCCAGCTACCTGAATATCCGTTCGGTAACTCTTTCTTACGCATTGCCAAAAATCATCGCTAACAAATTATTCCTGCAAAACGCTCAGATCTACGTGAGTGGAGAAAACTTCTTCATCAAATCACGCAGAAATGGAATGAACGTTCAGCAGAACTTCGATGGGACCACTGGTAACGTGTTTAGCTCAGCGAAAAGTATTGTTACAGGTATTTCATTTAGCCTTTAATTGAAAACACTCAATATAAACATGAAAAAGAGAATAATAGTATTATCAGTAGCATTCCTTAGCATGTTCGCAGTATCATGCAACGAGGACTACCTGGATACCGCTCCTACCGCAAGTGTAGATGCTAGTGCTGCTTTTGCTACCACAAAAAATGCTACGGCTGCCGTAAACGGTATCTACCGCGCGATGGTAGTTCGGTACCTTGGATCACAGGGTTTTTTCGGACACCCTGCCATGATGATTATGTTGGACGTATTAGGTGAAGACCTAGTATTTGGCAACTCATCAAACGGCTGGCACTTTGCCGAAGGACGCTGGCAGAGCCACCGTTCTGATACTGGAAACCTAGGACAACTACCCTACCAGATGTATTATCGTATGATTGGTAACGCCAACTTGGTAATTGTCAATATCGATAACGCGGTGGGTACTCAGGCCGAAAGAGATCAATTGAAAGGTGAAGCACTTGCCATAAGAGGGTTTTCTTACTTCAATTTGGTTCAGTTGTATGGTAAGCGTTATGATAATAACGCAAAGCCTAACGCCCAATTAGGTGTTCCGTTGGTGTTAGCGCCAACCACCGAAGGTTTACCACGGGCAACCGTTGAGGAGGTGTACACTCAAATCAATAGTGATTTGACGCAGGCTGCTTCTTTGTTGAAAACGACAAGAAACGCCAAGTCACACATTAACCTAAACGTAACGAAGGGTCTATTGGCACGCGTTGCTTTAACTCAGCAAAATTGGGCGGCTTCTGCTACTTACGCGGCTGAGGCACGGGCAGGTTTCCCTTTAATGTCGGAAGCACAATACCTGGAAGGTTTTGTAGACGTTGGAAACGCCGAGTGGATGTGGGGCTTTGATCACCTGGAAGATCAGTCGGAGTTCTTTGGTGCTTATTTTTCTTACATTTCAAGCAACTTCAACTCGTCAAACATTCGTCAGACGCCTAAGGCAATCAGTAGCTTACTATACGCTAAGATTTCCCCAACGGACGTTCGGGCCAAGATGTGGGTACCTGTACCAACCGCCGCCAACACCTTAACCCCTCCCGGTGGTGTTCGCGTACCGTATCACGTACAGAAGTTCCGCCTGCCACCTAACCCTTCAACGAGTACTATGGGAGATATTCCTTACATGCGTGCGGCTGAAATGTTCCTCATTCAGGCGGAAGGTCAGGCTCGCTCTGGCAACGCCGCCGCTGCGGCCAAGACTCTCTTTGATCTGGTAAGCCGTAGAGATGCTGCTTATGTGCAGTCTACCAAGACAGGTGCAGACTTGTTGGAAGAAATCTTGGTCAACCGTCGGGTTGAATTGTGGGGAGAAGGTTTCCGTTTTACAGATCTTAAGCGCATGAACTTGCCTTTGAACCGTAACGGTGCTAACCATAACCCAGCGGTTGCGGTAGTATTTGATATTCCTGCCGGTGATGTGCAGTGGGAGTTCTTGATTCCTATCCGCGAGATCAATGCAAATAAAGCCATGGTACAGAATCCTCTGTAAGCTAGCTTGCTAAAAATAGTTTAAAACCCTCCCCTTTGGCCTGTCCGAAGGGGAGGTTTTCTTTTTTGGTCAATACCCTACTAAACAACTCTCCTCCACAAGCCGTATCTTTGTGACTTAAATGACCATTGATACCGAATTGCTTTGAACCAGAACGTACTTTTCATAACCCCTCCCTTTACGCAACTCAACACGCCATATCCGGCTACGGCCTACCTTAAAGGCTTTCTGAATACGCAGAGAATAACCTCTCATCAGGCGGATCTGGGGATAGAGGTAATACTCCAACTATTCAGTAAGAAAGGGCTAATTAAGCTCTTTACTGAGTTAGAAGCCTCCGATATTGAGCTGTCGGATAATAGCTACCGGATGTATGCCTTACGGGAAGAGTATATCAGTACCATTGATCCCGTTATCCGGTTTTTGCAAAACAAAAATTCTACGCTTGCCCACAGTATATGTGATCAGAGCTACCTGCCCGAGGCGTCCCGCTTTGAGCAATTGGAAGAGCTGGATTGGGCGTTTGGAACAATGGGTATACAGGACAAAGCCCGCCACCTAGCCACGCTGTATCTGGAAGATCTGGGCGACTTGATTCAGGAAGGCATTGACCCCCACTTTGGGTTTAGCCGCTACGCCGAACGGCTTGGGCGAACCGCTACCCACTTTGATGAAATTGAAGAAACACTGCAAGCCCAGGATACCCTCATTTCGTCCCTGTTAGTGGCGCTTGTGGAAGAAAAAATCGCGAAATGGCAACCTAATGTCGTGTGCCTGAGTGTGCCGTTTCCCGGTAATCTGTACGGAGCCCTGAAATGCGGTCAATACATCAAAAAGCACCATCCGCAAATCGCCGTGGTAATGGGTGGAGGCTATGCCAATACCGAACTCCGAACGCTGCGCGAGCCACGGGTTTTTGATTACATTGATTACCTAAGCCTTGATGATGGAGAAGCTCCACTCATAAATCTATTAGAATACCTTGATGGTCAACGGGAAATAACCCAACTAAAACGGGTGTTCGCTCGCACAGACGGAAAAGTAGTATACCACAACGGAGCCAAAGAGCGGGATGTAGCCCAACGGGATACGGGTACGCCCGATTATGCGGATCTACCTTTACTGAACTACCTCTCCGTGATTGAAGTAGTAAACCCGATGCACCGCTTATGGAGTGATGGTCGGTGGAATAAGCTGACGCTAGCCCACGGTTGTTACTGGGGGAAATGCTCATTTTGTGATATTTCGCTAGACTACATTAAACGGTACGAACCCGTAACCGCTTCCTTGCTTTGCGACCGGATTGAGGAAATTATCGAGCAAACCCAGCAGAACGGTTTTCACTTCGTGGACGAGGCGGCCCCACCGGCCCTGATGCGAGATTTAGCCCTCGAAATTATCCGGCGTAAACTGACGGTAGTGTGGTGGACTAACATTCGATTTGAAAAAAGTTTCACCCCTGATCTTTGCCTATTACTAAAAGCCTCGGGCTGCATTGCCGTTTCGGGCGGACTTGAAGTAGCCTCCGACCGGTTGCTCGAACGAATGAAGAAAGGCGTTACCGTGGCGCAGGTAGCAAGGGTAGCCGATGCCTTTACCCAAGCGGGCATTATGGTACATGCCTACCTGATGTACGGTTTCCCCACCCAAACGGAACAGGAAACCATCGATTCGCTTGAAATGGTGCGTCAGTTATTTCAGGCAGGTATTGTTCAATCTGGCTTTTGGCATCGCTTCGCCATGACGGCGCATAGCCCGGTGGGTCTGCATCCGGCGGAGTTTGACGTACAACGAATCGGACCTGATTTTGGTGGCTTTGCCGACAATGATCTGTACCACGAAGATCCGATGGGCGCCGATCATGATTTATATGCCGAGGGATTGCGCAAATCGCTTTTCAATTATATGCACGAAGTAGGTTTTGACATGCCGTTAAAGAAGTGGTTTGATTTTAAAGTCCCACCAACGTCTGTTCCTCCCCGCTATATTGAACAGAGTGTTTCTGCAAATTCGGAACCCGAGGTTCGTTCCAATGCCATAGTTACGTGGCTAGGTAGAGTACCCACCATGAACGTTTTCGAGGAAAAAGAGAAAAATCAGGTAATTCAAATTGCTGAATTGGAGTTTTACGGTAAGAAAAGCCACTGGACATTGACGGTTAATATAGCGATGGGGGAGTGGCTGATGGAAGTCTTTCCGAAACTGAGCATTCAGGAACCGAATCCCTTGCCGCTTCATGAACTGAGCTCACTATACGAGGGGCAAGATCAAGGTAAATTCTCTGATTTTACGCAGTCGTACGTGTGGCAGGAGTTGCGGGATAATGGCTTACTGATAGTATAAGTTTTTTATGGCTCGGTGAGTAAGTGTCAGCTTTTAAACAATAGTTTTTCTGTTTATAAAACGGAGGGTAAAACCCATTCATCGCTTTTGCGTGGATGGGATGTAAGCGACTAACCCTGATTAAGGAAATACTCACGAATAGTATCAGGTGATGCTTCACCAATAGAACAAACGAAATAACCATCACTCCAAA
>JBDNFP010000397.1:0-2074 GCA_041689775.1 Spirosomataceae bacterium
GGATGAGTATGTAGCATGACACCAATATAGCGAAATCAACCCATATAATCCATTACCAAATGATACCATCATTACTTGGTGGGGCTTTTCGGCGGAGTCCGCTTAGATTTTCGGCGGAAGGCTGGTTTGCTGCTCGAGTAGGATTCCCGTTACGTCAATGTGGGAGCTTACGCCACGCTGCTCAAAAGTTGGCAGCTACAGGCCGGACTGATTAATTTTGATCAGGTAACGCTGGGGACCTCCTACGTTTTTCCTTTGTTAAAACCTTCTAAACGCTTGGAAAAACTCTATGAAACGGATTAATGGTGTTTTTTTATTGTGGTGGCTCAGCGGTTCGGGGATCTTGGCCCAGCAGTACGGCCTGGAAAATGTGAGCCGGGATACGACGGAACACCGGGTGTACTACGAGCAGCGGCTGTACCGCAACCCATTGGTGGGGATGCTGGAAGCCCGGCGTTCTTTGTCTACCACGGAGAAAGATGCTTTCGTCCCGATGCTGCAAGGGATCCCCATCGGGAGCTATTCCATCGGTCCGGATCTGGGCTTTACCCCCTGACGGCCGCCGAGCGGCGGGCCTACCACCGGGAGCACCGGATCAATCCGTTGACTTACAAATTTGATTTCCGGATTCACCCGGAATTCGTGGTAAATTTTGGAAATTTTTCGCGGCCGGTAGAAAGCAGAACGAGCGTGATGCTGCAGAGTCAGCTGCCGCTGTGGCGGGGGATGGTGGTGCACTACGGGGTACTCTTCCCGATCGTGAACCATCTGGACGGTCGCCCGGACAATATCCGCCCGGCTCCCTTCTACGTCAATCAGTTCCTGGCCCTGCCGCAGCATCAGTTTCTGAGTATGTCGGCGGGCCTTTTTTACAATGATCAGTACGGGCTCAACGTACAGTACCAACGGATGAACTTGGCCGGTCCCTGGACCTACGGTTTGGAACTGAGCCGGACGGGTTTTTACTACTACCCACGGGGGGGCATTTATTACGGCCCACTCAATGAATGGATGGCGCTGGCCAACGTGGCCTACCGGTTGCGTTCACAAGATTTGACGGTGAAAGTAACGGGGGGGCAGTTTATGCACCGCGACCGGGGAGTCCGGATGGATATGGTCCGGCAGTTTGCCAACGTGGAGATTGCTCTGTACGCCACCAAAACGGGCAACGGCGCCACGTTGGGTTTCAATTTGGCGGTGCCAATACCGCCGGGTAAAATTGTGCAGGGGCGGTACCTGCGGCTGCGCAGCACCGAAGAATTCCGCTGGGAGTATACGTATACCCGAGGGTACAAGATTGGGGAGCGGTACCGCTTGGGGTATCAATTAGATGAGCGGCTGCGGCAGTACCACCGTTCGTATTTGGCCAATCAGATGGATCGATTGCGCTTAAAATAGGTTTTAAGTAAAAATAATATAGTAGTATGCGGACATAGCGCCATATAATATTCGGTGATTTGAGTTAATTTTGTTGTCTGTAACAATCCATTACTCACGTCCTCTCTCATCCCCATGGAAAAGTCCAATATATTCGCTTACGCGGAATTACAGAAACTGATACTTAACCTGGAAAGCCCCGGAAGCCCGTTGAAGAAATTGATTATTTCTCAGGCCGCCTATTTTCATATCCTGGAACCCAAGTACTTTTCGGAGCCACTCGCTCCCAGATGGGAAAGTATCCGGGAACGGATGGGGTATTCGGAAGCTCAGACCGGTCAGCTTCTCAGGAGTACGGTGCAGGCAAAAATGGAACTGTTATCGGAAAAAGAATGCCGAGAGATTACGGCAAAAATCAAAGAAATTTTCGAAGAGATAAAAGCCGAGTTATAAGTAGAAAATTAAATCATACGCAGCCGATAGCTCGCCGCGGAACGCCGCCCGGCCGTTAGTTTTTTGTAAGTATTTGACGTAGAAAATATGTAAACTAATTATGCTTTATAAAACGGAGGGTAAAACCCATTCATCGCTTTTGCGTGGATGGGATGTAAGCGACTAACCCTGATTAAGGATATACTCACGAATAGTATCAGGTGATGCTTCACCAATAGAACAAACGAAATAACCATCACTCCAA
>JBDNFP010000398.1:0-9807 GCA_041689775.1 Spirosomataceae bacterium
GACCGACGCATTTGGCAGGTTATTTATAGACAACTCGGCCTGGAAGGATTAGTTGACGTTAATCAATTTGACAGCTTGCAGTGCCAGTTCTGGCGACGTAAGGCTGCATAAGTAAAGCGAAAACTGCTCACAGTAGTAAACTGAATGATACCTAAATCATGGTTTATTTTGTCTTTGGTTATCGAAAAAACAGAAGTTTTAAAAGTACTATACCCCATAAACTCAATCAGGGCATGGTAGCTACCGACGGGTGTATTAACCTTGAAGTACCCTTCTTCGTTGGCTACTCCGCCATCCACCAACTCCGGAGTTTGGCTGGACGACTTAAAAATCCGCACGCTGGCAAAGCTCAACGGTGTTTTGGTTTGGGCATCCATGATGCGCCCCTTCGTCTCCCCTTTCTGAGCCCAGGCTTCTGGACAAATTACTATCCCAAGATTGTGAGTCCTGCCAGCCCAATCCATTTCTGGCAAATTTCACCGGTGCCTGTTACAAAAACGGTCACCTTAGTAAACACGCGCATTAGTTGTAGATTAGTGATCAATAACGATTTAGTTTTGTATGAGTTTATAAATCAGGGATTTACTCCCTTTACATTCATTTCGATGGAATAAAGTCCTTTGCTTGCCGTAATAAAGAGCGTAGAGTAATCTTTACCCCCAAAACACACATTGGCCGTCCAGCCTTCTCCCGTGGGTATATTCAGAATTTGCTTTCCCTCTGGACTAAAAGCCGTCACCCCAGCCTTGTTGGTGAGGTATAGATTGCCTCGATTATCCAAGGTCATGCCGTCTGAGCCCATGTCACAGAAAAGAATTCTATTGGTCAGGTCGCCGCTTTTATTGATATCATAGCGATAGGTTTTGCTTCCGCCGATATCCGCCACGTATAGCCTCTTTCCGTCGGGCGTACCTACTATTCCGTTGGGCTGCTTTAAGTCGGTTGCTACTCTTTTAAGTGTTTTGTGGTTTTTGCTTAGGTAGTATACTGCCTGTACATCCTGTGGTTTGTCGTGGTGCTCCCACCATGGACGGTCATAGAAGGGATCGGTGAAATAGGCACTACCGTTGCGCAACACCCAAAGGTCGTTGGGGCCATTCAGGAGTTTTTCCTCATATTTATTGAGTACTACCGTTACTTTCTTGTTTTTATCGATGATCCAAAGTTCGTTTTTTTCGTCGGCACATACCCATAAATTACCCTTGTGATCGAAGTACATACCGTTGGCCCGGCCGGAGGGTTGCATGTAGGTACTTAGCTTTCCGTCAATTCCCCATACCATTATCCGGTCATTGGGCTGATCAGTAAAATATACATTACCTGCTTTATCAGAAATAGGCCCCTCGGTAAACTTAAACTCACCCGATATTTTTTGTAGGGTAGCGCCCTCTTTTACCAGAGGTGGTTCGGTACTTTGGGCCAAAGTCAATGTAATAGGAAGTATAAAGGCGATAAGAAAAGATGGTTTCATTTGTTACTCATTCTGAGAGATTAGGTAATTGATTTATCTTTGGTAAAAGAGGATGACATCCAATACTACTCTTAAATACCTGAACAGTGCGGACGATCACATTCAGTTTTGGCCCCACTTACAAAAATCTTAAATCCAGGGAAATTTGATTCTTATTTTCTACCTACGCCGTAAAAGGATCGACCAATCCATTGATAACGTCCTACCAGTTTTACTTTTTAATCAGTGTGGGCCTTGTTTCTGGTTTTAATTGCCAAACGATTCTGATAGTAAAAGCTACGCAAAAGGGGCTTTTAAAATTATAACATTCGCCACTTATCTACTATGATTTCCAACCGGAGAAAATTCATTCAAAGCGCAGCTGGGTTGACCGCCGCTTCTTTGCTTACTTACTCGCAGGATAGCACCGCCCAACCGGCAAAAATCCCTTTCCCTATTTCCTGTAATCAATATACCTGGTATACCTTTTACAACCGGGAAGGCCGCAATTGGAGTGCCAATCTGGATGAATCGTTGGCCGAATACGTTAAATCGGGCTTTACAGCCTACGAGCCAAGCTTTACTACGATGGAAGAGGTACATACGCTGGCTCCATTGTTGAAAAAATATTCCCTATCCATGCCCTCTTTCTACGTAAATAGCTACCTCCACCAAAGGGACGAGGCCACGAAATCAATTGAGACGGTACTGGCCATCGCCTCAGCCGCCAAACCCTTAGGCGCTAAGATTGTGGTCACCAATCCTAGTCCGATTAAAGGAGGAAATGGGAAAAATAAAAACGATGAAGAACTAGCCGAACAGGCCCGAAACCTGGACCGTCTGGGTGCTGCATTGCGACAGATGGGCATGACCCTTTCCTACCACACCCACGACGTAGAGCTGCGGGCCGCAGCCCGGGAGTTTCACCATATGTTACAGGCTACCGATCCTGAAAACGTTACTTTTTGCCTGGATGTGCATTGGGTGTACCGTGGGTCGGGCAACTCCCAGATTGCCCTGTTTGATATTCTTAACATGTACGGAAAGCGAATTACCGAACTTCACATACGACAGTCCGTCAGTGGTGTTTGGTCAGAGGTTTTTGGAGCGGGAGACATTGATTACCTTCGGCTCGTGCAAGAATTGAAGAAAATGAAGGTATCACCGCACTTGGTAGTAGAACAATGCTTGGAAAAAGGATCACCCAACAAGATGACCGCCGTTGATGCTCATCGGGAAGATTTGGCCCAGGTAAGGGAGATTTTTGGTCCTATTATTTGAAGGGTGAAAAGCAAAAAAAAGGCTTGGGGTACTTCACCCATTTTTTGTCGACTAATTTTTAACAAAAATGAATTTATTTTCTCTGTTTTTATATAATTATAATGCTCTGATTTACAGCAAAATAATACCTAAAAACCTAACTCCTAAAACCTACTTAATTTACTCCAACTCCTTCGGATTCAGCATAAGTTTTACCATGCCCCAGGCCACAAAGAGCATGAGGATGAGAGCGGGAAATCCTCCCAGGTTGGAAAGTATCTTAACTCCTTCCAGTCCTTTATCCCGGCCTTCCCCGGCAAAGGATACCATAATCCAGGAAATGGTGCCAATCAAAGTCCCCCAGGCTATTTTTACGTACAAAGGCGGTTCGTCCCCCTCCGTTTCGGGACGGTTTACACTAATTCCGCTCATGGCAGTTGTATTAGAATCAGCGGCCGTTACGTAGGATAAGAAGGCCGTTCCCAGAAATAATAAACTTGTAATTTTCGACAGAGGCAGAGTATCGAGGATTGTGAAAATTACCCGACTCGCTCCGCCTTCTTGGTTCAGCACCGCGAAAAGTGGTGAATTAGCTACCTGAAAATCCATGCTGACGGAGGTAACGCTGAATACCATAATCCAGACGCAGGCAAAAAAAGCCGGGAGAAATAAATTAAAGATAATAAACTGCCGGACTGAGTACCCTATCGCAATTCTACCTAGAAACAAGGCGGTAATCGGCGTCCAGGCTAGCCAATTGGTCCAGTTAAAGATGGTCCAGCTGGTGGCCCATTCCACGTCGTTGGTGATAGTGCCAAGTAAACTTCGCTCAAAGAAATGAGTGAAAAATTCTCCCAGAGACTCCATCCCAAAGGACAGCAAAAAGAGCGTAGGACCAGCCAGAAACATGAATACTCCCAAAACGATAAAGATACTTACGTTGATCTCCGATAGTATTCGAATACCCTTCAACAATCCGCTCGCGGCGGAGGCTACGAACGTCACCACGATCGCAAGGGCAACAAAACCCATGGTCATAACGCTGTAAGGGACTCCCGCCATTTGTTCCAATCCACCAGAAACAATGAGGATACCCGCTCCCAAGGAAGCAGCCATACCGGCTACCAAGCAAAAAAGGCACAAGGCATCAATCCAGGTAGAAAGGGTATGGTGCACCCGATCACCAAAAATTGGATAGAGCATCGAACCCAAACTAAAAGGCTGTTGGAGATTATGGTAGCATAAAGCAAACATCAACCCGGCTAAGGTATAGATTCCGTAGGGTATCAGCGACCAATGCATGTACATGGTCGATACCGCAAAAGTGGCTGCCTCCCGGCTGTTCGGAGTTAAATTCAGGCTGGGAGGCGGCGCATGCAGGTGAAAAAGCGGCTCGGCCGTACCCCAGAAGAGTATTCCGGTAGCAATGGTAGTACATAAGGTAATCGAAAACCAACGCCAACGGGTAAGGATAGGCGTTGAAGCCTTACCGCCGATTCTGATGCTACCCAATGGAGAAATATACACCACTAGGCAAAGTAAAAAAAAGACCAATGCCCCGATCGAAAACAGCCATCCAAACGTACGCATCATCCCAGAATTTAGCTCTGAAATGAAGTCAATCATTACTTTTGGATTGATTAGGCTAACGATACAAACCAATATCAGTACCAAAAAAGGTGGCCAGAATACACGGTGGCGAAGTTGATCCATGGTACTTGATGTTATTTACTAACCTCGACGCCCTTCCAAAATGCCACGTAACCTTCAATACTTTTGGCACCAGTTTTAGCATCAGGATAATACCAAGCCGCATCTTTATTCGTTTTTCCGTCTACTTCTACCGAGAAATAGGACGCCGTACCTTTCCAGGGACATACCGAATGAGTATCCGAATCTTTAAAGAATTCACTTTTAATGGATTCCTTCGGGAAGTAGTGATTATTTTCAATCACTACGGTATCGTTACTCTCGGCAATTACTTGATTATTCCAGATCGCTTTCATGCTATGTAGTTTGTTGTGAATACTTTTCTGTTATATATACTACCTTTTTACGGGCAAATAGGTTCTGAAAAGGTAAAAACGTATCCAATTTTCATCACTCAAAAACCTCACTCCAGAAAGTCTCTCACCTTTATACTGCTATTAGATAAATACAATTTCTTCCTTGCATTATAATTCATTGTCGATAAGGATTACCGTACCTTTGTATCCGTATAGTATTTATAATGAGGGTAATGAGTAAAAAGGAGTTAAGTAAGATTATTTTTCTGCTTGGCGTGTTGTCTGCGCTGGGTCCATTTAGTATCGATATGTATTTACCTGGATTCCCGGCTATCGCCCGTGACCTAGATACAAGTATAGCAAAAGTAGGGTATTCTCTTACCAGTTACTTTATCGGTATCAGCTCCGGACAACTACTTTATGGCCCCCTCATCGATCGCTTTGGCCGTAAAAAACCACTGATTTTTGGCCTGGTGCTGTATGTAATCGCCGCCCTGTTGTGCGCCGTAGCACCGAGCGTTGAGTGGCTCATTGGTCTCCGGGCTTTGCTGGCCTTGGGTGGCTGCGCGGGTATGGTAGCGGGCCGAGCCATTGTCCGCGACCTTTTTCCTCCTTCCGAAATCGCCAAGGTTATTTCCACCCTCATGCTCATCATGGGAGTTGCGCCGCTGATTGCACCAAGTATTGGTGGATTGATGGTATCCCTCCTTGGTTGGCAGGCTATTTTTGTCTGTCTTGCTGTGATCTGTGCATCCATGCTGATCGCGGTTTATTTTATTTTACCCGAAAGCCGTGGCCCTGACAAATCAGTAAATTTAGCGCCAAAATCAGTATTGAAAGGCTACTGGGTCGTGGTAAAACAGCCTGCTTTCATTATATACGGTTTGGCCGGGGGCTTTACGTTGGGTAGTTTATTTGCCTACATTGGCGGTTCTCCTTTTATCTACATGGAAAAGTTTCACTTTACCCAAACTCAGTACGGCTTATTACTGAGTGTTAATTCCTTTGGCTACATAGCCGGGAGTCAGCTCAACCGGATTTTCCTTCGCCGAACCAGTAGTCTTCGCATTGCCGAAACAACTTCTCTGGTCGTGGCAGTGCTAGGATTTGTGATGGTTATTGCGGCTACTCTACCGGGTGTTTCTCCCTACCTGATGCTGGTGTTACTATTCTTTTTCTTGTTTGGTAGCGGGTTGCTCAGCCCTAATACCATGGCGTTGGCTCTGGCACCTTTTGCAACCCACGCGGGTAGTGCCTCGGCTCTTATTGGTTTTACCCAAATGCTTTTTGGGGCATTAGCCTCTGGTCTCGTTAGCCTACTACACGACCAAACCGCTTTACCAATGACGGGCGTCATGGCTCTGTGTGCCTTGGCCAGCGCCACGCTCATTCTGGTACAGAAAATAATTGAGAGAAGACGATCGATGCTCATTCAGAATTGACTTTTGGTAGCGAGTATACGGTAATTGCTCTGAATAGGGCGATTGCATGAAAGTACTAGTTAGCTGTCTGTAACCTGGATTCTTTGAAAGAAAGCATTATTTTTTACCTTAAATCAGCTTTTGGCTCTTGATTCCAATGTCTTATAAAAGTAAAGTGCCATGCTTTATAGAAATATCTTTCATGCAATCGCCCTATATTCTGAATGACTAACTTTACTTTCAAATACTTTAACCAAATCATTCCAGTCAAACCATGTCGATTGCCGCTGCGTAACCGCCACCCTACTACGCCGTTATTTTTACCAATATCCGAACTGCTGTAGCAGAAGGCTACGAGCTTATGGCCGGTCGGATGGTTGAGCTAGCCGAAGAACAAATTAGATATTTAGGACACGAAAGTGTGCGGAATACGGAAGGGGAAGGAATTACGATTTCCTATTGGGAGAGTTTGGAAGCGATAAAAAACTGGAAAATAGAATCGGAACACTTAACCGCCCAACAGCAGGGCCGGGATTATTGGCACTCTTCGTACAAAACTCGTATCTGTCTGGTAGAGAGAGACTATTATTTTTAATTTATAGTTTTATTTAAGTACCCTTCAATAATCTAACAGCGTAAACCCCGTTTTTATGGACGAATCTTGGATGATCGAATTTATTGAGCAGTCGCTCCACCGAATGCACGAAAATACCGCCCGTATTGGCAAATGCCTCGATCAACTGACCGAAAAGGAAGTTTGGCTCCGACCCAATTTGTCATCGAATAGTGTAGGAAATCTGATGTTGCACCTGTGCGGAAATATTCGTCAATATGCTGTATCAAGTTTGGGTAACCTACCCGATACCCGCACCCGTGACGCGGAGTTTCAGGCCACCGAAGGCTTTGATAAAAAGCAACTTCTACAATTACTTACCGACACCATCAAGGTTGCGGAAGTCATCATTCAGACTTCCGATGTGGAAAATATATTACAGAAACGAACGGTACAATGCTACAACCTGTCAGGAATGGGCATCATCATTCATGTGCTAGAGCATTACTCCTACCATACCGGGCAAATTGCGTTCTGGACCAAGGAGCTCCGAAACAAAGACCTGGGTTTTTACGCTGGGAAGGAATTAGGGTAATGGTTATCGGCGATCGGCCTGCATTGAATAAGACTACTGCAGGATATCAGCCAATTAAAAAATGCCGATCGCTAACCGCCACTTCACCACCTTAGCTCCGTCCAAACGGGCCAATGATCAGAAACCTGAATGTTGCCCTGCTCAATGGTTAGAAAACCATGGCACTCTACCTTGAAATGTTTGGTGGCAAAAATAAAGTCAATGTAGGGCCGGGGTTGGGCCGAACCAAATCCATTAAAGGAGGCTTCGCCACCAAAATGGGATTCCTTCGATCGATCCTGGGTATTATACAAGCGAGGCGAGCGCAAGCTCAGGATGGTCTGAATACCGGGCGATTGCAAAGGCGTATTGAAATCTCCGGTCAAAAGAGTGGGTAATCCATTAGCAAGTTCGGTCATTTTTTGAGCAATGACCTTAGCACTTTCCTGGCGGGAAACCTCGCCAATGTGATCAAAGTGGGTATTGACCACCATGATTTCCTTTCCTGTTCTTAAATCTTTAAAACGCCCCCAAGTAGCAATACGCGTAATGGCCGCATCCCAGTTTTTACTGGCCACCACCTCGGGGTTTTCCGAAAGCCAAAAGGTTCCACTATTGATCAACTCAAAACGATCTTTTCGGTAAAAAATCGGAGAAAACTCCCCTTTTTCTTTTCCGTCGTCGCGCCCTACTCCCACCCAGGCGTATTGGGGTAGCCGTTCCTGCAAATCGTTTATCTGACTCAGCAAGGCCTCCTGTAACCCAGCGAAGTCTGCCTCGTAGCTTGTAAACACCGAAGCCGCCAGATCTTTGCGGTAGGTCCAGGCATTTACTCCGTCGTTGGCCGTGGCGTAACGGATATTAAAGGACATCACGCGTAGGGTATCTTTTGAAAAACCTTCGGAGAAAATCATAAAAAATAGTGCAAACAGTAAGTATCTTTTCACAAGTACGCGTAGTTTTGAATCGTTCAAATAGCAATTGTACCCAAAAGAACCCAAACTCCCCTACCTACCGCTTTGAAATCAATATTCTCTTACTGCCAACGGCACCTGTGGCCTGCCATTACCTGGACCCTACTCATCCTGATTGCCTGTACCTGGCCCGGTAAAGATTTACCCGACGCGCCCGTTGTAGGCTTTGATAAAATCGTGCACGCCGGGCTATTCATTGGCTGGACAGGCTTGTGGCTACTTGCCGTTCCCAAAAAGTATTCGATGATCTTGGTCATAGGGATTGGCTACGGTATATTTCTAGAATTCTACCAACAATGGTTACCTTTTGACCGGACATTTGATTGGTGGGATGCCGCCGCTGATGGGTTGGGTGTATTTTTAGGAGCGCTCCTGTATTGGCTTTTCACCAAGATGAGACTTATTAATCGTCAGTAAATTCCAATTTGGTTACTTATCAATTCAATGAACTTGATCGTTTCCTTATAATTAGTTGCCTTTCTGTTCGTTTAGAGGGAGCCTGTGGCAATTGATTAAGGTTGACGCTATTTGAGTCATGAATTTACCATCTTATATCATAACAACGGGTTCGTTGTGTCTCCGCTCAGCGGTCCAATGGATAAGAAGTTCCTGCAATTCAGTAGTTCCTTTCTTCAATTTAAACAACAAGATAATTTGTGTCAGAATCGTCCATCTAGTAAGGGGTAAGCGGTTGATTCACAAGGAGAGCAAATACCCAACAAGAACATGCATAAATCGATTTCGATTCTCATAGTAAGTTTAACCCTTTTGCAATTCTCAGCCCACGGGCAGATAATCCTCTACGATATTCTGCTGGCCGGGCGCGATGTGGGGGAGCTTAAAATATCCCCGGCCCAAGCGGGCGGAGGATCTGAAAGTTTACGGGTAGAGGGTGGAATCAACACTGTTTTTTATGATGTAGTGTACGTGGGAGAAAACTATTTTGAAAAAGGGATACTAAAAACCTCCATGTCAAGCCAGGAGGTCAACGGAAAACTGAAAGAAAAAACCAAAACCATTAAAAATCAAAATAGCTATCAGGTGATTTATGCGGATGCCCGTTCGGTCCCGAAAGATAATCCTCCCCTGATACACCCAATCAACCATACCGTAACGAGTCTTTACTACCGTGAGCCTTTGGAAATGACCCAGATCTATTCAGAGCGTTTTGGTCAAATGTGTGTGGTCAAAAAGGTATCACCCGGTACCTATGAAGTTGTGATGCCCGACGGCAAAAAAACTCTATTTAGCTACCTAAATGGACAATGCCACGAGGTACGTTCGGAAATAGTAGGCATATCTCTGGTATTCCGCATTCGGCCCGACAGCCTGCGGTAGTAGTCATCAATTGAAGTAGATAGTACCAACTATTCCCACTTTGGGTAACTTGTTGATTATCAATGGTTTGATTTCAGAAAAAAACTTTATAACTGAAAACTGGACAAAATGAATAAAAGCGATGGAAATCTTGTTTGGAGAGAGTGAAAAACCAACAAGACATCTTCGCATCGCTTTTGGACAAATTTAAGGTTAAGTTACCAAAAGCCCAAAAGACACGAATCAAGACGC
>JBDNFP010000399.1:0-2738 GCA_041689775.1 Spirosomataceae bacterium
GTCGTGGGTCAGGTCGGTAAAATGGTCAGCCAGATTCGTGCAGGTGTAGTTGACTTGGCTCGAAAGAAGGTACTGGCAGTAAAGTTCGCGCGTTGTTTTCATCCCATAAGTTAATAAAATTTCAGTTTTGCGAAAGTCCTAATTAATTTAAATCAAGCAAAGATGAAAAAAATAGATGGAACAAAACCAGTATTGGTAACCGGAGCCACGGGCTACGTAGCGGGTTGGCTGGTAAAGACACTCCTGGAAGAGGGACTAACGGTGCACGCTGCCGTCAGAAATCCGAATGATGAAAGGAAATTAGCCCACCTTAATACATTAGCCGCCACCCTCCCTGGAGAAATCAAGTACTTCAAAGCAGATTTGCTAGCCATTGGCTCTTATGCCGAAGCGATGCAAGATTGCGAACTGGTATTTCACACGGCCTCTCCGTTTACGTCCAACTACAAAGATCCCCAGAAGGAACTCATCGACCCGGCGGTATTAGGTACCAGAAATGTGTTGAAACAAGCCAACGCCACGGAGTCAGTCAAGCGGGTAGTACTAACGAGTAGTTGCGCGGCCATCTTAACAGCACACCCAACGGTATCTTTACCGAGGAGGTCTGGAATACGACGGCTTCTCTAACGCATCAGCCTTATTCCTATTCCAAAACATTAGCTGAGCAAGAGGCTTGGAAAATAAGCAAGCAACAATCCCGCTGGGACTTGGTGGTGGTAAGCCCCAGTTTTGTGATGGGACCAGCGCAGAACCCTGAGGTTGCTACCTCGGAGAGTATTACGATCCTGAAACAGCTGGGTGACGGCACCATGAAGATGGGAGTACCCAACCTTGGCATGGGAATTGTCGATGTGCGTGATCTGGCCTTTGCCCACTATCAGGCCGGTTTCGTACCGGACGCCAAGGGCCGGCACATTATTAGTGGTCATAATTCAACGCTACTTGAAGCATCAAAAATTTTGCACAAGTCATTCGGGGAATCTTACCCGGTACCAAAATCGGCACTTCCCAAGTGGCTGGTGATGCTGGTTGGGCCATTGATCAATAAATCATTGAGCCGAAAGTTTATCCGTGGCAATGTGGATGTACCTTGGAAGGCGGATAACAGTAAGAGCAAAAAGTCGCTGGGTGTTACCTATCGACCTTTGCAGGATACGATGATTGATTCGTTTCAGGTTTTGATTGATACTCAGATGGTATCGAAGAAGTAATCATTTCAAACTCCGAATAAAACCACTAGTTTGGGGATTGTATACCTCGACAAAATAGCTCTTGATGAATGATCATTACCAAAAACCTATCGCTCCGACAGATTACCCAATTTACCGGCAATCATATCATTTGGCTCACCGTTTGGATGTCATTGATTGTGATCATGTACCAATATTTTGAGTTGAAATGGATATCAATTCCTTGGTTGCCGGTCTCGATCATTGGTACTGCGGTTGCCTTTTACGTTGGTTTTAAAAACAACAGTGCCTACGATCGGATGTGGGAAGCGAGGAAAATCTGGGGAGGGATTGTTAACAGTAGCCGGTTTTGGGGGATAACGGTCAAAAGTTTTGTAAGTAATCAGTTTGCCGGCGATCCGCTGACTTCGGACGAACTTCTTACGATCAAACGCAAGCTGATTTACCGTCATATTGGGTGGCTTTACGCTCTTCGGAGTCAGCTTCTGGTAGTTTCGCCTTGGGAACACGCCAACCAGAGTGGCTTGATTGGCAAAATTGCGAAACGGTACCGTAAACAGTTTGGGGTAGGTTTGATCGATGACGAAGTGACTGAAATAGAATTAAGAATGCTTTTGCCCGAAGATGAATACGAAAAGCTGATCAGTTTCAAAAACACGGCTACCCAGATTGTCGATTACCAGTCGCAAGACTTGGCTATGCTGAGGGAAGGAGGGTTTATTGATGATTTTCGCCACATGGAACTACAAAAAATATTGGCGAATTTCTACGATCATCAGGGAAAATGTGAGCGGATTAAGAAATTTCCCTTTCCCCGACAGTACGCAAATATGAGCTTTTTTTTCGTCGGGATTTTTGTTTTCTTACTCCCGTTGGGAATGGTTTCTGAGTTCGCAAAGTTGGGAGTGTTGGGGGCGTGGCTATCCATTCCGTTTATGGTCCTGATTGGTTGGGTATACGTCGTGATGGAAATTGTCGGCGATTATTCCGAAAATCCTTTTCAGGGTATGGCCAATGATATACCGATGCTGTCGCTTTGCCGCACGATCGAAAACGATTTACGGGAGATGCTGGGGGAAACTAACCTGCCACCCACCATTGAGTCCAAGAAAGGGATTTTGATGTAGTGGAGCTAAAAATGGAGAGATACAATGGAAGATATCAACTTTAATCAATTTAGTACGATTGTCTATTCGTGCGCTACGGATCGGCAAAAGCCACACGAACGCTTGATTCACGAGCATGCCTTGGGCTGCTTGTTAGCGGGGGAGATGACTTTCCAAACCAGTAAGGAAAAATTATTCTTGAAGGAGGGAGATATTAGACTTTATTTGGAAATATTGACTTCGTACGCCTGTGCCCGCGAGCTTGCCTGATACAGTCTTTCGGGATCTACTGCCTGAACCCTGAGATTGTGCATGCCACAAGCCAGCACCCTGACTTGATCCCGAATCTGAGAATCGTGAATTCTAATGGTGTCCCGCAGCATCCTGAGCCGCTTGATGCCGCTGTTTGCGTGCTCAATGACAACCCTGGTCGAGCTCAGGA
>JBDNFP010000400.1:0-6750 GCA_041689775.1 Spirosomataceae bacterium
AACTCAACCATTTCGCCCTAAAAGGGAAAATATACATCAAGGCTATTCAAGCCGCTTTCAAAGAACTAGAACTACTCAAACTAAAACACACAGGCAATATTTCCTTTGGATAAAAACAGACTTGCGTAACATCAATTACTCATAGTGTTTGACAGGCCATCAGATTCTAAAAGTACATCTTTTGGCGTAGTTGACTCTCTATTTTTACACGAAACTGCCTAATCAAAGGACTAACCTAAGAGGAATGCGGACGAAGTTTTCTCTTACTTGGATAAAATATTATGGGTGGATGTGGTCTTTCCTCCCGGATAAATTACTTACCTTCGTTTTAGTATTTGGTGCCTCATGCTCTTCCGTAAGAGTTTTTAAGGCTTAAAAGGGAATCCCGTGAAAAACGGGAACTGTCCCCGCAACTGTAAATCTCATCCAAAAAGCTGGTTCGATTCCACTTGCCACTGTACCCTCACGGGTACGGGAAGGTCCGGAACCAGTGAGATAAGTCAGGAGACCTGCCAAAGATGATCCGCCGTTTCGGCCCTCGGAGGAAGAGCCACCACCGCGTTCTGTTAGATACGCCCTGAAAATCGTATCGATTAATTTTTACTTTTTATATTATTTGTTGTGTCAATACGCCAACCGTATGGGTGGTTAGTTGTCTTTCTATCCATCTGGATCGTAAAGACTTTCGCACCACTGTATGCCCAGGGAGACTCCATTGCGTTACAACCCGTAACAGTGGTGGGGTTTGCGCCCGAACGTTTTATGGCCGGTCTTAAAGTACAGCGCATTGACCCTGCTACTTTACAACAATTTCGTTTTCAGAATCTGAGCGATTTGTTGGCGTTTAATACCCCATTAGCTTTCAAAAACTATGGCCCCGGCCAGTTGAACACCGTGTCATTCCGAGGTACGTCGTCCTCCCATACCGCAGTACTCTGGAATGGCATCAATATCAATCAACCGAATCTGGGACAGACCGATTTCTCAACCCTCCCCGTTGCTGGTTTTGATCGTTTATCGGTGCAGTATGGTTCATCGGCTAGTATGGTGGGCACGGATGCAGTAGGGGGTAGCCTGTTATTGGAAAGCGGAAATATTCAGCCCGAGGGACTACGAGCACAGATTGGGCGCCAACAAAGTAGCTTTGGTAATCAGCAAACGCAGGTTGGTGCTAATTACGGTAAGAAGTTTAACGAAAATTTACGATTTTCGGGCAAGACGCTTGTCTACGACGGCCGAATGAACAACCGCTATCCGGAAAGCCAAAGAAAGGGCTACTTCATAGAACCATCCGAAAGTGCTCAGCGAGGCCTCGTGCAGGATCTGATCTTACAAGGAAAAAAAGAACGGCAACTTTCGGCTCACTTCTGGCTGACTGGTAACGAAATTATCTTGGCACCCGAAAACCTGTCCTCCCGCGAACTGACCCGTACGCAGTCGTCCCGCTCGATGATACAGTATCAAACTCCCTCCTGGACCTGGCGGACTGCCTGGGTACGCGATTTGATTGATTTTGGTCGCGGTGACTTTAAAAACCTTGAACATACCAGCACGGATCGCTACCTGACCCGCCTAGAAAAGGAAATGGAATGGCGGCTAGGGCGGGCCGGTTCTCCTCTCGACGTACGCGTGGGAGCCGAAGTAGCCCACTACCGTACCCGTGTGGATGGCTACGTGGACCCGCTAATTACCGAAAACCGGGTGGATCTGTTTGTGATGAGCCGTTGGCAAGCGTCACCACGTTGGCTATTATCGGCTACCCTGCGTCAAGCTTTCGTTACCCGTTTTGATCCTCCGATTACCCCTTCGCTCGGTACAGAATACCGCTTGATAACCCGCCCTGACTTTATCCTGACCGCCGAGGGCTCCGTGAGTCGCAGCTACCGGGTGCCTACCTTAAATGAACGCTACTGGTTAAATCTGGGGAATCCGTATATACGCCCCGAAAGTGGTTTCAATAAAGAAGTTGGGCTAGAAAGTAAGAGGCAACTTTCTCGGTTGGAACAATTGACTATCTCTTTGACAGCCTACCATAACCGGGTAGACGACTGGACCTACTGGAATCCCGAACGGAATTACCGGGTGGAAAACTTGCAGTTGGTCGTAGCCCGTGGCCTGGAAGCAATGGCAAAGTGGCATGCTACCCATGGGGCATGGCAGACGGGTACTTCTCTTGGGTACTCGCTCACTCGTACGTCACAAGAACGCTTGTATGATGCCTACGCGGCGGATGTGGTCGGGAAGCAGTTGATATATGTCCCGATGCACCAAGGCAACCTCAATGCCTTTGCCCAACGTGGCACGATGCGCCTGACGGCTCAGCTACGCGGAGTGACCCGGAGCTATTATACCTTTGATAATTCAAGGTATTTACCCGGCTTTGTGCTTTTGAATGTGTTGGCCGAAAAAACTTGGCAGCTTGACGCGTGGCAATTACAAGCTCAAGCGCAGGTCAATAATGTTTTTGATGCACTCTACCTGAATGTAAAGCGAAACGCCATGCCGGGACGCACCATTTCTATAAATCTAGTACTTGTTTATAATTCTAAATCACAATGAAAAAACAGTTTTTAAAGGTTGCTGGCGGAATACTTCTGATTAGTGCGCTGGTGTCGTGTCGGGAAAAAGTACCTGATCCCGAAATGTATGAGTTGGGTGTTATCGTGCGCAACGCCGGTAATTACCTTGATAACAACGGAAGTATTTCGTTCTTCCGTCGGGAACAGTCCACGGCCGAAAATGATTTATTCTTTACCCAAAATGGTCGTTCACTGACCGGAAGTGTACAGGGCTACACCGAAGCAGGTAGCTCTTCACTCATTCTAGTAGACAATAGTACCGCCGGGCAGGATAAAGTTGAGATTGTAAGCCGGGGTAATTTTCAATCGTTGGCTACCATCGGTACTCCCGATATAGAAAACCCACGGTTTGCCCTGGAAGTGAGCGCAACAAAGGCTTATGTATCGTGTTGGGGAGCCACGGGCGATTTTTCCAATTTTTTCAAGAATCCGGGCTATGTAGCCGTAGTGGATCTAAAAACGAATAAGGTCACCAAAAAAATTGAAGTACCCAAAGGAGCCGAACGGATGATCCGAATCGGAAATGAGATTTACGTGGGGGCAATCGGAGGAACGGAGAACCTGACGATTATCGACGGAGCAACCGACGCCGTAAAGCGTAGTGTGAAAGTAGGGATATCGCCAGATCCCATCGCCATTGATGCCAACGGAAAGCTGTGGTTGCAGTCGGATAAGTCAATGGTGCGGTTTAATACGCAGTCGGGAACGGTAGAGGCTACCTTACTGGTAGGTACGCACCCCGTCAAGACGCCATCTAAGTTTGCCATAAGCCCCGACGGCAGAAGCTTTTACTATGTATATTCCTTTTACGACTCCGATGATGGGTTTAAGCAGAAAGGCGAGACCTATCGGTTCTCGATTGATGATACTTCCATTAAGGCCGATAAGCCGGTTATCAATCGTTTGTTCTCGGGTTTAGGGGTTGATCCTTTGCAAGGGCTTATCTACGGAGGGGTAACACCAACGTTTAAGCAATCGGGCTACGTGGTACGTTATCGTCCGGATGGCTCGGTGGTTGATTCTATTCGGGTAGATATTTCGCCTTCTGAATTCATGTTTAAGTAGGAAGAGTAGTTTTTTGAAAAGAAGATTAATACCAAAAGAGGCTTACCTATCACTACGATAGGTAAGCCTCTTTTGGTATTGAGTCAGTTATTTTATTTGAAGAACCCCTCGGGATCCACCAGTTTTTCGCGAAGCAAATCCACAAATTGGAAGTCAACCAAAGCAAAGTTGAGTTTTCGGCCGCTGTGCAACGCTTCCCAGGCTTTGGGATAGTTAGTGCGGTGAAATTCGGCAATGGCTAGGTTAAAAAATGTCTGGGCGTAGGTTGTATCCAACGATTCCGCCCGTTTTAATAATTGATAAGACTCATTAAGATCGTCCTGATCCTGAGTTTCGCCGAAGTGTCTCAGTTCAATGGTGGAAAGATCAACGAGCAAAGGCACATTGTCTGGGGCGAGCGATACGCCCTGTTGCATCATCCGCTCGGCAGCTTCCAGTAGGTTTTTCTGGTAACAGACAACGCCTAATCCCCAGAAATTATCTACATTTTTTTCGTTGAGCAGGTACGAAAGATTAAAGCGGTAGGTGGCCGTGTCAAGCTGCCCTTCCTGCACGTACTCCCAGGCCCGGGCGGTAAAGAATGCACTAGCCTCTTCCCGGCTGCTGAACATTTTGTCGCAACCGCTCAAAAACTTTATTTCCTCTTCGATCTGGTCGGAAGTTTTTCGCTGTTCTCCAAAAAGTGGCAGTACTTTTCGCTCGCTCAAAGCAAGAATACGAGGTTGGGCAATATTAGAATCCAGTGAATGGTTGGTACTGACGTACTGCGCCGTTTGTGACCAGCCAATAAGTGGGGTAATAAATAGGCAATATAGGCGAACTAATATCTTCATAGTGAGTTAAAACGGAGTCAGATAGAGGGTCTAATGAATCGTAACATTGGAAACGATGAGGGCGAAAAATTATTGTATTATCGGCGGGTCCTTCGCTTCGGTCCACCGGTTTTTTTATGTAGTTCTTTTTTTGGTTTACTCGAATGATGAGGACGCTTTTTCTTTTCGTGGAAAGCTCCCAGGAAAGTCGGGTCTTCGCGACGCTTTTGCTGATCAATTTCGCGGAGTTGATTTTGCATCTCGTCAAAGGGAGTATCGGGTATCGAAAGGTCTTCGGGTAGTGGCTTGCGCGGGATCGGCATCCTGATCAGTGCTTCGATACTTTTGATGTGGTACTCATCGGGGGGGGTCAGAAAGGTGATGGCTTCTCCGGCGTGTTTGGCTCGGCCGGTGCGGCCGATGCGGTGTACGTAATCTTCGTAAATAAGAGGTACGTCAAAATTTATCACGTGGCTCACTTCTGTAACGTCGATTCCTCGGGAAGCTACGTCGGTCGCTACCAGCACTCGGATGGTACCGTCCCGAAAAGCCTCCATGGTGTTGATTCGGGTATTCTGACCCTTGTTGGCATGCATGACCTTCACGGCGTCCTCTTTCACTACTTTCCTAAGCAGAAATTTATACACGTTATCGGCATTTTCTTTACTTCTGGTAAAGATCAGTACTCGGCTAAACTCCTCGCTTTTGGTCAGGAATAGTTCGAGCAGGTGAATCTTGGCGATGAAGTTTGGTACTTCGTATAGCGACTGCGTAACCATCTCTGAGGTAGTGGCCTGCGGAGAGACCTCCACCCGCATCGGGAATTCAAGAAACTCGTAGGAAAACTTTTCAACTTTTTCCTGAAAAGTAGCGGAGAAAAGCAGATTCTGCCGCTTGCGGGGGATCACTTCCAGGAC
Organism: Spirosomataceae bacterium; assembly: GCA_041689775.1. Classification (GTDB taxonomy): domain Bacteria; phylum Bacteroidota; class Bacteroidia; order Cytophagales; family Spirosomataceae; genus JBDNFP01. The sequence continues at coordinate 5,374 of JBDNFP010000400.1, forward strand.
GCGGCGGATCTGAGGCATAAAGCCCATGTCGAGCATCTTATCGGCTTCATCAAGCACCATGGTTTGCAGGTGCTTTACCACAATTTCTTCTTTCTGGTAAAGATCCAGAAATCGCTGTGGCGTGGTAACGATAATGTCTACACCCTTCCGTAGCGCTTCAATCTGCACTTTTGGGCCAACTCCACCGTAAAGGGCTACGGTACGGATATCGGTATGGCGACTTAGTTCCTCAATAGCTTTGGCTATTTGCATCACAAGCTCGCGCGTTGGCGCCATTATGAATGCCCTGGCGTGCTCACCTTGGGCGTACTTTACTTTCATAAGAATAGGAAGAACGAAAGCCGCAGTTTTGCCAGTACCCGTTTGCGCAATCCCCAATACATCGTGGCCAGCCATAGCTAATGGTATAGCCTGCTCCTGAATGGGAGTAGGTTCGGTGTAGCCTGCGTCCTCGATGGCATTTAGAAGCTGACGATTGAGCTTGAATTGCTCAAAAAGATTGGGTTGTATTTCCATACCGTAAAGGTACGAAATTGGAACCGCTTTCGGCTAGCCAGGTCAATCTACGCTCACAGGCGGCCGATAATATCCTCTACCATTTCCTTTGATCCTACGTAAAATGGAGTTCGCTGATGCATCGTTTCGGCCGGAATATCCAGCACAGCCCTGTACCCGTCGCTTGCCTGACCACCGGCCTGTTCGGCAATAAACGCTAGTGGGTAGCATTCGTAGAGAAGGCGAAGCTTAACTTTCGGGTCTTTTTGGGTAGGCGGGTAAAGATAAATTCCGCCCTTAAGCAGGTTTCGGTGAAAGTCGGCTACCAGGGAGCCGATATACCGGGCCGAATTACCTTCTTTACGGTTCTCGGTAATGTAGTTTTGAATAGCGGTGTCGTAGCTATTGAAGTAGGCATCATTAATCGAATAGATAGCACCTATGGTAGGGCAGCGCAAACCTTTGTGAGAAAGAATAAATTCGCCCAAGGAGTGTTCGTAAGTAAAACCATTGACGCCAGATCCGGTTGAAAATACGAGAAGGGTGGAAGAGCCATACAAAATATAGCCGGCTCCGATCTGCTTACGGCCTCCCTGCATAAAATCTTCGATAGTGGCCGGGGCGCCAACCGAAGTTACCCGGCGATAGATAGAAAAGACAGTACCGATGGAAACGTTGACATCAATATTGGAAGAACCATCGAGCGGGTCCATCGCAATGACGTATTTACCGCCGTCGTTGCCGGTATGAATCATTTCTTCGTCTTCTTCTGACAATATAGCGCATACATCACCCCCGTTTTTGAGGGCCCGGATAAACCGTATATTGGCCACTACGTCCAGTTTCTGTTGGTCCTCACCCTGTACGTTGGCAGTACCAGTG
>JBDNFP010000401.1:0-2854 GCA_041689775.1 Spirosomataceae bacterium
ATCACTAAAATCACCGTCGGCGCGCTTGACGGAGTTGGTATCAAAATACCCTTTAAAATGGTAGCCCATTTCGGGGTAAGAGTTAAAATAGTGAACAATTATGGGTGTAATCTCCCCGTAACCGGCGATTACGTAGTTACGGATATTCCAACCGGTTGCCCGGTAGCGCTTCAAAAATATGAGCAAAGCTACGCGCCAAGCTCCCCCAAACGCGATAAATATAACATAGCTCAGGGCCAAATGGAGCCTTGAGAAATTACCACCCTTCATGAACACCCAAAGAATGGCGGTAAAGCCCGCATGAAGTGCAACTACTTGGAGAAATTTTAGTAGCTGAGACGATAAATTATAAGAAATCCGGGAGCGCTCGTAGGGATATTTCGTAATGGAGAAAGCAAACCAAAGGGCATTAAATACAATAAAGAATCCCAAATAAGATTGGTCAATAATAATATCTTTCTCTATGCCAAATTTTAGATAATAGGCAGATAAAAAAGAAAGATTAAGTAATAACCCATCAATGATGATGTTGGCAGCGGGCAAAAGCTGAGAGTAACGATGATGACGTACCACGGATATAAATTACTGATAGTAACGCTAAGATACTACATTCTTTTCAACAACATACCTACCCTTATTTGCTTTTTTACTGAACGGTCAATTTGCACTTTATCTTGAAAGCCAAACAACAAACAGTCCGTTCGTTTCGTGGTTAGTTGAGTATCTTGTATTCGAAATTATCTATATTTGGAAATTATCAACGAACCCTAGACCCTTTCCCCTTTGCGAAAGCTCATTATTCTTATTCTTGCGTTTGCTCTATTCGTTCGGCCTTTTGGCTTTGCTGGTACATCCAAGGCCGATTCTACTACCAGTTCGGTCGAGCTAGCTGGCCTGATAAATACTTCGGGCCGTAACCCATTCTGGCTAACCACTAACCAATGGGGTGTGGTTCCTGCTGGTAATGCGGGAAGTTTTCGGGTGGGTATGCATCAGTATTGGACACTCCTAAAAAATAAAAATCAGAACCCCGCGCTCAGAGCCGAGTTAGCCATCGATGCGGTTGGAAACCTTGGCGAAAATAGCCAACTATTCCTACCCCAAGCGTTTGGATCCATTCGCTACGGTAACTGGGGATTATCCGTTGGGCGGTGGCAACAGACCGTTGGCTTGGCAGATTCTACATTAGGAACAGGCTCTTATAGTGTTTCCGGAAATTCTGTTCCGCTACCAAAAGTTCAGTTGGGTTTGGTGGATTATACTTCGGTACCCTTCACAAAAAACTGGTTTGCCATTAAAGGGTTCTACTCCGTAGGCTGGTTTGAAAGCGGCAGACCCATTACGAGCGAGCTAAGACTCCACCAAAAGCAGCTCTACGGTCGGCTTGCCAAGCCGGGAGGAAAAATATTACTCTATGCCGGGTTCAATCATCAAGTCCAGTGGGGGGGCAAGTCTCCCTACGAAACTACTGCTGGTCAGATGCCCAAAAGCTTTAATGACTATTTGCGAGTGATTACGGGAACAAGGGGAACAAGCCATAGTTCAGCCAATTTTTTTGATCGATCCAATAGGGTTGGTAATCATTTGGGCACCATTGATTTTGCCATTGAAATAGACAGTAAGAAAGCCAACTATTTCTTCTACCGGCAAAATATTTATGAGGATGGCTCACTTTACTTCTTAGCTAGCATTGCCGACGGGCTTAATGGAGTCCGTATCCGCAGAAAGGGAAATTCGAAATCCCGTTTTTCAATCCGGGAGGTAGTTTTCGAAGGACTTTATACCAAAAGCCAAGGGGGACCAAGTTTTATCATTAATAGAGATCGAAAGCGTGGCAAGGATAACTACTTCAACCACGCCCAAGTCCGGGATGGTTGGTCCTACAATGGTCGCACGATTGGTACTCCCTTCATTACACCGACCTCCGAAACCATTTGGAAGTACCCAAAATATGCGGACGCCTTCACCAGTAACAATCGAGTATGGGTACTGCATACCGGCCTGAGGGGGACGTTCCTAAATCGTTACGAATGGAGTACCAAGTTGTCCTATTCCAGCAACGCGGGTGTGTATGATCTTCCTTTCCCGAAGACTATTTACCAATTCTCAGGACTACTCACCGTCCAAACCAAAATGTATTGGCTGGGCGGTACCATTTTGAAAGGATCGGTTGCGACGGATATTGGTGAGTTGTACCCTAACTCAACGGGACTCACGATTAGTTTGCGAAAAGAAGGCTTATTCAATTCCAAAAAGCAAGAATCAAAGTCAACAGTAAATGAAATGAAGAAATTCTAACTACCTAATTCAGCTCTAATCGCTTCTGCAAGAACCGCTAACTCCGCTGACCCCATCTTAATTTTAGTACCAAAGTCCATATCCGCCATGGAACTAATCGGAATCAGATGTACATGGGCGTGGGGTACTTCCAGGCCAATAACACTTACGCCAATCCGTTTACAAGGCACTACCTTCTCAATTGCCGGAGCAATTGTTTTAGCAAACTTCATGAGCCCCAGGTAAAGATCGTCGTCCAAATCGAAAATGTAGTCGACTTCCTTTTTAGGGATTACCAGGGTATGTCCGGCTACTACGGGGAATACATCCAGAAACGCAAGGTAATCGTCTGTTTCTGCCACTTTATGACAAGGGATCTCGCCCGATACAATTTTTGAAAAGATGGATGCCATTGAATTTTAAGTTGAGTTTGAGATTTGGGTACTGGGCATTTAATCTATGGTAAACATTAAGGGCTTCATTAACAGGAGGTCCTCCAAGGGGTAGATTTGGTTCACGAGCCCCTGTTTCATAGCCGGGGATACCTTTTTGTACTTGGTTTGAAACCGTTTGGCAT
>JBDNFP010000402.1:0-4489 GCA_041689775.1 Spirosomataceae bacterium
GGTTGCGCCCGCAGGATTTTGAAAACAAGGAGGCGCTTCACATGAGGATAAATCATATTCTTGAAAAGTACGGGAGACGAGAGTTTTCCATCCATTTCTCAATCAAATAAATGTATGTTTAAATACGGCCGACTACTTATAGTCCATCCATCAGCTGAGTATGCGTTAGGTCAGTATCCGCCAGTAAAGCCAGAATAGCATTCTTTACCATAGTGTACTTTTCAGGGAAATCCGCTTATTCGTTTTACCCAACGTTGGGTGTAGAGTTTGAATTTTTTTCTCTTACTTCATAATCCAGTTAGTTATAGGTACGCAGATTAGTTATAGGTACGCAGACTTAAAACCAAGATGTATTACTACACCCCAACTTATCCTCAAAACTGGAAAGGCCAAAGCAGTTCGTTTCAGCACGCTCGAAGCTATCTGTAAAGCCTTGAACTACCAGCGGGAAGACGTAGAGAGTATTCAGAAGATTGACGCAGTAGTTCTGACTTCTAATCATATCATTGCTTGTCAGATTGGCCATATTTTTGTAGATTAAGTGTCTTTCAAATTGCAATCATTTAAATAGATTTCATCTATAAGAGTATAAAATTTATAGATTAGAACTATCGAAAAGATTATTGTAAATTTGTTTCATAAAAAAATAAAAACGATTGTATATGGAAAATAACGATCATTCAAGAACAACAGCTTACCATATGAATGGTGACAACACCATGAACGGTACGGGGAAATGTCCATTTACCGGAGGTAGCATACAGAAATCTGCCGGTACTGGTACATCAAACCGTGACTGGTGGCCTAACCAGTTAAAGCTAAATATTCTGCGTCAAAATTCATCCTTGTCCAATCCCATGGATAAAGACTTCAACTATGCCGAAGAGTTCAAGACCCTTGACTTAAAGGAAGTAAAGAAGGACCTTATTGATCTGATGACCAATTCACAGGACTGGTGGCCCGCTGACTACGGCCACTACGGACCATTCTTTATCCGGATGGCGTGGCACAGCGCGGGTACTTACCGCATTGGCGACGGACGTGGCGGCGCGGGAGCTGGCACCCTTCGCTTTGCGCCCCTCAACAGCTGGCCCGACAACGCCAATCTGGACAAGGCACGACTGTTACTATGGCCGATCAAACAGAAATACGGACGGAAATTATCATGGGCTGACCTGATTGTACTGACCGGAAACTGCGCCCTCGAATCAATGGGCTTAAAGACGTTCGGTTTCGGCGGAGGACGTGAAGACGTATGGGAGCCCGAGGAAGATGTTTACTGGGGTTCTGAAAAAGAATGGATGGGTGATGATATCAGATACTCTGGTGATGGGGAGCGTAATTTAGAGCAACCGCTTGGAGCTTCGCACATGGGTCTAATCTACGTAAACCCAGAAGGTCCGGGTGGAAAGCCCGATGCACTAGCCGCAGCACATGATATTCGTGAGACGTTTGGCCGGATGGCTATGAACGACAAAGAAACCGTTGCGCTTATTGCCGGTGGACACGCCTTTGGTAAGACTCACGGTGCCGCAGATCCAGTTAAGTACGTGTCCGCTGAGCCCGCCGGTGCTACCATCGAAGAACAAAGCACGGGTTGGAAAAACAGCTTTGGTTCAGGAAATGCCGCTGATACTATTACCAGTGGTTTGGAGGGTGCCTGGACAAAAACACCTACCCAATGGAGCAATAACTACTTCGAAAACCTGTTTGGGTTTGAATGGGAACTTACAAAAAGCCCAGGCGGTGCTCATCAATGGCAACCCGTAAACGGAGGTGGTGCCGGTACAATACCCGACGCCCACGATGCCGCAACGAAGCACGCACCCTTTATGTTGACTACGGATATCTCCATGAGGGTAGATCCTGCCTATGAGAAAGTTTCAAGACGATTCTACGAGAACCCTGATGAATTAGCTGATGCCTTCGCTCGTGCCTGGTTTAAGTTGACGCACCGCGATATGGGTCCGGTTTCCCGTTATTTGGGTCCGGAAGTACCACAAGAAGAATTGATCTGGCAAGATCCAGTTCCTGCGGTAACGAACGAACTGATTAATGACGAGGATGCTGCTTCGTTGAAAGCTACAATTCTGGCCGCTGGTCTTTCCGTATCACAACTGGTGTCGACCGCCTGGGCGTCTGCCTCAACGTTCCGTAACTCCGACAAGCGTGGTGGTGCCAATGGTGCCCGCGTTAATCTGGCTCCCCAGAAAGATTGGGAAGTAAACCATCCGGGCTTATTGGCAAATGTGTTAGATAAGCTCGAAGAAATTCAGAAAGACTTCAATAGCAAGCAGTCTGGGAAGCAGGTATCACTTGCTGACCTGATCGTATTGGGCGGATGCGCCGGGGTTGAAGCAGCCGCTAAGAAGGCTGGTTTTGACGTAACGGTACCCTTCACCCCAGGACGTACTGACGCCTCACAGGCTCAAACAGATGCAACATCTTTTGCGGCCCTCGAACCGGCCGCTGATGGTTTCCGTAACTACTTTAATCCAAAGCACAAAGCATCGGCCGAGGAAATGTTGATTGACAAAGCGCAGCTAATGTCGTTGACGGCACCTGAGATGACTGCTCTGGTAGGTGGTATGCGTGTATTGAATACTAATTTCGGTCACACAAGACACGGGGTATTCACCAAGCGTACAGAAACACTGACCAACGATTACTTCGTGAACCTGCTTGATATGGGAACAACCTGGAAAGCAACTTCGGATGCGCAGGATATATTTGAAGGTCGCAATCGTAAGACAGGCGAAGTGAAGTGGACGGGTACCCGCGTTGACCTGATTTTCGGTTCAAACTCGGAGCTACGTGCAATTGCCGAAGTATACGGCTGTGGCGATGGTCAGGAGAAGTTTGTGAGCGACTTCGTTGCCGTTTGGAACAAGGTTATGAACCTTGACCGCTTCGACTTAGCCTAATAGTTTGGTTGGCCGAATTCGCAATGTTATGGTAATATGATAAAACAGGTGGTCTGGAGACGGACCACCCGTTTTGATTTTTGGACTTTGCCCGCTCGTTCAGAGCCCTAGTTCATACTACATGAAACATGATTATAAGTACTATGTCGGCACTTCGCGACTAATTTCCGGCCGTGAGCATCGAGGAAGTAGTAGTTTACTTTATAGTCTTGAATGCATCGATTAGATTACCAATAAACCTCTCCCTTTTTTCATCACTCAACAAATCAATGGACAGAAAAGGATTTAAATCCTCTACCTCAACCAACAAAAGGCTACCGTCTTTCAATCGGCAGGCATCCACCCGGGTGATTCCTCGTTCAAGATTATTCCAGTGAATAAACTTTTCGGCGAATTTCAGATCACCAGGCGTTGGTTCATATTTCACTAGCTCCCACCGTTTGTTCTTGTCAGGTGCATACAGGGCGTACTGAAACACATCATTTAAGTAGTAAAAAGAGGCCTCGTAATCAAAGTCAATCCACGGCTGTATGAGTTTTCCGGTTGGTTTAGAGCCGATAATCTCTTTTTTACTCAATACCTCCATGCCAATTGAGTCGGCTCCGTCCTTTATTTTAATGATGTACTTTTCATGAGTACCCAATTGATCAATCTTCGCTACATCATCCACCGTCGGAATGACCGGAAACCCAAGTTCCGTAAGGTCTAGCAGGTATTGTTTGCCTTTGATATCCGCTTTTCCGTCAAAAGAATTAAACGTCATAATATCCTTATCACGGATTACTTTCAGGAAATCCAGGAAGTAGCTTTGGTAGTAGATAACCGGTCCGGTATTTCTAAATACAATAAAATCTGCGCAATCAATACAAGACAGCACCTGACGGGGATTCCCGATAAGCACATTAAAATGGTCTTTAAGTCGGGAAGTAATGAACAAGTCTTCCTCATAGTATTTTCGACCTTTTGCCTCGTAATATAGGTCAGTTAAATAGAGTAACGTTTGCATATTGTTCTTTATAGTTATGCCTAATGGAGAATATTTATGCTATCATGAATTAGAAGAGGTTTAATTCACACACCCGGCTTTTTAGATGTGCTAATAAGTGATACATCCACAAGTTCCAATGACTTAACCATATCCTTTACTGTCTCCTTATATTTCTTGAAATATGGTATTTCGATGTGCAATTTATAAGCGGCCGTCTCAGCGTATATTTCAAGGATGGTGATGCTTGCCGGATCGTTCTTATCGGCAACAGCGTAGTAGGTTAATACCCCCGGCTCTACCCGAACGGCCGTAGTCATTTGCTCTTTTAATACCGTGTTGTACCCGTCTAATTATGCAGGATCGACCTGTATCTTTGCAATCCTCACCATTTGGTTATTTTCCTGTACCATTACGTTTGCATCAAGTAAAGCTATCAGTGTGAACTACCCACCCACGCCAGAGGCGATGGGATGGGCTTCGGGTTTCATAGAGTGTGCTTTGTTACCAAAGTCTGATTTCCTCTCCACCTTTGTAATCGCCAGTTCCTGACGATATATTTTTAATCCTTCATTTAAAA
>JBDNFP010000403.1:0-15025 GCA_041689775.1 Spirosomataceae bacterium
CAGTCTCGATTAGTGATACCAGGAGGCACATAGCTCCGAATTTGTTTTCCGTCCTTACTCACCAGAAAAAGCTTTGTGGCGTCGCCCGCATCCTCATGAGCCCATAAATACCCGTCAATAGTTCGGCTTTCCACAATGCCAGACACCTCATCTATCTGCTGTGGAGCAATGGGAACTCTGATCGGTACATTTTCAAACACATCACTTCGTTCTCCGTCCGGACCTGGGGTACTAGGACTTTTTTCCCAACAGGCAGATAAACAAAAAAACAGAAGTAAAGGCAGAGACGAATAGTACTTAATTGATTTCATGGAATATACAACACGGTAGATTTATCAAAAATACGTACTTTTGAGTATTCTCTTCCTAAAAACAAGTACAAAATAGAATTAATACCATTTTATGTTACGAACACACAACTGTGGTGAATTACGCACAGATCATATAAATCAAGAAGTTACTTTATGTGGATGGGTTCAGCGGGTACGCGATAAAGGCGGTATGCTTTGGATTGATCTAAGAGACCGCTACGGAATAACTCAGCTACTTTTTGAAGAAGGAAATACTAGTGCTGAGTTATTAGAAAGCATCAGAACCCTAGGGCGTGAGTTTGTCATTAGCGCTTCCGGGCAAGTCATTGAGCGTTATTCGAAAAACGATAAAATCCCTACCGGTGCTATTGAAGTACGTGTTTCGGAACTTTCTATCCTCAATCCTGCCAAACTCCCTCCCTTTCTCATTGAAGACGAAACCGACGGTGGTGATGATATCCGGATGAAGTATCGTTATCTCGATCTACGTCGTAATCCCGTTCGTAAAAACTTAGAATTACGCCATCAGGTAGCAAGGCACACCCGCAACTACCTCGACAATCTCAATTTTATTGAGGTAGAGACCCCCGTTTTAATCAAATCAACGCCCGAAGGTGCCCGCGATTTTGTGGTCCCAAGTCGGATGAATCCCGGGGAGTTTTACGCTCTTCCCCAGTCACCTCAGACCTTCAAGCAGCTATTGATGGTTTCGGGCTTTGACCGGTACTATCAGATTGTAAAATGTTTCCGCGACGAAGACCTCCGCGCCGACCGTCAGCCTGAATTTACACAGATCGACTGCGAAATGTCATTCGTCACGCAAGAAGATATCCTCAATACCTTCGAAGGACTCATTCGTAATTTGTTTAAAAACGTCAAGAATATAGATCTCCCCGAAGTTCCCCGGATGACGTACGCCGATGCCATGCGTCGGTATGGCTCTGACAAACCCGATATTCGATTTGGCATGGAGTTCGTGGAATTGAAAAGTGCTGACGTTGACCTGACTTCCGGAAAAGATTTTGTGGTATTCGACTCGGCCGAACTCGTGGTGGGTGTTTGTGCTACCGGTTGTGCGCCCTACACCCGAAAGCAAATTGATGAACTAACGGAATGGATTAAACGCCCACAGATTGGCGCGAAAGGATTGATCTATTTCCGCTACAATGAGGATGGGAGCATTAAGTCGTCCGTTGATAAATTCTACGATGAAGCTACCCTTCGGCAATGGGCCAAGGCATTGAATGCCAAACCCGGTGATTTGGTACTATTAATCTCGGGAGAAGCCGACAAGGCTCGTAAACAGCTCAACGAGCTTCGTCTCGAAATGGGTACTCGTCTTGGTCTTCGTAAAGCAGACGACTACCGTGTACTATGGGTCGTTGACTTCCCCTTGTTGGAGTACGGTGAAGACGAAACTACCCCGGGCGGAGGTCGTTGGTACGCCATGCACCATCCCTTCACGAGCCCCAAACCCGAAGATATACAGCTACTAACTACCGATCCCGGAAAGGTCCGCGCTAATGCCTACGATATGGTGATCAACGGCGTAGAAGTGGGCGGTGGTTCGGTTAGGATCTTCCAAAAAGCGTTGCAACAACAAATGTTCGGAATCCTTGGGTTTAGTCCGGAGGAAGCCCAAGAACAATTTGGATTCCTACTCAATGCCTTTGAGTTTGGTGCGCCCCCGCACGCAGGTATTGCCTTTGGCTTTGACCGTCTTTGTTCTCTCTTCGGTGGAGTCGATTCCATCCGTGACTTCATCGCCTTCCCCAAGAATAATTCCGGCCGTGATGTGATGATCGATTCACCTTCCGTAATTTCGGAAGCACAGTTAAAGGAGTTGGGGATTGGGGTAAGGTAGGAGGTTAATTTTACCGTTTAATAAATTCCATTTCTTCGTTATGTACAATTCAAGCGCATAAAAGAGCTGGTAAAAATAAAATTCATTATATTTGGTGCGGATTTTGCCAAATAGTCAAGTAGTGGCAAGCTGTCTACAACACTTTTTATAGTATACATGGTATCTCGATTCAAACGCAATTCTGGCCGTTTCTTACTGTTGGCCGCCGTGCTTATCTTTGGAAGTTTCACCTCTTTTAGCCAGCAAGTTGATCCCAAATCGGTAAGTAATGATCAACTCCTTCAATACTATCAGCAAGCCAAAGCAAGTGGCCTGAGCGATATGCAAATTGAACAGGCGGCCATGGCCAAGGGGTATACTTTGAGTGATCTATCCCAATTAAGGCAGCGCCTCACGCAAGCGCAAAATCCAGCGAGTACATCAGGCTCCAAACGCGACACCGTAGAGGTAACCCGCCAACAAGAGCCTGTCCCAGCTAGCCCAATCACCAAGCCAACCACCTCGGTTCAACCAGAAAAACCAACTATTTTTGGTAGTAAATTCTTCAATGATGCATTTATCACCTTTGAGCCAAATTTGAGGCTTGCTACCCCTAAGGACTACATACTGGGCCCAGATGATGAATTATTGGTTGATATCTACGGAAATGCGGTAGATAATTTACGGCTAAAGGTCAGCCCGGATGGCACGGTGAAGATGATTAACCTTGCACCTCTGTACATCAATGGCCTGACCATCGAACAAGCTTCCGAACGGATAATCAGCCGACTTCGGCAGGCTTATTCAGGTCTTAACCTCCCGGGAAGTAGCACAAAGGCGACTATTACATTGAGCGGAGTGCGGAGTATTAAAGTAATGATTACTGGATCAGTTAACCGCCCCGGAACCTATACGGTTTCATCCCTTGCCACGGCCTTCAATGCGTTATACCTTTCGGGTGGACCAAACGAAATTGGGTCATTCCGTAAAATAGAGGTCATCCGCAATAATAATGTGATCCGTAAAATTGATATTTACAGCTTTTTAGTAAATGCCGATTTAAAGGATAACGTATCTCTTCGTGATCAAGATATCATCCTGATTTATCCCTACGAAACCCGGGTAACGCTAAATGGAGAAATGAAATATACCGGAAGGTTTGAATTAAAGCCAGGGGAGACATTCAAGGACCTTCTGTATTACGCCGGTGGATTTACCGAGGAAGCCTACACGGCCAGCATAAACTACCAACGAAACACGGGCAAAGAACTCCGGGTAGGTGCCATTAATCCCGAGGACTTCGGTACTTTCAATCCAAAAAGCGGCGATGTCTTCACGGTGGGAAAAACACTTGATCGATTTGAAAACCGCGTGGAGATTCAAGGAGCTGTGTACCGCCCAGGCAACTACGCGTTGGATGAGTCGGTAAAAACCATTAAAAATTTAATTCTTAAAGCGGAAGGGTTGCGGGGGAATGCTTTTCTTAACCGCGCCCTGATTAGCCGCGAACAGGAAAATTTGGAACCCCTGCTAATTTCCTTTGATTTAGGAAAACTCATGCGCGGCGAAATAGCCGATATTCCTTTGAAACGACAGGACGAAATAACAATTAAAACCGTTCAGGACATGCGGGAGAGCTATACGGTTAGTATTTCGGGGGCTGTGCAAAATCCCGGATCATTTGGTTACGGTGATAGCATGAGCGTTTCGGATTTGATTTACCTGGCCGGGGGCTACACCGAAGCCGCTATCCCCTACCGGGTGGAAGTAGCACGTCGGATCAAGGAAGATACCGTTGGACTCCCCTCCTCCCAAAATATCGTGATCTATACTTTTGACGTTGACAAAAACCTGAAACAACTGGGTGAAAATAGAAAATTCCGCCTGAAACCATTCGATATTATTTTCGTACGTACTTCTCCTCGCTATGAGGTACAGCGAACAGTGGCTATTCAAGGGGAAGTACTCTATCCTGGTACCTACTCGATTATTGATAACAACGATCGTATCAGTGACCTTCTTCAAAGAGCAGGTGGCCTACAACCAGAAGCCTACCTAGCTGCGGCAAGGTTCAGGAGGGATAAGCAACTTGTAGGAATTGATTTGGAGAGAATCATCCAACAAACCAATATACCGGGGAATCTCCAACTATTAGATGGAGACTCTATACTAATTCCGCGCATTACTGAATTAGTTCGTTTGAATGGTCAGATCCTTAACCCTTCGGTTGTTAACTTTGATTATACTTATAACTTTAAGGATTATATTTCAGAAGCCGGGGGCTTTACTGATAAGGCCCGTCGTCGTCGGATTTACGTAACCTACGCCAACGGGCGGATTGCTCGTACCCGGAAAGTTTTCGGCTTTGATGTGTACCCAAAAATTGAGCGTGGGGCAACGATTACCGTTCCGGCCAAGGAAGTGAATGAGAATCGTCCAAAGACAAGTCCAGCGGAAAGAGCAGCCATAATTTCGGTGTTGGGGACACTAATTATAACCATGATTCGGCTATTTTAGCTTACTTAAATTCAATAAATCATACCATTCGGTAAAAATATAATTTAATGAGTATCGAAAATTCTGGCAATCAACTGCCTAATGATAGTTTTGATTCAGACGAAGTCATCGAAATCTCTATCCGCGATATAGTAGCTTTTGTAAACAAATATTGGCGACCATTATTATTAATTGGGGTAGTATCGGGCGGGATTGGCTTTGGGCTATCCTTTACAACACCTGAGGAGTTTACGTCTTCCGCTAAATTATTACCTGAATATTCAGCTGATCTCAAGGGAGGTAATTTAGGGGCGTTGGCTAGTCTTGCTGGCGTTTCGTTAGGAGATAATAGTGACGCCATCCGGCCAGACCTCTATCCAGATATTTTACAAAGCCGGCCCTTCCTGCTTCAATTACTTACTACCCCTTTACCCACCGAGGCGGATACCTTGGCATTACTTACTATTATGCTCGGGGACGACGAAATTCAACCCTTTACAAAATCCCAAATAGCGAGGGCAGATACCGTATTAACGCTTACCAAAGAACAAGAGGCTGTGTTTGAAAACATAGCAAAACGAATTTCGGCCTCCAACGACAAGTTGACCGGTGTATTAACGATCGAGGTTGAACTACCGGACCCGGTTATGGCGGCCTCTGCCACTAATCTTGCGGTAAATTACTTAAAAACCTTTGTGGCGGCCTACCGGACCACCAAGGAAAGCGATAAGGTTCGGTTTCTTCAGAAACAACTTTCTGAATCCAAGGGACGCTACCAAAGATCCGAATATGCACTCAATGCCTACCGAGATCGAAACCAAAACACCTTTAGCAACGTAGCCCGAATTGAGGAGCAACGGCTCCAAAGTGACTATTTACAAGCTCAGACCATCTACAATGGATTAACCCAACAGTTAGAAGCAGCCCGCCTGCAACTGCAAGAAGATTCCCCCGTTCTAAAAATACTTGAGCCGCCGATGGTTGCGAACAAAAAGAGCAAGCCTAAGCGTCTTTTTTATGCCATAGGATTTGGAATAGTAGGAGGTTTTATTGCTTTGACCTTCATCCTCTTCAAAAAAGAGAGAATTCAAGAAAAGCTATTCTAAGTCAAACAATTTTGACTACCATTTGATAATAAAATACTTTGCATCTCATAGAAAGTGAGCATCTTGGTAATATAATTGAGAAAGATAAAAACTTAAACATACCATGTGACTATGAATACGAAATCTACCTTACTACTTCTCCTGCTCGGCGTTACGTCAGGGGCGATGGCGCAAAATCAAATAACCACTCCGACTGGGCAACCACTAGTAATTGGTAATCAAGGCATAAAACACGCGACCCTCACGAGTGCTTCGGCCACTCAGGCCACTAACGGCAAAGTGCTTAGCCTAGATGCGAACGGGCTTTTCTTTTTGGCACCTGATGCTGCCGGACAATGGACTAACAATTCTGCTAATATCTTCTTTAACACCGGCAATGTGGGTCTAGGGACGAATAACCCTTTGCAGCGACTCGATGTGAATGGCGATATAAATATTCCTAATAGCGGAAGCATTAGATTTAGTAACCAGTCATTTATAAAGATAAGAGGTACCAACAGTATTGCTCTAGGCATAAATGCAGGTGGCTCGAATGACGACAGAAATATATACATAGGCCATGAGGCAGGCAGATATACCAATACATCACAAAATAATGTTTACATAGGTTTCCAGTCTGGTTACGGGACCGGTGCTCCAGCCGTATTAAACTCTGGAGTTAATAATTTATTCATTGGTTCATATACTGGCACCAAAAATCAAACCGGTTCGTACAACCTGTTTATGGGTAGTAATGCAGGTCAAAACAATACAACTGGCTCTTTTAATTCATTTTTAGGGAATGGTGCTGGATTTTCCAATACCATTGGGAAAGGAAATGCCTTTTTTGGAACTAACTCAGGAAAGCTAAATACTTTTGGCGATGGGAACTCCTTCTTTGGAAATGCTAGTGGGGGAAGAAATTCAACGGGGGATGCAAATACGTTTAGTGGCGCAGGTTCTGGCTTTTTCAACACCACTGGTAGTAACAATACTGCTTTTGGAAGCCAAGCAGGTCAAACCCTGACAACTGGTAGTGGAAATGTGTACATAGGTACTAATGCCAAAGGGTCGGTAGGTACATTAACCAATTCTATATCCATTGGCTTCAATTCAACCGTTTCCACCAGTAATAGTATGGTTCTAGGTGGTACTGGAGTAGATCAAATAAACGTTGGTATTGGCAACACTGCATCTTCAGCACGTTTCAATATTACTGCCGGTGTCACCACCGGTACCGGCGTCCGTTTTCAAGGATTACCAAATGCCACGGATACCATTTTTAAACTTTACGTGGATGCCAACGGAAATATTATGAAAAGCTCTACCGCCGGAGCGCGCGAAGGTTCTGACCTCCCCGATGGTTTTTGGAGCGTAACACCCGACGAACACCTGATCAATACCAACGCCGGAGGCATTATACTGGGTAGTGGCATTGCCTCTACCCCCAAAGGATACAAACTATACGTAGCCGAAGGTATCCTGACCGAGAAGGTAAAAGTTGCCATCCAAAATACGGACGATTGGTCAGACAAAGTGTTCGCTGATGCCTATCAATTGCGCTCATTGGGCGAAGTAGAAGCATTTATTAACAAAAACAAGCACCTCCCCGACGTCCCATCCGCCATAGAGGTAGTAGAAAAAGGCGTGGACCTGGGTAAGATGGACGCCCTTTTACTACAAAAAATAGAAGAACTTACGCTCTACATGATCGAGTTGAAAAAATCTAACGAGCAGTTGCGAAAAGAACTTAACGAATTGAAGAAATAATTCTGTTTGCTAGTTTTCTGCAAGGTCGATAGGGTTTCTACCCTATCAACCTTGCTTTTTGTGAATTGTAACGTAGATTTGAACAATAGTATCTGATAAAATATCCATTTCTTTTCATGACCTTAGACCTCAACGGTAAATCGATTTTAATAACCGGGGGCACCGGGTCACTCGGCAAAGCCCTTACCAAGACCATTCTTGACAATTGGCCCCTAGTGAGTCGGTTGGTTATTTACTCCCGCGATGAACAAAAACAGTTTCAGATGGCCCAAGACTACCCGGCTCATCAATATCCGCAAATTCGATTCTTTATTGGCGACGTGCGCGACTATGACCGGCTAAAAAGGGCCATGCAAGGGATTGATTATGTAATCCATACCGCCGCTATGAAGCACGTACACATCGCCGAATATAATCCCGATGAATGTGTTAAAACAAACATCGGCGGTGCTGACAACGTCATTAAAGCCTCCTTGGAAACGGATGTTACCAACGTAGTAGCCTTATCGACTGATAAAGCCTGCGCGCCCATTAATTTGTATGGTGCTACCAAATTAACCTCTGACAAGTTATTTGTGGCGGCCAACAACATCAAAGGCAAGAAAAAAATCAAGTTCTCAGTGGTACGCTACGGCAACGTGATGGGCTCGAACGGTTCTGTCATCCCATTTTTTCTAAACAAGCGAAAGGAAGGAATCCTCCCTATCACGGTCGATACCATGACTCGCTTCAATATTTCACTTCAAGGTGGAGTTGACATGGTTCTCTATGTGTTACAATCGGCGTGGGGAGGTGAAATCTTCGTGCCCAAAATCCCCTCCTACCGGATCATGGATGTTGCCGAAGCCATCGGGCCGGAATGTGAACACCGTGTGATCGGGATCAGGCCCGGAGAAAAGATCCACGAAGAAATGATCACCTCTTCCGATTCCTTCTTTACCTACGATTTGGGCAGATATTACGCTATTCTCCCCCAAACGCCCGCTTGGAACGTTGACGACTTTATCCAATCCAACAAAGCCGTTCTTGTTCCTTCCGGCTTTGCTTACTCCTCCGGAGATAACAGCGAGTGGGAAACGGTTGATACCCTACGGGAGCTAGTTAAAACACACATCGACCCTACATTCGTAGCCTGATTTATGAGCACTTCAATCCCATACGGTAAACAAAACATTACCCCCGAAGATATTGAAGCGGTGGTGCAGGCTTTGCAGGCTGATTTTCTTACGCAAGGCCCTCGTATAAATGAATTTGAGGTTCAATTCGCTGAATACGTAGGATCAAAATACGCCGTGGCCGTGGCCAATGGGACGGCTGCGCTTCACCTTTGCGCCCTTGCCTTTGAAGTAAAACCCGGGCAGAAAGTGATCACCACGCCCATTACCTTTGCTGCCTCCGCTAATTGCGTTCGCTATTGCGGGGGTGAGGTAGTTTTTGTCGACATTGATCCTGAAACCTACCTGCTCGACATCCATAAGGTAAGGGCCTTGTTGGAGAGTTCACCTCAAGGCACCTACCAAGGTATAATTCCCGTAGATTTCGCCGGGCGTGCCGTTGACCTTGAAGCTTTCCGGTTGCTTGCCAACGAATATAACCTGTGGATTATCGAAGATTCCTGCCACGCACCGGGCGGCTACTTCATCGACAGTGTGGGCAATCAACAAAATTGCGGAAACGGAAAGTTTGCCGATTTGGCTATATTCTCGTTCCACCCGGTGAAACATATTGCCTGTGGAGAAGGAGGAATGATTACCACCAATGATAAGGCCCTGTACGAAAAGTTGCTCCGATTGCGTACGCACGGTATAACCCGTGACGTCGACCTATTCCGGAACAGCGTTGAGGTAGCCGGTGGAAAAGGTAATACCTACCCCGGTTGGTACATGGAGATGCAGGAATTGGGCTACAACTACCGACTCACCGATTTCCAGGCCGCCCTCGGCATCAGCCAATTAACAAGGGCAGAAACGGGGATGCAACGCCGACGGGAAATCGCAGCTACGTACCAAGCGGCCTTTCAGAATCTACCATTCATCAAAGGACAATCAGGAAGTATAGAGGGTCATGCCTACCATTTATATATTTTGGAAGTGGAAGACCGGTTGGGACTATATGAGTATCTACGAACAAAAAATATTTTTACCCAAATTCATTATATCCCAACCCACCTAATGCCCTACTACCAGGAATTGGGTTGGAAAATCGACGATATGCCTCAGGCAGAAAGTTACTACGCAAAATGTATTAGTTTGCCGATGTATCCAACCCTTACAACCGTTGAACAGGAATTTGTCATTCAACAAGTGAAAGCATTCTATCATGGCTAATTTGTGCGTTATTCCAGCACGGGGAGGCAGTAAGCGTATTCCCAGAAAAAATATCAAAGACTTCCTTGGGAAACCCATTATTGCCTATTCCATTGAAGTAGCATTACAATCAGGGCTTTTTGATGAAGTTATGGTTTCAACCGATGATGAGGAAATTGCAGAAGTGGCCCTAAGATTTGGAGGAGCTGTACCTTTCCTACGTAGTACAGAAAATTCGGATGATTTTAGCGGCACAGGAGATGTAGTCGAAGAAGTTTTAAAAAAATATTTAGAGAGAGGAGAGACGTTTAAATTTGCTTGTTGCATTTATGCAACTGCACCTTTTGTAAGCGAAGCACGTTTGTCCGAAGGTTACGATTTATTAATAGGCAATGAGTTTGATGCAGTTTTTCCTTTGGCCAAGTATAGTAGTCCTATTTGGAGATCCTACAATATGGATCATAACAAAGCTGTAATAATGAACTTTCCTGAAAATGAAACAAAACGATCACAAGACCTAACAGAAAGCTTTTACGATGCCGGGCAGTTCTATTGGATTGATACAGAAAGATTGAGTTTGCTCGATAACAAAAATGCATTTGGAGTAAATAAAGCAGGCATTGTATTAAATGATTGGGAAGTGCAGGATATTGACAATATGGAGGATTGGGAAATCGCTGAATTAAAATATAAATTTTTACAGACTAAATCTAATCATTTGACCAAATAGAGATGGAACACAACTTAAATTTCTACGCATTACAAGTTGGTTATAGTATGTCAGTGGAATATCTGACAAATGGCGATTATTATCCAGAGTCAGCATGGGGTAGCGAGGGTCAAATTTACCCTTCATTGATGGGCAACGCTTTATTAGAACTTTACAAAATACATAATGAGGAAATCTTTTTAAACGCAGTAAAAGCCATTATTGCTAAAAACACTGAAAAGCAAATGAATAGTGGGGGTTGGGCCTTGGCTTTGGGAGCAACAGCTAATGGTACTAAATTTAAAGTTACGCCAGACATTATACAGATTACAGCTTCTTGTGAAGATCTGCCTCCTACCGTTACAGCACTCCGGTTGCTTGCTGATTACCAAACCTACACGGGTGATGTATCTAATATTGTCTCACTAGAAAGAGGATATGAATACTTAACAAAGTTCTGGAATGAAAAGGAAGGGATATTTGATGAGATGCTTACTGGTGACGCACTTAAATTAAGAGCTAAACCGAAAAACTACCAAATTTATGCGTATCAATGTATAAAATCTATTTCACGAATAAATCCTAATGCAAAGAAATTTTTAAAACCGTTGTATCAAACTATTAAAAAAGTATTTGAGGAAATGGATGCGGATACTTATCCCCTTTTATACGCGTTATATGCAGTTTTAATCATTCAAGAGGAGGGTGATAGTGATTATGTTAGAAGTGAAGTAAAAAAAAGAATAATTGACGAAATTACGATAGGCTCACGATTTAGAATTCCCAATTTTCCGGGTGCGATAGGGCATAGAGATGGTATAAGGGGAATATGCCTAAAAGAGGGTCATCTCAGAAATGCGGTTGGCGTTGCACTAGTCATGAAATTCTACGATTTATATGTAGAACCTAATTCCTTTTTACAGTCAGACTTTTACGGGGATGTCGAAACTTGGATTCTTCAAATGTACGAAAATGGAAAATTTTTTGAATTCACAGACTTAATAACTAATGAGAAGCAAGGTCTAGGTACTCCTGGTCAATATTTGCCTATTATTTGGATACTTTGTAAAATATAATGGAAGACTTAAGCATTCGCATGGCAATCCTAGAAGATGTTGCTCTTTTGTTTTTGTGTGCTAATGACCCAGATGTTAGAAAAAATGTAATTACATAATAACCATATCTATGGTAAGGATATGTATAATGGTTTAATAATCATGGATTCAATTTAAAATACTGTTGAGTAGTTTAAAAATACAACAATAAAAAAACGCATTAGAATACTAATTATTCTACATAATTCTACTTCTTGTGATAAAGATATTGGACAGTATATATATAAACCACAACGTCTTATATAACGCCCCATTGAAAATTAATGCCTGTTTTTAATTTTTGAAAGTCCATCTATTAATAAGTTATGCACTACCATTTAAGTGGAGACATCATCTGTTGATATTCTTGGTCGAGTTAAGATCAAATAAACCTGAATTATAATTAGGGAAAATGCTGAAAGTAAACATCTTGATAGATAATAAAAGCTCTTGGATAGCTCCTTACGGTCACAAACTGGTCGAAAGATTGAAGGCAAATGGGCATGAGGCATTACTTTTTAACGAGCATCAGGAAGTGGAAAAAGGGGATATTCTTTGCCTATTATCATGCGAGAAGATTTTTCGAGATCTTACATTACATCAGCATAATCTGGTTGTACATGAGAGTGCACTACCCAAAGGCAAAGGCTGGTCTCCAATTACATGGCAAATATTAGAAGGAAAGAATCAAATTCCTGTAACCTTGTTTGAGGCAGTAGAAAAAGTAGATGCAGGACCAATTTATGAACAAGTATTTATTACATTACGGGGCCATGAGCTTCTGCCTGAAATAAAACACTTGCAAGGCATGGTAACCATACAATTGATTGAGAATTTTGTTAACAACTTTCCAATTAATATTGGCGAAGTCCAGCAAGGGGAGGCTACCTATTATCCCAGGCGAATAGCAAAAGATAGCAAACTTGATCTGAATAAGACGATAGAGGAGCAATTCAATTTGCTGAGGGTATGTGATAACGAACGCTATCCAGCTTTTTTCATTAAAAATGAAGTCAAATATATTCTCAAAATAGAAAAAGCATGAATAATTGATGAGAGAGATTCGTATTAAATCTACAAGTATTGGTAACAATCATAGATCATTCATTATCGCTGATATTGGCTCCAATCATAAGCAGGATTTGAGCCTGGCCAAAGAATCAATAGATGCAGCATTGGAGGCTGGAGTGGATGCTGTTAAGTTCCAATCTATACAATTAGATGCCTTGTACTATCAGCCTAACTCAAAAACGGCCGCATTTATTAAGAAGTTGGAATTTCCCGAAGAGTGGCACTATCTCTTGAATGAGTACACTACAAAAAAGGGAGGGATATTTTTCTCTTCACCAACTTATCTCAAAGCAGTAGATTTGCTTTCGGAAATAGATGTGCCACTGTTCAAATTAGCCTCTGCCCAAGTTGGAACCTTCCCACAGTTGGTTGAGAAAGTAGCCGCTCTGAACAAACCCACTATATTTTCAACAGGTATTTCAGGTTATTCGGATGTTATTGAAGCAGTACGTATCTTTAAGAAACACGGAAATAATCAGTACATTATCTTGCATTGCAACAGTATCTACCCAACTCCTCCAGATCGTGTAAATATGCCTCTAATGGATACATATAGAGCAATGTTCGACTGTCCAGTTGGGTTTTCTGATCATACCAATGGTATTCATATTTCACTTGCGGCAGTAGTAAGTGGTGCTAATGTAATTGAAAAACATTTTACCCTTGATCGAAATTTAGGTACGCCTGACTGTTCGACTTTTGCCTCTGACCCTAACGAAATGACGGAACTTGTAAGACAAGTGAGAGAAATAGAAAATGCCCTAATTCAATCTGCTGATCGTATAAATATTCAACCCGAGGAAAATGCATTTAAAGAGGAAATTACCTATAGGGTATTTACAAGCAGAGGTATTGAGGAAGGAGAAACAATTCAACTTGAATCAGTACAATATTTACGTCACCCCGAAGGCATTAACTGTAAACATGAGCACCTGTACATGGGAAAAATAACCAATACCCATATCCCAAAAAATCAACTCATTCAACCTTCAAATTTCATTTAGTGTGAAAAAAATATTGGTTATAGGCGCCGGGTGGGAGCAATTTTCACTTTTGGATACAATAAGAAAAGAAGGGTACAGTATAGTTGCTACGCATCCTGAAATAGGTGCTGAAGGGTTTACCCTTGCCGACCACTTTTATGTGAAAGAGTCTACCGACATTGCTGCCCATGTCCGAATTGCCCAAGCTCACAAAGTTGTAGCTATTGTTACAGACAATTGTGATTATTCATTTTATACGGCATCCGTAGTTGCTTCGAGACTCGGGTTGCCCTTCGCACCCATCGAATCTGCTATTTTTTCCAATGATAAACTGGCACAAAGGGAATGTTGCGCAGCAGGAGGAATTCTGCAACCGCTGTTTTACAAAGTCCGCACCTTTTCTGACCTCGAAATAGCTGCAAATAAGATTGGTTTTCCTGTTATCTTGAAACCAGTTGATAGTAGGGGCACTTTTGGTGTAACAATCATCCAAGATAAAGAACAGTTATGTGCCGCTTTTTATGATGCCTTGCAACACTCCCCCTCCCACACACTAATATGCGAGAAGTTTATTGAAGGAACGTTAATAACCGTAGATGGCTTTTGTTTCAAAAATGGGCATCGCTCATTAGCAGTAGCTTCAAGGAAGTTTGAAAAGGGGATAAAACCAGTAACAAAAGAAATTATTTACCCGGCACAATTTTCAACCGAAGTCAACGAAGCCCTTTTCGAAAACCATCATCGTGTGGTAGAACAGTTGGGGTATAGGTTTGGGCATACACACGGAGAATACATACTAACCGAAGAAAATGAAATTTATTTAGTAGAATGTACGAACCGAGGAGGAGGAGTTTATACTTCATCAGTCATCGTTCCGATGCTCACAGAAATCGACCTGAATAAAATTTTATTAGAACAGTCCCTAGGCACAGATACATACCAAGCCGCCTCTGCTGGACTTCACATGATGAAACATTCCGCAATGCTCACGTTTTTAGATTTTGAAGTTGGCAGAGTAATAAAATATATCAATATCAAACAAGTAGAAAAGTTGCCTTTTGTAGTACGCTACAGAAGTATATTCGGTGAAAATGACATGGTGGAATCCATTGAAAACTGTGCTTCTAGACACTCCATGCTTGTCATTTCGGGGGCATCAGCTGCCGAAACTCTGCAAAACTTTACTACTTTCAAAGAAAACCTCAGCGTCAGTTATCATAAATAGACCCGCATGATTAATATAGTTGAAAATACTCTAAGAGATGGCTCGTATGTAATTGATTTTCAGTTTGATAAAAAACAAACTGCTGACATTACGAGAGGACTCGCCGGTTTAGGCTTTACCTATATAGAGGTA
>JBDNFP010000404.1:0-7641 GCA_041689775.1 Spirosomataceae bacterium
ACACCGACGAGTGGGGCGCCTACGCCCGACTGACGCCGCAGCACATCGAACACGTAGTGGGCAAGGATCAGACCTGGAAGATCGAGCGCAAGAATTTGAACTTCCGCACCCATATCAAGCGCCTGAGTCGCAGGACGATATATTTTTCTAAAAACGAGCAAATTCATGACAATGTCATTGGTATGTACATCAACAAACACTATTTCAAAACAGGAACATATGGCGACTCCGTCGCTGCATGATCAACCCTTTATAGACACTACCAAATAATGATTAGAACCCGAACTAACCTTAATCAGGAAAAAGCCAACCCCTCATTTCAGCCACTCCCACCGCTTAGCCCAATCCGCTGGAATACTGAGCTTTGGACCCTTAAATCGCCATTACAACACACTATATGTGGCCACCGTGTCCACGATGGTAGTATTACGCTCAAAACTTATTCTGGTACGCCGGTCGATTCTGGTAAAGCTAACGCCCCAGCTTTCACCCATTGGATTATCCGGATTTCCCTTCATCAAGTAGGCGAGCGAAGGCGTATCTCCCATTTTTATTTCACCCTTATAATAGTTTTCAAAATCCTTCCCATGGCTCCGTTTCACTGGATAAAGTTACCGTAGTAGGCGTTCCCTATGATATTATTTGGTGATTCTTAATCCATAAACAATCCGCAATAGGTGGCATTAGATTATAAATCTTCCACCAAAATATCCATTAATTCGCGACAGATGCTAATGTTTTGTTTCATGAGATTGAATATGCTCAGGCCACTTTCGTCGCTTTGGTATGCAAAAAATTTCTTACCGATGCGCACATTCCAGATAATATAATTGGTGTTTCAACCTGCTGACAAGCCCGAATTTATGCGATGGTTGAGGTCGGTTCAGTACACCTGCCCCTTCCAGATTACCTAGGTGAACTGAACCCAGCTACTTTGATTGAAATAGTTCTTGCTGGTACTCAGTAAAGAAAGAAGTACTCTATTGTGGTCCGAGCAGGCGGAGACCTATAAGTACACAGAATTACTCGTAGACAAGGGTGGAAAATGGCCGGAGAAGTTTTTCGTTTACTCCACAACCAAAAGTGGGATATCCATTGGACGGGAGAATCGTTCTGGATTTTTTGTAATGATCCTGATATTCCTGATCCGGGCGGTGGGCTTTTCGAGCGCGATATTATCGCCCAGAAAATGAATTTTCAAAGCAATGTACCCTTCCCGGTATTTTTTGTTAATGAAGTTACTGGCGGCTACGCCGTTCACCCACACTTTCACGGTGTCACCAATTAACTCGAATCGGTAATGATCCCAGAGGCCCGCTTCTTTGAGGGCATTTTGGGCTTTGGGGTTATTGGACAGAGTAGATAGCCATTGCCAGGTATTGCCGTAATCATCAAAAATGGCCCCCGTCCACCGGCGACTCTTGTTGTGATCGACCTTGACTTGATAACCATACAGGCGTACGTGCGCCGTATCGGGGGCGAGGATGGCCCTTACCAAAATACCGTACTGAAATTGTTCGTCCCGCTGGCATTCTAACTCCAAAATAAAATCCCGGCACTTTCTGTCTGTTCTTAAAAAAGTATGCTCACGCGTATTTGCCTTGCGCTGCAACCTGATGGCCCTCTCTTCCACCGTAAAAGTGGCAGAATCTCCTACTTTGGACCAGCCATTCAGATTTTTGCCATTGAAAAGAGGTTGCCACGACTGGCAAAAGCCAACGTCAGAAAGCAACAGCAGAATGACGATGGTGATCGTTTTTTTTCTTATCATCGTCTGAAATAGTTAATGTTTGATAATCCCCTCGTATCCTGTAAGGGCAGAGAAATCGGGCGGGCGTATTTCTTCACGCTGCGGGTGATAATTCGGGGATTTCTAAAAGCAATCATCAGACCTTCCTGCGCTTTGTCGTGTAGCAAGTAGTGAATTTTGAAGCCCACGTAACCCTTCTTGTAGCGATTATCCAGGATATTCGCCGTCGGCACGTCGTTGAGCCATACCTTGATATGATCGCCAATTGCTTCAATTCTCAACCGGTTCCATTCACCGCCTGCGTGCTCAGCATTTCGACCTCCTTCGTTATTTTCGAGGGTTTGCAACCATTCGTGCCCATTCCCGTAATCCACAAAAATACCTCCGGTCCACCGTCGGGCAGGCCGGGGATCTACCTTGACCATATAGCCAAAGATGGAGGAGAAAGCGGTATCGGGGGCATCGATACTCCGAAAAAGAATGCCCGAGTCCAAATTCAGATCACGCCGAAAATCTACTTCAAATATAAAATTCCGGTACTGTTTCTCGCTACGCACGAAGGCATGGCGCGATGTATAGGCGGTCATTTGCAACCGCAAACTGCTATCCGCCACCTGTACTTTCGCGGGCTTGCCAATAACCTTCCAGCCGTCCAATTTTTTTCCGTTGAACATTGACGTCCAATCTTCTGATTTTTGCGCACGAACATTCAGAGAGAAAATAAAGAGCAAGAATAAAATGTGTAACTTTTTCATTTCAACTGCTCAGTTTTTCAGGTAGGCATTACTTACTTTTCTAATCATTCCCTCTTTTTTTGTGGTCAGAAACAGTTCCTTCGTCGCCCGATCATAACCAATTCTGAGGTGAACCCTTTTCTGTCCGCTCAGCTCCCGCATGGATGATTCTTTGCCTTGGTTTGCCAGATTAATTGCGTAAATAGTGGAATCAGAAATGGCCGGATCGATATTCATGTAAAACAAACGGCCCGTAACGATATCCCCAAATACATATTTGCCCGCTAAGACCGAAAGCGGGCCTTCGTAGATAAATCCGCCACTAATAGCGTTGCCGTCGCTGTGGTCATACTGCCCAAAAGGAAGATTGATTTTTTGTTTTTGGACATCGCTCAACTCAAAGAGTACGGTCTTGTCAATTCGGGTATTGACCCCATACAAGCCTTCCTGACTGCTCCATCCGTAATCACCCCCGTTCACGACGATATTGACTTCCTCTACGTTGGCTTCACCAATATCGGCCACCAGTAATCTATTTCCGTTCGCTTCGTCCCAGGCCATTCGGTGCGGATTCCGAAAACCGTATGCGTAAATTTCTTTCTGCGCGCCAAGTACCTTGCGCTTTACGAAAGGGTTGTCAGGCGGATAACCATAGGATCTGTTTTGCCCATTTGTAGCTAATGGATCGATGCGGATAATAACGCCCAGCAAAGAACCCGGATCGTGACAAAGTTCGGGAAGTCGGATATTATTGGAACCGCCATCTCCAATACCAATGTACAGCATCCCAAAATCGGGATTACTGGGACTTAGGCCGGGGGCGAAGGTGATATCCTGCATTCCATGCGCGGTAGTCGGAGTGTTGATCCTGAATACCTCCCTTTTGGTACCTTTAAATAAAGTGGCTTGGGGTAAATCCGTTTTCCATTCCGTCAACACCCACTGCAAACCAACCCCAATCGTATCGTTCCAGGCACCCGCATTGAGGGCAACTTTTCCCGTATATTTTTCGGCGTGGGTGGTGTACAGCAACCCATTTTGTTTAAATAGTGGATGAAAGTCGAAACTACCCAGTCCGGTCCCAATACCGGGCGAAAAGATAAAGTCGTCCAGTTCCTTCCGGATATCAAGATAGAGGTATGGGTTTCTGTCGTGAATGCGATAAATAAGGCCAATTTGATCACTGGCAAACAAATCACCTGTACTATTCGGGTCTGTTCGTAAGGTAGCAACACCTTTGTCGTCGGGAGAATTTTGCTGTCTCGGAATTTGCGCAAAACCTTCTAATTCTATCCACAGACTAGATTGTAAAACAGGAGGACAAAAACTCAGATCGTTATTCTTGCCAGAGAATGCCTTTACCACTTTGGGCTGACTATTCTTTTTCTTCGTCTCACTTTCAATGAAAGAGAAAATGGAAGCCAATTCCGCATCAGTCAGTTGTTCAAATGCGGGCATCACCGATTTGTATTCTGACACTAAAGCAACCGTTCGCTCATCGGCTTTATCGACAAATTTTTGAGGGTTTCTGGTGAAGTCTATCAGTTCACGTAGCGATCTGACGGTCGTTACTCCACCCAGCTTTGGTCCAAAAGCACCTTCATCGATTCCGTGGCAGGAAACACAGTTTGCATTAAAAGTCTCCTGGCCATTTCGCAGGATTCCCTGATCGGTGGAGTAGGCAGGTACTTGTCCTAAACTCACAAATGGAAGCAGGAAAAGGAGGAGTAGCGACAGGCTTTGGGGGAGATTCATGTGGCCTTCGGGATGGATTATTTGGATAACTAAGCTGTGCCTTTCTTGGCAAATAGTCATCGTAAGAAGTCATTGCCTAGTTCTTTCTACCAACCAAAAGTCATTAAATAAGCAGGATGAAAGAGGAAAAACAGGTCATCGTTGCCTTTTGATTGCTAGCCAGTTGAGTAAATCATGAGCAAAGATGGTTTTCCGTAAGTTTGGTGGCCCACTTTCGCACCTTGAATGTAAGGATCACGCTTAGGCCAATCAAGTCACTTATCTTGGCAAAAAAGTAGTTCGATAAATAAAACTGTACGTAAATGAAAAGGATCATCCTGCTTTTTTTTCTGCTCCCATTATCGGGTTTTTCGAGGGATATCACCATTGCCGTAGCGGCAAAATCACCCGTGGTGGATTACGCCCTGCGGCAGTTCCGTCGGTCGGTAGAAAAAACGGGCTTTGTGGTCAAAGAAACCACCCCGGCCACGGCCAACGTGGTGGTTTCGGCCGAGGCATCCCTCGGCAAGGAAGGCTATCGATTCGAGCGACGGGGCAACCAACTCCTTCTCCAAACAGGCGACGAGAATGGTGCGCTATACGGCTTACTGGATTTGGGTGAACAGTTACGTTGGGGTAAAACCCTTACTCAAATTTCAGCCAAAACTGTACGACCTCGGCTGGGTTTCCGGGCCGTCAAGTTCAACCTGCCCTACATGGCTTACCGCAACGGCCCTTCACTGACCCAACACGACTTGACCTGCCGCGATCTAAATTTCTGGGAGGCCTACCTCGACAACATGGCCCAAAGCCGCTTTAACGTCCTATCCCTGTGGTCGCAGCATTTGTTTCACTACATGGTCATGCCCGAGCATTTTCCAGAGGCCACGCAGTTCAATGAATTCGAGATGGGCGAGTGGAAAATGTTCTGGAAAGAACTCTTCCGCATGGCGCACGAACGCGGAATCGAAACCTATATCATCAATTGGAACACCTTCGTATCGCCCTCCTTTGCAAGGGCGCACAACGTGGGCGGCTACGAAGGGTCGCACTTTGGTGACGGCGACACAACGCAAATCACCGAGCGCTACACCCGCGAAATTATCCGGCAGGTCATCGACGAGTACGACGACCTCGACGGCCTTGGTATCACGCTGGGCGAACGCATGGGGGGCCAAAACCCCGACGAGCGTCGCGCCTGGCTCGACCGCACCATCCTAGCCGGGATGCGCGACGCTAAACGTAAAATCAAGTTCGTGTACCGCGCTCCGCTTTCCGCCAACGAAAAATCAGGCGGAACCACGAGCTACGAGAACGATAAACGTACCCGGCAGCAGGTCGAAGGGCTAGACGTGACGGAGGCTTACGTGGAGTTTAAGTACAACTGGTCGCACGGGCATTCATCGCCCAATCTGTTCCACGTCCACGGCGGCCAGCTCTCGGACGCCTACTGGAATCCAATTTCGGATAAGTTAAAGGTAGTCTGGACGCTACGTAACGAAGATTTCTTCGTCCTGCGCTGGGGGCAGCCCGATTTTATCCGGGAATTCATTAAAAATAACGGAGCGAACTACGTGGGTGGGTGCTTCGTTGGGTCAGAGGGACTCATTCCGGCCAAGGATTACATCAGCCAGGACGGTCCACACCGGACCTGGAACTGGCATTTCCAGCGGCAATGGCTGTGGTACGCTGTGTGGGGCCGACTGCTCTACGACAACAACACACCGGATGCAACTTTTCAAAATTTACAGGCCGACCGCTTCGGGTCGGACAAAGCCAGCGACTTGCTGGTCGGATGGAAAAATGCCAGTCAGGTACCGCTGCTTTTTGCTTCCTACCATAAAGGCAATAATGACTTGTCGCTCTACACCGAAAGTTTTGGCAATTGGTTTGGGGTCGGGAAGCACCATCTTTTCGACATCAACAACATCATTAACCATCCTGTGCTGGACACGCTGCGCTTCGTCAATATCAAGACTTACCTAGCCAACGGCGAAATGGTAGCACCGGGTATCCTTTCGCCACCCCAACTGGCCGATAGCCTAGACCGCATTGCGCAACGCGCCTTGGGCATTTCCGAAAAATGGGTTGGTAAGGGAACGCCTACGCTCGACGCCGAACTAGCTGATCTGGCAGCTTGGTCATGTTTCGCACGCTACTTTGCTGATAAACTACGGGCCGGCGTAGCATTGGCCAAGTACCGCAAAAACGGACAGAAGCCTTACCAAAACGAGGCGGTAGCGCTCCTAGAAAAATGCGTAACACATTGGAAAAACTACGTGGCGGCGATTGAGAAATACAACAAACCGTCTTTCCTCTTCCACACCGCCGATCCGTTTTCCTTCGCCAACAAACTACCCGAGGTAGAGCACGACGTGGAAATAGCCCGTGGAAAATGAGGGCAATAACTACCTACCAGGAGATCGTGGTTTAATCAAATTATGAATGCCAGAGATCTTCTGACTCCCATTACTTTTTATTCAGACCCAAGGTATAGCTTGGGTTCAAGATCAGAGAAGCCAAGTCTATTCGCCAATCAAGTATCTTCAACGTATTGTACTCGTTGGTATTCTTATTGATTACGGAAATTGGTCGTTAACAAATGATTATCCAAGAGAACTCTTCGCAAGGGTGTACTACCTTTCAGAAAATTGTCCCGACGCTTGAAAACCGTAAAGGCAGATATCATGACAGAAGTATTTCCTTAGGCAACACAGTTGGCTTGGTTTTATGCTTACCTATGGTAGTAGTGTAAGCAGTCGGTCGACCCCCTTACTTTGAAATTAAGATAGAGAAAAGCCTATTCATTTTCTGCGTTGATTATGGTCATCAAGTTATTTACTACTCAAACATTTACCTAGAATTGAACTTCAATCTTCTCTTTTTTTCTCATACCCCCCCTTGATTGAATTGATCTTCACTAATTACCGTATAATCAATTACTATTTCCATACCGCCCGAGGTCTTAGTTCGTACAAAGCGTTGACGGATACTCCCATGATCCTGCATGACGATATAGTTTTTTTCCGGCCCTAAAATATAGTGTGATTGTGTTCTGAGAAAAATTGGAGTTCCTATGGCTCGACAATTATCAGTATGCAGTACTTTGACATGCAAGCTAACGCTCAATTAGTCTTCTGCGTAGAGATACCAGTTAGAAGCGACAGAAGCATCTATTCACACGGTGATTGTATCATTACCTGCGGCTTTATCAATAGAATGGCTCCATATCCTGTGATTTACCAGATGTTATACTACTGAGTAATATTAAAACTATTGACAGTAATACTGTGAGCAGTTTTCGCTTTACTTATGCAGCCTTACGTCGCCAGAACTGGCACTGCAAGCTGTCAAATTGATTAACGTCAACTAATCCTTCCAGGCCGAGTTGTCTATAAATAACCTGCCAAATGCGTCGGTCCG
>JBDNFP010000405.1:0-2121 GCA_041689775.1 Spirosomataceae bacterium
GAGTCCATTTTTAGAAGAGGGTATAGCGTGTTCTGCCAGTTTTGCCAGAAAATTGAACTTTTCCTGGGATGGATGATGGCCAATCTCGGAAAGCCGATCAGGTACGCATCACCGTAAATTCTAAAATGTCCAGTAATCAGAAATAAAGTAATTAATGATGGAGTTTATAAAGGAGTAATTAGGGCTATTAGTAAAAGTGTAAGAGAGGGCGTCATTGAATCTGTACTTACAATTGGGAATAGTGAGGGTATTAATACCCAAGATTTAGCTGATAGGATGAGTAAATCAAAATCTACTATTGAGAGATATTTAAGAGCTGCAAAAGAATTAGACCTCATTGAGTACAAAGGCGCTTTAAAAATAGGTGGATACTATTTAACAAAAAAAATAGCAGAACAATTAAAAAAGCTATGACCAACGAAACCAACAACACATCCAGCATCATCAGTAAGGTATGGAGCTTCATGACCATCCTGCGCGACGATGGCGTAGGCTACGGCGACTATCTCGAACAACTCACCTATCTGCTGTTTCTTAAAATGGCCGATGAGTTCAGCCGCCCCCCCTACAACCGCGAGCTACCTATTCCAATGGAGTATAACTGGGAGAGTTTGACCGAAAAGCGGGGAGCCGAGCTGGAAATTCATTATACACTGTTACTTCGCGAATTATCACAGGCCAAAGGAGTATTGGGCCAGATATTTACCAAAAGCCAGAATAAGATTCAGGACCCGTCTAAACTTTTTAAGCTCATCGACATGATCGACAATGAGCGGTGGAGTACCACGGGAGCGGATATCAAAGGCAAGATATACGAAGGTCTGCTTGAAAAGAATGCCGAAGATACCAAGAGTGGAGCCGGTCAGTACTTTACACCTAGGGCACTTATTCGGGCTATTGTGGCCTGTATGCGCCCTGAGCCAATGCATACCATTGCTGATCCAGCTTGCGGTACCGGCGGTTTCTTTTTGGCGGCTTACGATTACCTTGCTGATCCTGCGCACTATTCGCTCACTAGGGAGGAGAAGGAGTTCTTGAAACATCAGACCTTCTTTGGTAATGAAATAGTAGCCAACACCCGCCGTATGGCGCTGATGAACCTTTTCCTGCACAACATCGGAGACTTCTACAGTGACAACTTTATATCACCCGCTGACGCGCTTATTTCGGATAGCGGCCTACGGGTAGACTACATCCTGGCCAATCCGCCTTTTGGCAAAAAAGTAGCATGACCTTCACCAACGACGAAGGCGAGCAGGATACCGAAGACCTAACCTACAATCGGCAGGACTTCTGGGTAACGACCAGCAACAAGCAGCTCAACTTCGTGCAGCACATCCGAGCCATGCTCAAATCGGACGGACGAGCGGCCGTAGTACTACCCGATAACGTTTTGTTTGAAGGTGGAGCCGGTGAAATGATTCGTCGGAAGTTGTTGGAAACAACTAATCTGCATACCATCCTGCGTTTGCCTACGGGGATTTTCTACAAGCAGGGAGTAAAAGCCAACGTACTTTTCTTCGACAACAAACCCGCCGGACGTGATCCCTGGACCAAGGATATCTGGTTCTACGACTTCCGGACGAACATTCACTTTACGTTGAAGAAAAATCCCATGAAACTCGAAGATCTCCAAGACTTTATCGGTTGCTATAATCCGGAGAACCTTCACAAGCGTAAAGAAAC
The DNA here is from genome assembly GCA_041689775.1 of Spirosomataceae bacterium. Taxonomy (GTDB): domain Bacteria; phylum Bacteroidota; class Bacteroidia; order Cytophagales; family Spirosomataceae; genus JBDNFP01. Next base: position 1,687 of record JBDNFP010000405.1, read on the forward strand.
CTACGACGCCGAAACCAACCCCGAAGGCCGTTGGCGTAAGTTTACCCTGGAAGAAATCACAGCCCGTGACAAAACCAGCCTTGACATTACTTGGCTAAAAGACAAAAGCCTCACCGACCTGGATAACCTGCCAGATCCTGATGTTTTGGCTACCGAGATTATCGAAAATCTACAAGCCGGCATCGAGAGCTTTAATGAGATTATGTTGACGTTGGGTGAGAAGTAGCGAATTTATTGTCATTGTGGTAGCCTAGCAAACCACATCTTGTTGAACCCTGTCATCCGGCAGGGTTTTTATTTATAAAACGGAGGGTAAAACCCATTCATCGCTTTTGCGTGGATGGGATGTAAGCGACTAACCCTGATTAAGGAAATACTCACGAATAGTATCAGGTGATGCTTCACCAATAGAACAAACGAAATAACCATCACTCC
>JBDNFP010000406.1:0-26083 GCA_041689775.1 Spirosomataceae bacterium
ATTCGGGTGGCTTAACTTCAGGCGCCGTTTGAGCAAGGATTATGAGAAAACAGTAGAATCTTCCGAAGCAATGTTACAAATAGCCTATTCGAGTATTCTCTTGGGCAGAATGCAAAATTAGTTTCCAAAACATAATCTAACAAGCTGACAACAACTAAAACCTATTTAAGTGGAGGGCACTTAATGGGGCTTCCCAAAATATAGGTAAGATGAATGCTCCCTAATAGATAATTGTCTCTTCTGTTGTCACTTCCTCTTCTGGTACCAGATAGCCCAAAATTAGTTTGCGAAATAACAATAAATGGGTCCACACTAGGATCTGTTATGCCGTACCTAGTCGATATAAAATCTCTCATACCTTCGGTTCGATCGCCACCTTTCCGGGCAGCTGTGGGTTCCGCGGATCTCTTAGACATCGAACGAGCAAGGTCGTCTTTCAGGACATTTGGGTCAGGATAGTTGCCGGAAATATCATCCAGATAGTCAGTTGAAGTAATTCGAAATCCAGCTTCACCAGAGATATCAAACCGTGAATTAATCTTATAACGTAGACCAAAACCGAAGGGAATGGCAAATTGCACTAACGAATAGGGCTTTTCATACCCTGGGCTTCCCTGCCCTTCTGTACCCAATGGCTGTAACCTGACCCATTGATTTCCTTCTAAATCAGGAACGCGTGCAACAGGATTATGAGCGACAGCTGCAATCCCTGCGAAAATATATGCTCCAAAAATCGGACGGCGATCATAACTCCGACTATCAGGAGTAAGTTTGATTATTCCCGTTAAAGCAAATTCTTTAAGGTCATTGCGAAAATGCAGATTACGAGCGAATAAGGTGTTATTCACTTGACTTCCCATCGTACTCATTTTGAAGTCATCGCCCGAAATACGAGCCCAAGTAAAGGAGGCTCGTGCCCCAAACCAAGGATTAAAATGACGTGTATAGTCGGCGGTAACGTTCCAACGCATCATACCGAAAGTAGAAGCAAAGGGCCGGCCATAAGGGGCCATATCGCCGTAGTAGCTGGAAGTACCAATCCCAAAAGAGACACTCGAATAGGGTACAAAATTACTACTTCTAAACTGGGCTTTTCCGTCTTGGGAAATCAATAGGATAATGGTCAATGCCAACATCTTGATTTTCAGCCTGCGGCCATTTTTAAAAAAAGTATTCATAGGTAGACGCCAATTTTTGGCAAAATATAGACTAGTTGATAGTTTTCTGGTAGGGCTGTATGTTTCAATTCAACGATTTTCTTCGTGCTTTATTTGCAACAAGTTGGTAATTTGTCGCTTGGCTACACTTCAAGTGGATACCAAAAAGGATGCCATAAGCGAGCGCTTAGTTTGATTCTGACTTTAAACTTTGCGCTCCTTCCCAATTTCCAAGTAAGTGTTTTGCCCGGATAAAACGGTTCTTCTCAAATTCATCGTAATTGGGGGCCGCGCTATCCATGCTACTGACCCGTACTTTCCCGGAGGCATGAATGAATTCAGTAGTACCAATCCACATTCCCACGTGGGTAACTTTTTCAGCAGTTTGGTCGGTGGCCCGGGTTCCGAAAAAGAGCAGGTCACCCCGGCGGAGGTTGGCAAACCCCTCGGAGGTATCAATCAACTCACCCGTGTGCACCTGTTGGGAAACATCCCGGGGGATGGTCCAGCCGTTGAGGTAGTAGATAGTTTTGGTAAATCCACTGCAATCTACTCCCTTGTAGGAAGTACCGCCCCACAGGTACGGCAGGCCCATCATGCGCTTGGCGGTGGCTACCAGTTTCTCTTCGGAAGGAGTCACGGTACTCAGCCAATCGGTATACCGTTGGGCATCACTTTTGGCCACAAAGGCACGTCGACCATCGGGATAGGCTAGCTCGTAAAAGGAGGGTTGTTCATCGATGAGTCTGAGTACGTCACCGGCTACCAAATCCGACACGGTTTGAGCGGTCGTCGAAGGAGTTTCGTACGAGAAGGTATAGGGCGCAAGGATAATTACTTTCTCAGATTGCTTCCAGGCTTCAAACTCCGCCTGATTCATCCGCTGGAAACCTCCCCAATCGACCCAGGAAATATACCCGTCCGGGGTTTGCACCAGGTACCAGCCCCGCTCTTTATCAAGAACTTTTAAAGGCATGCCGAGCAAAGCCTGCGTGGCTAATTCGGCCGCGTCGCGGGGCTGGGAGCGCATATTAGCCACCGAAATGGTAACGACTCCGAAGGTCTGCTCACCAAGAACCGCCGAAGGTAAAGTCTGGATTTGATCGGTGAAGACCCTATTGGCGGCGCGGAGTTTTTGCAATAAAGTATCCTTAGCCTTTGGTAGATTCGTTTTTCCGGAAAGTACCCCCTCGGCGGTAGCCTCCACCTGAAAAATCGCTACCCGGCCATCGGGAGCAAATTGTTTGCGTACTTCTTCAATACTTGTCTGCATGGGAGTTGGGGGTTGGGCGCTGGCGAAACCAACCCCCAACAGTACCGCACAAAGTAACAGGGTGTACTTCATAATTGCTTTAATTTTTGCTGGGTAAAGTTAGAAACCTTCCCCGTGAGTAGCCTCATAACCCTGAAAGTTCTTTATTTTTACCGAAAAAGTTTCCCTTTTCACTATGGTATCCAGTAAACAGCTTACGTTTTCTTACTCCCCGTTAAAGAAATTTACCTTTCCTGACCTGCATTGTAACGACCGCGAAGCCTTACTTATTCTGGGCCAGTCGGGTACGGGTAAGACCACCCTACTCCACCTGTTGGCGTTGCTGCTCCAACCCGAATCCGGCGAAATCAGGCTGAACGAGCAGTCTTTACAAAACCTGAGCGCGGCCGAAGCAGCCCGAATCCGGGCTAAAGAACTAGGTATCATCTACCAACGGGCCCATTTCGTGAGTTCTCTGAATGTGCTCGATAATATTCTACTGGCCAATTACCTGGCCGACAAGAAGCAGGATAAAAATAAGGCCGCTTTTCTGGCGGACCAATTAGGGTTCGCCGAGCATCTATTCAAAAAAATCCATCAGCTTAGTCAGGGAGAACAGCAACGGGTGAGCATCGCGCGGGCCCTGATGAATGATCCGGCCACTATCCTGGCCGACGAGCCCACGGCTAGTCTGGATGATATTAATTGCCGTAAGGTAGTGGCTCTATTGAAAAATCAATCTGCCTCGATCGGCGCCAGTCTGATTGTAGTCACCCACGATCAGCGATTAAAGGATGAGTTTTCGAATCAGGTAAGTCTTTAACCTCCCCACCACCTACTCCTTAATAAAGACTAACTCATCATTCAGAATTAAGATTTCAGAATTCTACAATTATGAATTTATTAAAAATAAGCTGGGCTAACTTAAAAGAAAAGAAGCTCAACAGCTTTTTAAGCGGCCTGTTGCTCACCCTGGGAATTGGAATCATATCCTTGCTGTTGCTCCTCAACAAACAGCTCGACGAGCAGTTTAAGCGCAACATACGAGGCATCGATATGGTGGTAGGCGCCAAGGGGAGTCCGCTGCAATTGATCCTGTCGAGTATTTATCAGATTGATGCTCCAACGGGCAATGTTCCCTTGGCGGAGGTCAACAAGCTACGCAAGAATCCGTTTGTTAAAGCGGTGATACCGCTTTCCATGGGGGATAACTACCGGGGTTTCCGGATTGTGGGTACTACCCCGCAGTACGTAACGCATTTCGAAGCCACCGTTGCCGACGGGCAACTTTTTAGTGCCGCCCTGGAAGTAACGTTGGGTAGCAAGGTAGCCGAGGCGTCCGGCCTGAAAGTAGGCGATACCTTTGCCAGCGCCCACGGGCTCGACGAAGAAGGAGAGGCCCACGGAGAAAAAGAGTACAAGGTCGTTGGTATTTTTGAGCCCAACGGCTCCGTAGTTGATCAACTTGTGCTGACCGACCTCAGTAGCGTGTGGGCTATTCATGAACATGAGGAAGAAGCCCGATCCGAAGATCAGGTACTTCCCGGTGAGTTAACCTCCGGCGAGGCCAACGAAAGGGAAGTCACGAGCGCGCTGATTCAGTTTCGGAGCCCCATGGGTTTGGTAGCTTTACCCCGGCAGATCAACGCCAATACCTCCATGCAAGCCGCGTTACCCAGTATTGAAATCAATCGTTTATTCTCTTTGCTTGGGGTAGGTATTGATACCTTACGAGCCCTGGCGCTAGTTATTATGCTCATTGCCGGAGTCAGCGTTTTTGTTTCTCTGTATAACTCCCTCAAAGATCGTAAATACGAGATGGCCCTCATGCTTTCGATGGGAGCGACCCGCACCAGATTGTTTCTGATGCTACTGCTCGAAGGGCTATTCCTGGCTCTGTTGGGTTACTTTTCGGGGATAGTACTGAGTCGCGTTGGATTATGGTTATTCAGCCGGGCCGCCGAGCAGGATCTGCACTACTCACTGAGTCAGTTTGGTATCCTCCATGAAGAGTTTTATTTACTGGGAGGTGCTTTGTTACTGGGAGTCCTGGCCGCCGCGCTACCCTCCCTCGGGATATACCGGTTGAATATATCAAGAACCTTAGCGGAAGATTGAGAATGGGTAGGTAGGCGCGGTGACATTGATTTGCAACATTATTTCGCCCACGCCCATTTTGAATCGTTTTCGTACTATTTTTGTTGTAACAATCGAAATCGGGAAGCTGTCGGCTAGTAGCTTATAGCCAACGGGTTTCAATAAATAGTACAGTACCCGCTAGCTTAACCAGATCTATAATCAGAGAAATAAGGGGCAAATAACCAACCGCTCCGTAACAGTTCATTACTACTACCATGAAATATACTCGTGTTGCCCTATTACTTTTACTTACCGTTTCTTTTCTGGCCTTCACTCCGGCCGCTAACCCCGTGAAGGTTTCATGGGAACTTCTTCGGGACGTAACGTTCAAGAAAAAATGGTACCCCGACGAGTCGGTCTATATGTTGTACCCCACCTTTGGGCCAGCGGTACAGAAATTAAAAGGCAAAGAAGTTAGTATTACCGGGTACATACTTCCCATTGATTTAGATGCCAACCTGTATGTGCTTTCTGCGTTTCCTTACAGTGCGTGCTTTTTCTGCGGTGGGGCCGGACCCGAATCCGTGATGGCGTTGAAATTCAAGAAAACCGCCCGTAAGTTCAAGACCGACGAACGGTTGACCTTCAAAGGTACCCTTGGCCTCAATGCCGATGATATCTATCAGATGAATTACGTGCTAGAAAACGCGGAGATTTCGGAGTAGATCATAGGTGTTCGCTTTTTGTGCTTGCCTGCAATGGTTATCAGCTTTTTCAAAAGGTGCTTGATTTGTTAGCTTTGGAGAAGGGTGCCCTTGATAGGTACTACTTTTGTCTCAGTGAACATTGGGCATCTCCGAAGCCGGGGCTTTCTATTTCCTTCGGTAATCGGCTTCGGACGGGGCCGTCCAAACGGAGGTCTGACCTTTGTAGAAAGTCTTGCTTTTTGAAAAATTTAAGCTTCGGAGAAGCTAACTATTTGTAGACCAATTAATAGCAACTATTAACGAGGCTTCGGAGATGCCTAACATCATAGAGTTCACGTTAGCCGCATTGTTTCTAAGAGTCAGCCCGCTGCTGAATTGCGCAGGGCACTTAAAATTCAACGATGGTAAGGGAATGGCCTCAACAAAAATGAAGGGCACTAATTCACCGGAATTAGTGCCCTTCATTTTTGTTAGTACTTCCTAAGAAGTAAAAAACTAATAGCCGTTGGCTAACCACTACAAGCCTACTCCTGCATCCCCAATAGTATTTCCCTCAACGCTGCCTGCGCGGCCCACTCACGGTTAGCCGCTTGCTCAATCACCAACGAGCGCGGACTATCCAGCACCTCATCGGCTACTTTCACGTTGCGGCGCACGGGTAGGCAATGCATAAACTTCCCGTTATCGGTCAGCGCCATTTTTTCTTCCGTGATCATCCAAGATGGATCACTAACGAGTACTTTCCCGTATTCCGTGTAGGAAGACCAGTTTTTTCCGTACACAAAATCGGCTCCTTCGAGGGCTTTATTCTGATCATACACTACCTCCGCATTGCCCAAAAACTCGGGGGCTAGCTCGTATCCCTCCGGATGCGTAACCACCAACTCTACGTCCATGCAGTTCATCCACTCACAGAAGGAGTTAGCCACGGCTTGTGGTAGTGCCTTGAAGTGCGGCAGCCAGGTTAACACTACCTTCGGCCGGGCTTTAACCTTAAACTCCTCAATGGTAATACAGTCGGCCAGGGATTGTAACGGATGGCGCGTGGCTGATTCCAGATTCACGATGGGTACGCCCGCGTACTTTTTAAATTGCTCAAAAACCAGCTCCGAATAGTCCTTGGCGCGGTCTTCCAGCTTCGCAAAAGAACGGATTCCGATGATATCACAGTACTGACCAATGACCGCCGCCGCCTCTTTCACGTGTTCTGCGTTGGCACCATCCATGACCACGGGATGGCCATCCACACTTTCTTCCATTTCCAGGCCCCAACCGTCCTGCCCCACGTTCATGATCATGACGTTAAGCCCAAGATTTTGGGCGGCTTTTTGGGTACTTAGCCGGGTTCGCAGGCTGGAATTGAAAAAAAACAGACCAATGGTTTTGTTTTTTCCTAATTCCTTATCGCTAAAAGGATTGCGTTTGGAGATAATGCCGCTCGTAATGATCTGATTGAGATCGCGGACGTCGCCAATGGATAGAAAGTGGTTCATTCGTGTTAGTTTTCGGATGGTCTGAGTATCTAATCTTCTTTTATTAACCTATTGCGGAAGGAGTAAAGCGCCTAAACTAGCCATTTACTTTGGCCAAGGCCGCTGTTTCTACCGCCAATGCTTTCAAAAAGGTGTCGGCTTCGTCAGTTGTAATTGCTAAGGAAGGCAGTAAGCGGATGGTATTAGACCCGGCTACTCCCGTAAATAGTTTATGGTCAAACAGCAGCTTGTTCCGTAACTCTTTGATCGGAAAATCATATTCGATCCCGATCATCAGTCCCCGGCCCCGCAGTTCTTTATACCCACCAATCGTCTGAATACCCTTCATCAAGTACTCACCCATCCGGGTCGCGTTTTCCAGCAGGTTTTCGTCTTTCATAATATCCAGCACCGCTATACCAGCGGCGCAGGCCAGGTGGTTTCCGCCAAAGGTAGTACCCAACAAACCGTAGCTCGCCTTAAACTTCGGGGAAATCATCACGCCACCAATCGGGAAACCATTACCCATACCCTTGGCCATGGTCATCAGATCTGGGTCGATACCGCTAAACTGATGCGAGAAGAACTCGCCAGTTCGGCCGTAGCCGCACTGCACACTATCCAGAATCAGCACCGCACCAGTTTCGTCACACTTGCGGCGCAAGGCTTGTAAAAAAGTGTCGGTACAAACATTGATTCCTCCTACCCCCTGAATTCCTTCCACGATGACGGCGCAGACCTCCTCGGTAATGCCATTTTCGGCCGCTTCTACGTCGTTGAAAGGAAGGAAGGATACGTGTTCGTGGTAGTTAATCGGGGCAACAATGGAGGGACTATCCGTTGCTGCTACCACCCCGGCCGTACGCCCGTGAAAAGACTTGGTGAATGAAATAACCTTGGTTCGGCCGTTATGAAACGAAGCGAGTTTTAACGCGTTTTCGTTGGCCTCCGCACCCGAATTACACAAAAAGAGCTTGTAGTCAGGATAGCCCGATAATTGCCCCAGCTTTTCGGCTAATTCTTCCTGTAAGGGTATTTTTACTGAGTTGGAGTAAAAGCTGATCTTATTCAGCTGCTTACCAACCATCTCCACGTAGTAGGGATGGCAATGGCCCACGGAGATTACGGCGTGTCCGCCGTAAAGATCAGTATACATAGTTCCGTGTTGATCCCAGAGATAACTTCCTTCTGCCTTAACGGGCTCTATATCGTACAGCGGATAAACATCAAATAAATGTGACATGTATGGGGCTCAATTTTGAATGAGTAAATGATATAATAGGTGAATGTGGGCCTCCTGCATGGTAAATAACTACGCCGGAAACCTTCCTCGTTTAGGACTTAAAAAGCCGGAGCTTTTAACCTTAATCCACTGTCTTCGGGAAGGCCGAAGAGCAGGTTCATGTTTTGCACGGCTTGCCCGGAAGCTCCTTTGGTCAGGTTATCAATCACACTCGAGATGAGTAGCTGTCCATCGTGTTTTTCCAGATGAACCAAGCATTTATTAGTATTGATGACCTGTTTCAGGTCAATGGCCGCACCACTTAGGTGCGTAAAAGGATGGCCCGCGTAATAATCATGGTACAACCGTTGGGCTGCGGCCAGCGATCCACCAAAAGGCGTGTACGCATTAGCCATGATACCCCGGGTAAAATCGCCCCGGTAGGGAATAAAGTGGATGGCCTGCGCAAAGCTTGGTTGCAGCTTCGTCAGGCTCATTTTTATCTCCGTTAGGTGCTGATGCGTGAATGCCTTATAAATAGACATATTGTTATTACGCCACGAAAAATGGGTAGTGGCGCTCAACGACTGCCCGGCTCCCGTACTCCCCGTAATGGCACTAACGTGTACATCGCCACTGATTAATCCTGCTTGTACCAAAGGCAAAATACCCAATTGAATACAAGTCGCAAAACAACCCGGATTGGCTATTTTGGTAGCTTTCTGAATGGAAGCGCGTTGCAGCTCGGGTAGTCCGTACACAAAGCCTTCTGATTCGTCCCGAAAGTCGGTACTCAAATCAATAATTCTGACCGATGCCGGTACCGCATTGGCTTCAAGAAATTTCTTGGATTCGCCGTGGCCCGAGCAGAGGAAAATAGCATGTAGGCTTTCATCCTTCACCAAAACCGCGGTATCATCACCCGAGAATAATAATTCTGTATCACCTAACAGATCCGTATGGGTACCGTACACCGGTTTCCCCGCCTGACTTTTACTATGGGCAAACGCAATGGTCACCCGAGGGTGATTGATCAGGATTCTCAATAGCTCGCCGCCTGTATAGCCGGCGGCTCCTATAATACCTATGTTTAGAGTGGAAAGTATATGAGTTGTTGGGTTCATGCGCCTATTTTATTTCCAGATTGTATGTACAAAAGCTGAGTTTTCCAATTTTGGGTCATTTGTGAGAACCGGACATTCCCTTAGTAAAGCTCCCCCGGCGATCAGTCGATCGTGCAATTCAGGCACGTCAGTAATTTTAAAGGCTTTTTCAACCAATAGTGCGTCCATCGACATCAAACGAAAAACACCAGAAGTAGCATTAATGAAATCAATTACCTCAGAAAGTGTAATCTCGATACGTTCTTTTTCTGACAGATAACCGATTTCGGCTAGTACAATCGCAGGAATCCAAATGATATACTTGGTCGAATCTTGAAGCGCCTCCTCGAAAATTTTAGCTACTTTAACAGGCAAACTCCTTTTTTCTAACCATAAAACAAGTGCCATTGTATCGGCCACGTACTCCTTTGCATTAGCCATTCTGTTTCTTTTTAGGATACAGTGTCTGGTAATTTTTAAATTCTTCCTCCAAATGCATAGTTTCGTTTTGGGATAGCGAGCTTGTTTCCTGGCTCATTTCCTTCGATTCTGTGTAGCTTTTAGAAAGGAGGAATTCAGCAAAATCCAGAATCTCTCGGACTAGCAGCACGGGCATCTGATCAAGCATTTGATCCAATTCTTTTTTCAACTCAGTCTTATCCATCGTTCCAGTCTTTTTAATTTCTCACTACTCTTCTGCCAACTCACTAACCTTCTGATAGATCATCGCTTGGTTAGACGCCACTTTCGAGAATCCACGCACGTCGTCACCGGTCCAGGCGTTGTTCATTTCTCCGTAACTACCAAATACCGGCGACATCAGATCATACGGTGACTCAATACCTTCAACGTGGAAGCGATAGGGCGCTAAGTGCACGTGCACTTTACCCGTAACGTGCTTTTGGGTGTCGGTCATAAAGGTCTCGATATTACGCATAACGGGTTCGACAAACTGCCCTTTGTGCAACAGGCTACCGTACCAATTGGCCAACTGCTCCTTCCAATACAACTGCTGCTCCGTGAGTACGTGCTTTTCCAGGGTATGATGCGCTTTGATAATGATCAGGGGAGCGGCGGCTTCAAAGCCAACCCGTCCTTTGATGCCGATGATGGTATCACCTACGTGAATATCACGACCAATACCGAAGGGTTGGGCGATTTCGGCAATTTTCTGAATTGCTTCCACGGGGGTTTCGTATCGTACGCCGTTTAGCCCTACTAGCTCACCCTTTTCGAAATCAAGCGTCAGCGTTTCCGGCTCAGTCTTGGTTATCGGGGTTGGCCAGGCACTTTCGGGTAGGTATTGATGGGACGTCAAAGTCTCTTTCCCTCCTACCGAAGTACCCCACAAGCCTTTATTGATGCTGTATTCTGCCTTTTTCCAGTCGCGTACGACTCCCTTTTTGGTCAGGTACTCAATCTCCGCTTCGCGCGATAGTTTAAGATCACGGATGGGCGTTATAACCTCGGCCTCGGGCATAATGATCCGGAATGCCATATCAAACCGTACCTGATCATTTCCGGCTCCTGTACTACCGTGGGCAATGGCTGATGCTCCGATTTCCTTGGCGTATTCGCCTACGGCTACGGCCTGAAATATACGCTCAGCACTTACCGAAAGTGGGTAGGTATTATTTTTGAGGATATTCCCAAAAATAAGGTACTTAATACAGTCTTCGTAGTACTCTTTTGTCTTGACAATCGTAGTATGATGCCTCACTCCCAACGCATAGGCATTGGCCTCAATGCTAGTCAGCTCTTCTTTCGAAAAACCGCCGGTATCTACCAGTACTGAATATACGTCATACCCCTGATCTTCGGCCAGGTATTTTACACAAAATGAGGTGTCCAGTCCGCCACTGAACGCTAGTACTACTTTTTGTTGTGACATTACTTTGAAGGAAATTATTAAATATAGAGAAATTAAAGGTACTACATTATCCAGAAACGCGACAAGTAGACGCATTAATTATGCGTCTGATGTGCTTCACTACTACTCTTTTAGACCAAAGCCCCGCTCCGGTTTCGTGGAAAGAATACCGAGCGAGGCTTTGCTGTATAAAACATATTGTTATACGAAGGTATGCTATACCATCACCGCTTCGGGACCTTTCTTTTTACCCTCCCTTCGTAGTAAGATACGCTGTTTGATGCGCATCCAGCGCTCATACAACTTCGATTCTTTCAGGAAGTTCCACTTTTCACCTTTCCCGTTTTTCTTGGCTTCTTCGGCATTGTACATCATACCCGTACAGAGGCAGTTTTTACGGCCGGTCCGCGTCAATACATCGTAATTTACGCAGCTTGCGCATCCTTTCCAGAACGCATCGTCGGCCGGTAGCTCGCTGAACGTCACGGGTTCGTAGCCCAGATCAGAGTTGATCTTCATCACGGCCAGGCTTGTGGTAATTCCGATGATCTTGGCGTTGGGATATTTCTTCCGTGACAGGTCAAAAGCCTTCGCCTTGATTGACTTAGCAATACCGCTATTCCGGTAGTCGGGGTGCACAATCAGACCAGAGTTGGCCACAAACTTACCGTGCTCCCAGGTTTCTACGTAGCAAAACCCCACCCAGTCACCAGCGGTGGTGGTCGCGATAATCGCTTTACCTTCTACCATTTTTTCCATGAGGTAAACCGCCGAGCGCTTGGCTATACCAGTACCGCGTTTCTTGGCGCTTTCCTCCATTTCGGCACAAATGGTTTCGGCATAATGAAGATGGTCTTCGGTGGCAATCTGTACAATAAAGGGATTGCCGTTTATTTCTTTATGTTTCATGGTTTGAGAACTGACATTAACTCCCTCTGCTCATCGCTTGGGAGAAATTACATCAAGACAAGATGAACCTCTAAAAATGAAATTTCAATACGTAACTAGGTGAATGGGCAGAGAGATATTTGCCACGTAGGCAAACGGAGATTAGTTGGTCCTGTCGGACCTAAATCGGAAGGGGGTAGTATGGAAGAAAGTAGGGGTCACTTTGTTCTTCACAAGAATAGGATTGATTATTAAGTCAGCAAATTTTGCAAAAAATTTGCCCGTACCCCAACTAAACCGAAAATATATTTTTTGGGTTCATTCCTTCTTGTTTGTGCTGACCCTGAATAAGGTTTAATAAAAGAGGACCTTGTTTACCTTTTGTTAAATATTTTAGATCTTAACCTAAACATAACATTTTGAAAATCACAATTCTATGTGGACAAGGACTGTAATGTAAAAGAAAATGATATCTTTGTTTTTACAAGTATTACCACCCCAATTCACATACTACGTGCCCGCTGCTATTCCTTCGTTAATACACTTTTTAACCGCAAACTAATTGCTACTAACGTTCTAAGGCAGAATTAGTTTGTGTTATTAATCTAGTCAGATAAATGGCTACTATTTTCTATATCAAATACTTACAAATAGCTATCAGCTATTTATGTGCGTCGTGTACTTACTATGAGCATACTGGCAGGAAAGCAGAACTTCATGAATCAACTCAGCGCCGACGATCTTATTTATGGATATATCAACGGGATTTTCCCGATGGCTGATGCTGACAATACTTTGTATTGGTATTCACCAGATCCCCGGGCCATTATTCCGATTGATACTTACAGACCCCCAAAATCACTACAACCTGTAATTAATAAGGGTACGTTTGAAATCAGAATTAACCACGACTTCGAGCAGGTGATGCATCACTGTGCTGCCCCTCGCACGACCGAAGACGGAACCTGGATTTCAGGTGACATTATTACCGCCTATTGCGGTCTCCACAAACTTGGACTAGCCCACAGTGTTGAAACGTACCTAGAGGGTGAACTCGTCGGTGGGCTGTACGGGGTAGCCATTGGTTCGGTTTTCTTTGGTGAGTCAATGTTTCACAAAGTAAGTAATGCCTCCAAAATAGCTTTTCATGCCCTGATGGAAATTTTACGTACTCAGAAGTTTGAACTTCTTGATACTCAATTTATTAACGAAAATGTTCGTCGTTTTGGGGCCATTGAAATACCCAAAATTGAATATATGGCTCGTTTGCGCAGGGGCGTGGCTATGAAAACACGCTTCACTGAACCCGACCTGGCCCACATGTTTCAGCATAACTCCTAAGTCTAAATCAGAATTATTACACCGTTCAGAAGGTATTTGAAGTAAATAATACTGCTCAAATACCTTCTTAATAACGAAATGCCCTATTTTTGGGAAATTCTTTCGTTCTTAAACGCTGTACAATGACTGGCGAAAAGCCCATTTTGGTCATCAAATTTGGTACTGATTCTATCACTCTTCCCACTGGAGAACCGGATCAGACCATTCTGTCGGAAATTGCCCGGCAAGTTGCGGACCTTCATCCCCACTATCGTATTATCCTGGTGTCATCGGGCGCCGTTGGGGCCGGTAAAAAATATATCCGGGACTACCGCAAAACACTTACCCAGCGCAAAGCCGCCGCTGCCGTCGGTAATCCTATTCTGATCGGATTGTACGCTCACTATTTTTCTCCGTTCGGCATTGCCATTGCCCAAAGCCTCTGCGAAAGGCAGCACTTTGCGAATCGACATCAGTTTCTTCAACTGAAAAGTACGTACGAGGAACTATGGGCCAGCGGTATTATTCCGATTGTGAATGAAAATGACGTGGTGAGCGACCGGGAGTTGAAGTTTTCGGACAACGATGAACTGGCTACCCTCATTGCCACCGGATTTGGGGCGGAAGCCCTGATGCTCTGCACTTCGGTGGGTGGACTCATGGACGACCAAGATACTATAATCAAAGAAGTAGCTAACATTAACGACGTCTTTGAATGGGTGCGAACGGATAAGTCATCCCTCGGACTGGGTGGAATGGCTTCCAAGCTGACATTCACCAAGCTGGCTACCCGCATGGGTATTAAGGTCATTATTTTTGGCATGAAAGAGGCGAACTCTATCCCAAAAGCTCTTCAACTGAAAACTGGAACGGTCTTTAAAGCAGAGAGAAGTACCCTCTCGGCCCGAAACCGATGGCTGGGAAGCGGAGGATTGATAGCTGGGCAACTGCGGATCGACGACGGAGCCGTACGAGCTTTACAAAACCGCCGTAGCCTGCTCGCGGTGGGAATATTAGAAGTAAAAGGAGAATTTGAGGCCGGAGAACTCGTTGAAATTTTCAATCCAAACCATGAGATGGTGGCGGTTGCCCGCTCACGCGAAACGTCTCATAATATAATTACGAACCTTAAAACTTTAAACTTCGAGGTAGCTAACGCCAATGATATTGTATTGCTCTAGCACACTGAGTTTAGGCCTAAACTATTCGTCATCATGATCCAGAACTCCAATGTAACAGACGGGCAGAACGCCCATAATACCACCGGACAAGACTCCATCGTACCCCAGCTAAAAGCAACCCAACTTGCCTCCGTCAGGATTCGAACCACTCCTGATGCTACCAAAGCCGCTCTTTTGAACGACCTGGCCGACCGGGTTTTGCGGCAGATGGACGTTATCTTGGCCGAAAACCAAAAAGATCTCGATCGGATGGACGATGCTGACCCCAAAAAAGACCGGTTGCTGTTGAACGAAATCCGGATTATTGGGCTCGCCCAAAGTTTGCGCGAGGTGGCCCTCCTACCCGATCCTACCGGTCGGGTGTTACTGGAAAGAACCCTCGAACAGGGCTTACGAATGCAAAAAATTGCCGTTGCGCTCGGTGTCGTGGGTGTCATCTATGAGTCTCGCCCGAATGTGACGCTAGATGTAGCGGCCCTGTGCCTTCGCTCCGGGAATGCCTGCGTACTCAAAGGAGGTAAAGAGGCCTCTTTCTCCAATAGCTATCTCGTGGGTCTAATCCACGAATCTTTACGGGCTTTTGAGCTACCCGAGGCCGCCGTTATGCTTTTACCCACCAACCGGAAGTACGTCAACGAGCTACTGACCGCTACCCGCTACGTCGACATTATTATCCCGAGGGGGTCAGAATCGCTCATTCAGTTTGTCCGACAAAACTCCATGGTACCCACCATCGAAACCGGAGCCGGAGTATGCCATACCTACGTGGAGCAATCCGCGGATCTTGAAAAGGCAAAGGCCATTGTTATCAACGCTAAGGTTTCACGCCCTTCGGTCTGTAACTCACTCGATACAGTTTTGGTGGATCGAGTGGTGGCAGGTACTTTTCTCCCCACCTTGAAAGAAGGTTTCATGGCCTACCACGTAGAGATATTTGCCGATGAGGAGGCCTACGCCATTCTGAAAGAAGCTAACTACCCTTCACTTGTGCATGCCCAACCGGAAGACTTTGGTCGCGAATTTCTTGATTATAAATGCTCCGTTAAGGTGGTCGGCGGCCTACCCGAAGCATTGGCTCATATTCAGGAATATTCCTCGCGCCATTCCGAAGCAATTGTTTCCCAAAATCAAGATATCATAAATACTTTTCTTGACTCCGTAGACGCGGCGGCGGTGTACGCCAACGCCTCCACCCGATTTACCGACGGGAGTGTATTTGCACTCGGCGCCGAAATAGGCATCTCAACCCAAAAACTGCACGCCCGTGGGCCTTTCGCTTTGGAGAAACTAGTGACTGAAAAATGGGTCATCAGAGGAGATGGACAAATCAGGAAATAAAACCTTCTAAGCCGGGAATACATCTTTTCGGATTGTTCCCGGCACTTCCAGAATAAGATTTTCTCCGTAGGCCGAAGCCGGCGTTTGATAACCGGTTTTCAATTCCCCGCTCAACACTTTTTTGGCAATAATGAGGCTACTATGGGCCGTGAGGGTATAGCCTTCCGGGGTTTGCAGTAACGCCGTGTAGGTTTGTCCGGCCGCATTTTGCACGCTTCCCCATATCAGGCTCTTACCCGAAGTACGCGCTTCGTCATCCGGACCATTGATCCGATCAACCCGCGTTTGAATTTTTTTCTTGACAAAATCGGTGCGCAACAGCCTATTCCATAACCCTTGAAATTTAAGCATCGTATGCATGATCGGCTTTACTCCCGTGTAGGTTTCAATAGTGGGTATTCCCGTAGTATGGTAGGCGGTTGATACGTCACCCCAGGGAATAGTCATCACAAAATACTTCTTGCCATCCAACGTAAGCCAACGACTTTTGTGTCCTATTGGCTTGGGAACGATGACGCCATTTTCACGAACGGCCCCCGGTTGTCCGAGACCTTCCACCATGGTACTAGCCGTACCGTGCGAAATACCTCCGCCAGAATTAACGAAAGCTAGTTGCAGATGCGTCGCGTCGGGGAGTTTATTTTTCAAGAAAAGTGCCGTACAATCCGTGGGAACAACGTCAAAACCAACTCCCGGCATCACCATGATTCCTGCATTCTCGGCCTTCCTGTTTAGTGTTTTCGCTAGCTCAAACACCGCTATTTCACCGGTAATATCGAGGTAGTGCGTGTTGGTAGCCAGGCAGGCTTCCAGCATCGGTAATGCCGTATGAATAAATGGCCCCGCCGCGTGAATGACCACCCGCACATCAGTCAGAACCTCCCGCAGTAATTCGGGTTGATTGAGTCCTACTACTTTATAGGGAAGATTCAAATTAGCACCCATTTCTTTCAGAGCGACTTCGTTTCTCCCGGCCAGTAGTGGTTGTAGGCCATAGGTAGCACATAAGTCGGCAATGAGTCGGCCGGTGTATCCATTTGCACCGTAAACCAATAAGGTAGTTTTCATATCATTTGTAGTAATTGAGGCAAGAAGAGACATTAAGCGTGGTAGGTCAACGACCTCACGCCTTCAAGTTCTACATTTTTTGTAGATTTGCCGCTACCACAATTTCGAAAACGCAGCTTCATGGCTTCAACATACGCTACAAATCAAATTTCATCGCTTACTCAGGATGCAACTGAATTGCTCAAAGCACTGATTTCTACCCCTTCATTCAGTAGGGAGGAAGAGCATACGGCACAGCACATTAAAAGTTTTTTGGATAAAAAAGGCATCCCATTTCAGGAGAAAAAAAATAACGTCTGGGCGTTGAACAAGCATTTTGATCCTGCCAAGCCAACTCTCCTGCTTAATTCTCACCACGATACCGTAAAGCCTAACCCTTCCTGGACTCTCGATCCTTTTGAGCCGCTGGTTCGTGAAGATAAATTGTATGGTTTGGGCAGTAATGATGCCGGTGGCTGCCTGGTATCACTCATTGCTACGTTCTGTTATTTTTTCGACCGTAGCGATATGGCCTACAATATTGCACTAGCCACCACCGCCGAAGAAGAAATATCTGGTAAAGAAGGATTAGAGATTGTGGTACCCGAGCTTCCTCCTATTGCATTCGCGATCGTGGGCGAACCCACTCAAATGCACCTAGCCGTGGCCGAAAAAGGGCTATTGGTACTTGACTGCACCGCCCGCGGCCGGTCGGGACATGCCGCCCGGGAAGAAGGAGATAACGCCATCTACAAAGCACTGCGGGATATTGACTGGATCACTAACTACCGATTCCCGAAGGTATCGCCCACGCTAGGGCCCATCAAAATGTCGGTCACGATCATCAAGGCCGGCTCTCAACATAATGTAGTACCCGATACCTGCGAATTTACCATTGATGTACGGGTGACGGAGCAATATTCGCTCGAAGAAATCATTGGGGTTATTCAGGCCCATGTGCAATCAGAAGTAGAAGCCCGCTCGATCCGGCTTCGTCCATCCAATATACCCTTGGAGCACCCAATCGTGCAAGCCGGTATTTCGCTCGGTCGCAAAACATACGGCTCACCTACTACCTCTGATCAGGCACTACTCGATTGTCCTTCCCTGAAAATGGGACCCGGGCATTCCGAGCGCTCCCATACGGCCAACGAGTTTATTTACCTCCACGAAATTCAGGAAGGTATTGCGCAGTATATCAGGATGCTTGAGATGGTGATGGCTTAATCTGATTGGGAAGAATGATCCTGCTTTTTGAGAAGACAAGCCAGCGTAAAATGGTGCGAAACCCCCAGTTGAGGGTGAGTGGTAAAAGCATAATCGATGGCAAAGGTATTCCCCTTGAAACCCATCCCAAAGTGATTGGTATAAGGCTTGGTAGCAATGCCCGTTCGTAGGAAAACCTGCTTTACTACCTCGTACTCTAAGCCAGCCCGAATCGAGGCCGGATATTCCGTGTCCTTGACCAACTCTGATGTCAGCCGCACCGCAGCGGTAGGAAGGTAGGCAAACCCTACCCGGAGAATGGTGGGTATTCGCTCAGCACTTTCCCCGGATGGTCCACTGCGAGTAAGGTTATAAATATGAGCTCCCATGTAGACCGTTGAACTCAGCTGAGCAATACCCCCCATTTCCATTACCAAGGCCTTCTTACTCAAAGCCAAGGAAGGCGCATTGATGGCTATTTGGCGGTAATTAATCCGCAGCCCGAGGCTGATCCGGTTGATCCGGTGCGCGGCTCCAACGCCGAACGAAAGCTCGTTATACAGTTTATCACCAAACCGTTGAACCGAAAACCCGGCCGCAAGATCTTCATTGAGGGGTATCACAGACCCAACCGACAGTGTACTCAGCCCGTCGAAACCATAGTAAGAATGGTAGGAGGCAAAGCCAGATACGTCGCGCACATCAGCGATACCAGCTATATTATTAACGACGGCATATTGATCTGATAACGCCACAACAGCCTGACCCATACCGCGCGATCTGGCTCCAATTGGAAAGCCATTATCTCCCGCGCAGGCCATAAAGGGCCAGAGCAACAGCCATACTAGACGTTTGGATAGCACCCGTGACTAGTTAAATTTACGCTTCACGGTAGCCATCAAGTCATTTACCGCATCACTGCTCATATCCCAGAAGTACTTCGAGGCAAATTTGTAGGAGAGAAGATCCCTAGCTTCATCAAAAGTAGCGGCCGTATCAAGCTCCCGGATTGCCTCATCAAACGCATCACTACTCTTATTGAACAATTGATTGACGAACATAAAACGCTGTCCAAGGGCTATACTACTCAGGATACTATCTACTTTCACCTGCACACTACCGTATTTCGACTCTTCGGACTGCTCTGGCAAATCTACCTTGAACCGGCTATTGAGGGTATTATTTCCCACCGAGGTTGAGACAGGAGGCGTAGCTGGTGTCTTTGAATCAGAAAACATCGGTTGTGGGGGGCGGTACATCGGTTCTGGCTGTACCGATGGCGCGGGTGGAGGAGTCGGGGTTTCCTGAACCGGCGGAACAGCCTGGGGCGGCGCTGATGGCTGGGGTGATTCGGGGTTGACAGGATAAAATTTTGGTTTAGATTCGGGCTGGTTAGGCCGGGCGGGAGCGGACTCAGTATCAGTGTAGGAGTCGAGGGCCGTATCAAAAAACGACTTCTTGCCAGCTTCAGATGAATCGGAGTCTGCAGGCGGCGCTAGACTGGGAACAATCGATGCTACATCCAACGGCAGTACGCTCGAAAACTCGTCTACGAAAGGCGTCTGATCATCAAGAGAAGTACCTTCTTTAACAATACTCAGTAGCCAGTTCAGGGTTTGGTTCACGTACACATACTCAGAACCACTATCAGTCAGGCATAATGCCAGCGCTTTCGCAACCCCGCTATGAATATGGGTATACTTGATAAGCTTTTGAGCCGCATCCGAATCAAAGACAAAATTCGGTAAAGTCCGTAGCTGTCCATCGAAGTACTCTTCGGGATCCAGCAATAACCGGATAGCGTCCGAAGTAGATTTGACCAACAACGATTCCAGATCTTCGCGTTTGATGGCAATATATTGCGACACGGTATTCATAAATGCCTTCATGGCATTTACGACTTCTTCCTTTTCAAAATCAAAATAAGGACTTCGAAATGCCTGAGCATCTGCCTGCCATTGTTCAAATAGCCGACTGATTATTCCAAGGTTAACCTGCCTCGAAGGAGTAAGGGAGAGTAGCTCATGCCCGCTAATCACTGATTTACTAGCATAAAAATCATCGAGAATTTTTGACGTAAAATCGGCCGAGTATTGTTTCAGCGCTGCTTGATTCAGTTTCATAGACATAACGGATTCGAGGGTATTAAAGGAGCGTGTTGTTAAAAAAATATGTTTGCTTTGTGAAAATATCAAAAAACAGGCGACTTTTTAATCGATACCAATATACTAAACAATGTTTATCGAACCTTCCCGAAGAAAGGAAATTCTGAATCCGCGCACTGGCTGGATCGAAGTTATCTGTGGATCAATGTTTTCTGGCAAAACAGAAGAACTAATCCGTCGCTTAAACCGTGCCAAGATTGCCCGGCAAAAAGTAGAAATTTTCAAGCCTGCTTTTGACAAACGCTACCACGACGAAGACATTGTTTCACACAATGAAAATTCCATCCGGTCAACGCCGGTTCAGACAGCCTCCGAAATACTATTGCTGGCAGGAAATTGTGAAGTAGTGGGATTGGACGAAACTCAGTTTTTTGATGATACCATATTGGAGGTATGCAACAGCCTGGCCAATAACGGGAAGCGCGTTATTATAGCCGGACTGGATATGGATTACAAAGGAAAACCTTTTGGTTGCATGCCTCAGCTCATGAGTGTCGCTGAATACGTGACCAAGGTACACGCCATTTGTGTGGTGTGCGGAGATGTAGCTTCCCACTCGTACCGAACTTCTCCCTCCGAAGAGCAGGTACTATTGGGCGAAACAGACGCCTACGAAGCCCGTTGCCGATGCTGTTTTAATCTCGGGGAAAGGGTAGTTAAGACTACTTATTGATGCTTATCAGGAAATTTCCTCAATGGTGTAAGTCCGGACATTCAGGGTGAAACTATCCCCCACTTTTTTATTTTCCATCGCTGCGAAGATCGGAGATGCGGTAGATATACCTTGAATTTCCTGGTCATCACTTTTAAACTCACCGCTCACCCCTATCAGGAATGTGACTTTATCAGTGACTACCAGCGCTCCGGACGTTACGGTATCGATCCTGGACGAAAAATTAACCCGATTGAACATGGCCGCTGACTCTTCCAGAAACTCAAAGTGAGATTGTAGATCAGACATTTCGTTCAATGTTCCCTGACTAGTCGAATCGTAGGATTCACTCATATTATCGTCAGCATTTACACCGGCGGCTTTCCGAAGAAGACGCCTTTCATCCTGAACACCGGCTAAACGTTTGTTCAGGTGATTTTTGCAATTTTCTACGATTTTTTTCTTTCTTTCTGCTGTATTGATCATGATTGATGATTTTAAATGAATGATATGTCATGCATGATAAAAATAGTGTGCCCGGAATACCTGGAAACCATAAACTCTACCAATAAAAACGCTTCCAACAAACCCTTTTAGGGGATATTGGAAGCGTTGAAGGAGGTACTGAGCTTAACTTATGGCGCTACGTAACGTTCAAAAAACTCGTAAATCCGGAGAATGCGGTCAATGCGCTGACGGGTATTTCCCGCCCTGCTCAACTCATGGGTCGCCCCGGGCATCCGCACGTACTCCACCTCTTTTCCAAGTATTTTCAGACTTTTATAAAGTAGTTCACTCTGAATCACCCCCGTGCGGAGGTCGTTCTCCCCGTGCTTGATTAGGAGTGGTGTGTTGATCTTATCGACAAAGGTCTGGGGAGAATTAGCCAGCATGGAAGCCGCCGCCTCTTCCTCCCAGGGATAGCCACCAAAGTAACCCGGGACCAGACGCCACGCGTTTCCTTCGCCCATGAAGGTGGTGAGCTCATACACTCCGCGCTGAGCAAACGCCGCCTTAAAACGATTATCGTGCGCCACGATCCAGGCAGTGAGGTAGCCGGCGTAAGACCCTCCCGTAATGACCTGCCGGTTGGTATCAACCCAAGGAGCCTTAGCGGCGTCAGTAGTGGCGGCCAATACATCTTCGGCGGGGCCGGTACCCCAGTCGCGGTAGTTGGCTTTCATGAAATCAACTCCGTAACCACCCGATCCACGCGGATTGGCATAAACAACCCCATATCCCTGTGCGCAAAAGAACTGAAGCTCGTGCCACATCGAAGCCTCCCCCGGCCCCCACATAGCCGTGGGGCCACCGTGCATTTGGAGCAACAGTGGGTATTCCTTACCCGACTCCATCGCGGTCGGCTTCATGATCCAATACTCAATGGTTTGCCCTTTGGAATTTTTCAACGTCCGCCGTTCGGGGTAGCTCAATAGCCTAGTACTCACCCATTCGGAGTTATGCTTACTCACTACCGTCTGGTTTTTAAACGCCAAGTCCGCTTTATAAAGCTCAGAGGGATTAGCAACCTCAGTTTTTGCAAAGAGTACTACTTTACCCGAAACAGCAAAGTCCGTTACCCCGCTCGTAAAGTCAGTAAGTCTTTCAATTTTATTGGTCAACACATCCATTCGAAAAGCGGGCACTCCCCCATCCGACGAGGCCGTGAAGTAAAGACCTTTGCTATCAGTGGCCCAGGTGAGGCTACCCGGTGAACGATCAAAAGGAGAAATCAGAGGCTTGGCCGATGAGGTTAGATTCAATACGCCCACATGGCCCTGATCTAAGGTAGCTGGCTTATTGGGAGCCAACGATGTCACAAAGGCCAAATAACGCCCATCGGGCGAAATAGTCGGCTGACTGAATGTTCGTTCGGTGTCGGTCAAAAGGGTCATCCAACCGCTACCGTCAGCGTTAAGCCGTACAATGCGGCTACGCCGGGAACGGTCGGGATGTTCGAGGCTATCGCCCTGAGTGACCATCAACACGTTGCCATCTGGGGTCCAATCGGCTTGTCCGTAGCTGTAATACCCCTTAGTTAAGGGTTTGGCCACGGCCTTCGAGGCTACATCAATCGTAAAAAGGTGCCCAAAAGAAAGCTCAGGCTGAGTGGTAGACTCCGCCTGAAAGTTGAGGCGATTGATCACCTTAGCTTTTTTATCTTCGGTATCTTTTTGCAGGAAGGCCCTGATTTCTGCCAATGATCCGTCAGGATTTGCTTTTGTGTTCTTGGGGGTATTGACAAAAGAGTTGTCAGCAAAACCTGGTTTTTCCAACGACCAAACGGGTAGTTCTTTCTTAGGGTTCAGAACCGAGTCTTTGAGCATTTCGCTCATCGAGAGTCCCGCCGAGAACAGAATCTTCTTCCCATCCGGCGACCACCGAGGGCTACTCGCTCCGTACGCACTGCTGGTTAGTTGCCAGGCTTCTCCGCCACTGAGTGGCAGCACAAAAACTTGGCTATTGTCCTTGGCCTTACGCACAAACGCCAGCTTACTACCATCTGGCGACCAAGCAGGCTGGCTAGCACTTTCGGCCCCGTAGGTAAGTGCCCGTGGTTCTGAGGTCGATTCCAGCTCTACTAGGTACAGGTGAGTTTTGTATTCGTACTCAAACGTAGCTCCGTCGACGGGCTCGGTGGTAGTAAGGGTATACACCGCTTGCTTACCCGTAGGCGAAATACTTATAGAACCGATCTGTTTGATCTTCGTGAGATCAGATACTTTGATTTTTTCTTTGGCTTGCCCAAAGACCGTAACTGATAGAATGGTCCAGCAAAAAAGGAGATACACGTATTTCATGATGAAGTTTTAAGGAGTTTTAGTGACGAAAGATACTAAAAGCTAGCACAAAAAAAGAGGCCGCTGGTTGGCGACCTCACTGAGCTCTATTTCCCAATGAGATTATTTTAGGAATTTACATGATTCATGACGCTTTTGTAGAGTTCACGCCGTTGCTTGGCTCTGTATAGTAACCACTATGATGTAGCCCTCTGGGCGGGCGAAGTAAGAACGAATCAAAACTCCCCTTTATAGGCAAGCGGAACTACCACAATAGGATGCACTTTTTTGAATTTACTTTCCTTGGCAAGATCCCACGGTGGGCTTAGGGTAGTCCAGATCAAATTGAGATACCGCTTCTCCAAAATCCATGGGTAGCTCAAAACGATAGCCATCATGCTCAATCGGGGTTGGCGCACCACGGTACACCAACCAGTCGATTGATAGCAGAGTCAGAAGTAGGAAAAATATCTTCTTTTTGGCCATTGAAGTGATGGTTTTACAATTGATTGGTTTGCTTCCTTATTTACATTTGGCTGTCCATTTGCAAGACCCTATCCATTCATTTTCCTAAAAGAAGGCTGATAAAATCATCGTGAGCCTGATGTTAATTCAGCAATATACGCTTTTAGGTACCCGCCCACTTGAAAAGTTCAGGTTGCTATAACTTCCATTTAGCCGGGTTTGCAGTTTCCGCAGAAAAACCACAAACCCGGCTAT
Organism: Spirosomataceae bacterium; assembly: GCA_041689775.1. GTDB lineage: Bacteria > Bacteroidota > Bacteroidia > Cytophagales > Spirosomataceae > JBDNFP01. Next base: position 24,160 of record JBDNFP010000406.1, read on the forward strand.
CATACATAACAATTAATCATAACGATTCCATATTATACCATCAAACGATGTATAGCGCATAATTTCGACCACTTCCAAAGTGTCAAATGAAGTGAAAGCCACGACCCACTGTTTCCCCTGACCTTTGCCCATACAGTTTCCCTCCCCTGGTAGAGGATAGAGGTTTTGTAGAGGATAATTAGTATGACGATATACCAAAACTAAAACTTTGTTATTTAGTGGGAGGTACCACCACTTATATGTTTTTAGAGGTAAAACCATTTTTTCAATCTGGAATTTTTTTTTCGATTTTTCCTCCATGCGTTGCATCACCGCTTTGATATCGACCGAATCATCGTAGTAGAAATTCATGCCCAATAAATTTTTCTGAAGTTGGGGATAGTCGCTGATTGCTTTTCTTAGCAACCAACCCCGGTCATCATAACTTACGGCCATTCTGGGGCTGATTTTTTTCAGGCCAGCCTGTGCAACTGCCTCGTCAAAATCGTCAGGAAGCATAAACTCATAGCCCTCGTGCTCTATTTTGGTAGGGCTGCAGCGGTAGCCTATCCAGCCAACCAACAGCAGTAGGAAAAGGAAAAATATTTTCTTTTTGGTCATGGAAATGATGTTTTTACAATTGATTGGTTGACTTCCTTATTCTTACATTGTTATCTAAGTTTTTCAGATAGTCCAACTGTCCATTATTAAATTTATCCATAACTAACGTTTGATAGATGGATGCTGTAGTTTGATAGTTATTGTATACATAGAAAAGCTTCTTGTTATGCAAGTAACCATTACCGTCATACACCTTATATCCTTCCTTATTATTATCAAGATCCATTTGACTTTCTTGTGTAGTGGGATCCCATTCCTCATGTGCGTCTTGTAATTGTTTCGCAAATGACGATGAATTAAACACATGAGAAAGGTACACCGCGAGTAAGGCATGTTTAAAAGCGTTTGCTCGGCAAAAACTACAATTAGGGCCACCATTTCCATTCATCCACACATCAGGGTATTGATTTTGAGTGAATTTCTCATTGGTGTTCTTTTGAGCCCAGATTGCACTCATAGCATACGCCATTAGATTTATGTGATAGAGGCTCCACCCCTTGGATCGGAGAACGGTTCTTTCATTAGGATGCATACTTCCCCAACCACGAGATTCTGATAATTTATTTTCAATAAATGACTCAGCACGAAATGCCCAATCTCCAAAAAGGGCTAGGAATTCTTTTACGCTCTCAATTATCGAAGGATGGTCCATGAAATATACTATTTCCTCAGTCCTTAAATTCAAGCGCTGCCCATACTCTAAAATGAATTGCTCAACATACCAATGATTATAGTCAGAAGCATACGCGGCTTCACCCAAACCATCCCCACTACCTCCTCCGCCCGAAGGAACCTGATAGTCAAAATACCCACCATTCGCTTCTCCACCGGTACCACTACCGCTGGAATAGGAATCAAAGCATTGCTGCTCGGTACCAGTAACCACAAAATTGCAATCCTCCATGATTGCTGACTCTCGTAGTTGTGCTCCTCCCAACTTGGTAGTTCCATCAGGATTTGCTCCGAAGGGGCCGTCATAATAACCGTACTTCACTGTCACACACCAGTAGGCCATCCTTCCTCCCTTTTTGAGATTACCATTTTTAGAGGGAATTTGTAAGCCAGTCACCTCTCCGTTTTCCATTCGCCAGGCTTCCAGCAGGTTTTCTTCGTCGTAGTCTTTGAAAACGATCACACCAGTGAAGTTTTCGCCTTTCACCCCTTTGGGATTGGCCAACTTGTATTAGACTTGTTGTATTGGAAATATTTTCGTATATATGATAGGATATGAACATTTCAATTAACGACTTAAAAACTGAACGGCAATGGCGTTCGGCAACCGGATGTAATAAGCAACGTTTCACGAATTTACTCAACCTTTTCG
>JBDNFP010000407.1:0-1713 GCA_041689775.1 Spirosomataceae bacterium
CGGTTATCCCGACCGTCCAGACCGGGTGTGTTTTGAAGCAATTGAAAAAAAGAGGTAGTTTTAGCTTGGCAAGGAGCAGTGGTCATTATTTTGTAATCTGGTAACCACAAAGGTATGACTTACCTGCCATTACCATTTTTTATAAGAAAGCCCTGTTCGGTTGGATGAACTGGCAACTGAGCTGAGTGTTGGCAAATATAATAAGGATTGGTTTGAGCCCTACATGGCCGACCAGGCAAGTTCCCTGATGCAACAGAAAGGATTTGGAGATGAAGTTTTAAAGGGAATATTTGAGAAATACAGCGATGAAACCCTACTGCCCGACGAAGAGCTACTAGCCGGTTTTGCCCAACAATTCAAGGATGAGTTTGGCATAGAAATGGACATTAAAGAGGCAATGAAGAAAGGAGTTGACACCTACATGAGGGAAAATAAAGATGTTTTTCAGCAAAAAATTTACGAGAAATGGGAAGAAAAGGAGGCCGAAGATCTCAATAACTACGACGCTGTTACGAAAAAAAAGGTAAGCAAACAGGATCAACTACTAATGCAGGACGCCAAGGCAATTTATTTGCGCCTGATGAAGAAGTATCATCCCGACCGCGAACTCGATGAAGCCATCAAAATCAAGTACACGGAAATAAGTCAACAAGTAACCACCGCATACAAAAGCAACGATTTCCTAACCCTGCTCCAACTTCAAATAGAGCACATTGAGGAACAGGAAACGGACGCAGACTTTCTGGCCGAAGATATGCTCAAACGCTACAATAAGATTTTACAAAAGCAATTGAACGAGATTGGGGAGGAGATTGATTTTATGAAGTACAATAGCATGGGCTTGTTCGATGCATTTTTTGACAAAAATAACAAGTTCAGCCTACGCATGTTCAACCGGCATAAAAAGGAACTACAAATTGAAATTGAAGACGTGCAGGAGGATATCAAGGCCTCATATAAACGAAAAAAAGGGTGGTTTAAAGAGTGGATCAAAGAAGTAAAAGAATACCAGCAAGAAATAATGATCCAGGAATCGCTCATGAATTTTTTTGGATATCAAAAGTAGGGTGGCATTATCCTTACTCGAATCGATTGGCTATACCCCTACTACCATTGGAAACAGTAGGGCAAAATTTATGCATTTTTTCTCCAACCTGATTTTTATCATATTTAATGATCTGCTAATCAGCTAGATTTAGAATTAAACATTCTAGTCTAGCCTATGGAAACCTTTTCTAAAAAACATCAAACAAGCGCTCAAAAGACCTTAGGTGCTTTCAGAAACTTTGGGGTTGTACTACTATTATTCACCTTTTACCTCTTCTCGTTTAGAAGCAACGGGCAGGTGCTCGTTCCTTATCAATCGGAATGGACTTATTATCCGGAGGATAGTATGGGTACGCCATTTATTAGAGAAACACCCCCACCATCTAATTGGAAATCAGCGGTTCCCTTTACTGACGCCTTATGGTGGAAAAAAGGAAAGAGTTCTTTTGGCTTTGGGAGAGCTTTCACCCCACCCTATGGCAAAGCTTTAAAACTAAGGCGAGCTATTTTCAACGATAAGGACACAACGACATACAATTATCCCGCCTTTTATTTTCGAAAAGAGTTTATAATCAATAGAATTTATTTGGATAAATTATTTGAGATAACGCGCCCGCCGGCGAACTTTACGGCATGAACTACGAAGATCAGAAAAAACACGAGAGC
>JBDNFP010000408.1:0-1716 GCA_041689775.1 Spirosomataceae bacterium
ATGGCCTTAACCTCATTCGTGAAATAAGCCGTGGTCAGGCCAACGTAAGGTCTGATCTGATTCAGAAAATCAGGTGCCTGTTTAGATGGGTAAAAAGACAACTAACTCATTATCAATATCTAAAAATAGTAGGGTAAAGTAGTCTCGATCAAAACAACTTACAACAAAAGTACACTACGCTTGGCATTACCACCAATACTTTTGAAGAATCTAATAGTACCGTCCGTCAGGCTCAACTCATTGCTAGAAGCAATAACCATCTTTAAAACATAAATTTATAATTACAATCGAGCCTGCCCTTAGGTTAAGATGAACTATTATTCGGTAAGGAAGTTTTGTAAAGAAATGCTTTATGCTCGTAACTTGCGCGGCATTTCTACCAAAACCCATGGACATTAATTTTAAGACTGAGTCAGTTTCTTTACAAGCAGGCAAACGGATTTATTTCTCCTCTGACTTTCACTTAGGTGCTCCCAATCCTACGATCAGTTTAGCCCGCGAAAAGGTAATCGTCCAATGGCTGGAAAGTATCCGGCACGATGCTCAGGTTGTTTTTCTGGTGGGTGATTTATTTGATTTCTGGTTTGAATATAAACATGCCGTACCCAAAGGGCACCTTCGTTTTTTAGGGAAATTAGCCGAGCTGGCCGACGAAGGGATTGAATTGATAATTTTTACCGGTAATCATGACATGTGGATGTCTGATTATTTTCACACCGAGTTCGGCGCCACCATTTTTCGCGATCCGGTGCACTTTGAAGTAAAGACTACCGAAGGGATGCATTCGACGTTATTGGTCGGCCACGGCGACGGTCTAGGACCGGGAGATAGTACCTACAAACAGCTCAAAAAAGTATTCGAAAATCCCATCGCACGTTGGGGATTCCGGCAGATACACCCGGACATTGGGATAAGAATCGCCAATAGCTGGTCGAAGAAAAGCCGCGCTTCGAACACCAAAAAAGGGGAAGAGATGTTTATGGGAGAGGAAAACGAATGGCTACACCAATACTGCCTCGGCATGGAAGACTATCGTCACCACGACTACTACGTTTTTGGCCACCGCCACCTACCGCTCGACCTAAAAGTTGGCGTTTCGAGCCGATACATAAACCTCGGAGAATGGATTAACCAACGTACCTACGGAGTTTTTGACGGAGTGGCTTTCCGCCTACTCACCTACTCGCCAACCTAGCCAATGTCTACTTACGAATATAGTCCTGCCGGGTCATGTTTTCGCGGGGAGTCTGATTAAGATCTTTGCGGTATTCCTTCTGTTTAAGATCACCATTTTGCACGGATTTGATAAAGTTAGCCCAGGCAAAGGGATTCAGGAAAGGGAAAGTAGTGGCAAATCCCTTATTGGCCGCCGATTCCCGACCAAACAATTGCTGATCCATGGTGTAGCGATAGTTCGTCTGGGCGTTGTTGGGAAGCTGTTGCGCCAGACGATTGATGTAGTCTGTGTCGGTCATTCTGGCTAATGCATCCCTATCAGATTGATCTGGTAGTTTTAATTCAAGAAAAGCCCTCTTAAATTCTTCCTCGGTAGCGTAGGGATACACCCGCACCTCCGCTAACATCGTGACCGACTCCTGCATGGCAATAATCGCCGAATACGTCTCGGCGTTATAATTTCGGGGAATTTTGTGATACTGCGTTTTGTAGCCTACATAGCTGTACACAATGCTATCGCCCGGAAAAACCGGAATTGAA
>JBDNFP010000409.1:0-7775 GCA_041689775.1 Spirosomataceae bacterium
ACCAATCATATAGAGCGTTTCAATAATATATTGAGGCAAAGGTGCAGCATGCTAGTCAGAAAAACGTTGTCTTTTTCCAAGAAACTAGACAATCATACCGGAGCCATCAACTATTTTATTTGTCACTAAGTTCTAACGCAGAATTAGTTTGTACTATTAATTTGGCTAAATTTATATCTAATATTCTATTTATCAAATACTTATAACAAACGCCTAGCATTACTTATTTAACACTACCCCAAAAATCAGCATCAACCCACAAACAGTAAGGATAGGAAATGTTTTACCAAATCTGGCACTTGGTTTAGTATAAACATACATTAACCCGCAACTTCCTCGGGTCTGACGGGTAGATGCCGGATGCGTTTGCCGCCGGCGCGGTAGATGGCATTGGTGATGGCGGCCGAAGTGGGCCCCTGCGCTGCTTCGCCCCCACCGAGCGGATCGAGTTCCAGGTGCTGAATCACGGCTACTTCTACTAGTGGTACTTCACTGTACCGCATGATAGGGTACGAGGTCCAGTCGCGTGAACTTATGTGTTCCTGATCATACTTTACTTCTTCGTTCAGCGTCCAGCTGGCCGATTGAATCATCCCGCCTTCGGTCTGATTGATGATTCCATCCAGATTAACCGTTTCGCCGGCGTCAATTACGGCCCATATCCGCTGTACCCTCACAGTACCGGAAACTTTGTCCACTGCCACCTTTGCCGCCACGGCGCAGTAACTGGCGCTGTTCTTATAGCGCGAAAACGCAACGCCCAGCCCTTCGTCTGGTCCGGTAGATACTTTTTGGATCATGGACTGCAATTTTTTTATCACGGCAATGGCCCGCTCGTCGGTGGAGTGCGCCAGCCGAAATTCCAGCGGATCACGCTTCGCAAGTACCGCCAGTTCATCCATGAACGACTCAATGGCGAAGATATTAGCGTAGGCCCCCAGGCTACGAAGTGATGATACGCGTAACGGCCCCTCAAAAATATGGGCGTCAATTTTCAAGTTTGGAATTTCGTAGTAAGGTTCGGAGTTGCGGTAGCCTCCCCCGCTATACCTGGCGCCGGGTATAGCGAAGGGCTCGGCCAGATGGCGGGCCGCGAGTAGGTTATTGGGGTTTCCTCCCGGGCGGCTACTGTGCGAGTCGGACCAGACCGCGTAGCGCCAATGGGATATTTTACCAGTCTCATCGAGCCGGGCTTCGGCATCCATGCACATGGCACTACCATAAGGTTCCCAGGCATTTTCTTCTTCGCGCATCCACTGCACCCGCACCGGTTTGTCGGGGTACGCCATGGCGATCAGGGCGGCGTCCGTGGCGACGTCGTCAGCCCCATTATGGCCATAACAGCCCGAGCCCGGCACGCCGATCAGGTGTACTTTTTCGAGGTCCATTTTCAGCATCTTCGCAATAGCATCACGGAGCGGGTACATACCCTGCGTGTGCGACCACACGTGAAGCATACCTTTTTCGTAAAGTGCCACGGCACAAGACGGCCCAATGGAGCCATGCATGTGGTAAGGTTTGAAGTAACTTGCTTTTAGACTTCGCGGATCCGGTTGATCCAGCGGGGTTGTATTTCCCTGGTTCTTTACCGTCTGACTCTTGGCCGGGAGTTTTCGGATGTAACTGTTCAGGTCGCGGTCGGCTGGTAAAGTCTGCGTACTGGACCAACGAGAGTGTTCGCGAGCCCGTTCCTGAGCCTGTATGGCCTGGTACTCATCAGCGGCTACTACCGCCAGAAAAGACCCGTCACGCACTACTTTTAGTAGACCGGGGGAGTTGAAACTTCCCGTATCAAATGACTCTAATTTTGCCTCGTAGGCGGGGGGCCGCACTACTCTGGCGTGTACCATACCCGGTAGTCGAAGATCCTGCACGTACACGGCTTCGCCCCGTACCATCGGCTCAATATCGGTCCGGGGAATGGCCTTCCCGATGTAGCGATACTCAGCGGCTGGTTTTAGCTTCACGGGTAGTTTCACCTCGTCCTGAATTTGGGATCCATCGAGAAGTTGGGCGAAAGTAAACGCTTCCTTACTACCATTGGCACTTACTTTCCCGTTGACCATACGTAGCGTCTCGGGGTCTTTGTTCCAGCGTTTGGCGGCAATTGCCAGAAGTTTTTGCCGGGCAAAGGCCGCCGCATAACGCACCGACATAGCACTATTCTCCATCGAGCCACTGCCAGCGGTATACCCTTCGTTAGGGGTCCGGCCCGTTTCGGCCAAGTGGACTTCAACCTGATCCAGATTCAGGTCCAGTTCCTCGGCGGCTACCATACCAATCGCTGTACGCACACCCTGCCCGAGTTCCATTTTACCTACCAAAACCCGTACCCGGCCATCACCCAAAATTTCTAGCCAAGCATCCACGCGGGGCGTCCGGCGAAGGCTACCCGGCAGCGTATCTTCCAGAAGGGAGTTTTCTGCACTCGCCCAGCTCGGACGGGCAAGAGAGAACCCGATCGTGAGGCAACCCAGGCTATTGATGAATTTGCGGCGGGACTGCTGGGGGTTGAAGGTCAATGATTTCATGGTTGGGTATAGGTTATTAGATTAGGCGTTGATCAAGAATCTTTGGCGGCAGTTTGCACGGCTTTGATGATTCTTGTGTGGGTACCGCAGCGGCAGAGGTTACGGTCTAGTCCAGCGCGAATGGCCGCTTCATCGGGTTTTTTGTTTTCATTAAGCAACGCTACCGTGGCCATCACCATGCCGTTGAGGCAGTAGCCGCACTGGGCAGCTTGTTCTTTTACAAACGCTTTCTGGACGGGATGCAAACTACCGTCCGACCGGGTGAGGCCTTCCAGCGTCGTAATCTTCCGGCCTTCCATGGCCTCCACGGGTATGCGGCAACTTGGTGCCGCCACCCCATCCATCAGTACCATACAGGCCCCACATACTTCAATACCGCAGCCGTACTTGGGGCCGTTAAATTCAAGTTGATTACGAAGTACGTACAACAACGGGGTAGCAGGGTCTACTGTTACGGTATGTTCTTTACCGTTGACGTGCAGGATGAGGTTTTTTTCCATGAATCCAAAAGTTTGAAGTAGCATTCAATTTACTGATCGACCTGCTCCCGGTAGTAGTACGATGCAGGGCACTCTATATGAATGTAAAGGGATAACTTCCCTGTTTATACCGCTCATCTCGTATGATTTCCAAGCTGATAACTATCCAAGAGATTTTCTGGCTAACGCCCAATAATGCTACTGGAAGCTCAATAAATAGCCCGCCAAATCGGCCAACGCCTGCTCGTCGAGCCCCATAGCACCCGGCTCAGGCATGAGGGAATTATCTATCTTCTCCCGACTCTTAATTTGATTCGCTTTAATGGCGTGTCGTTGTCCGGCCAGGTCTTTGATGACTACCGTGGGACCATCACTCAACAGAAAACCGAAGTACGTTTCACCATTCTTGGTGGTAACGGTATAGGCCTCGTAGCCAAAAACGATACTCGCTGAGGGGTTCACAATGGCATCTAGCAGCGTTAGTTTATCAAACTTTTGGTGAATCTGGGTCAAATCTGGACCGATATCGGCGCCGGTATCCCCGTGGCGGTGGCAGGTAGCGCAATTGGTCGCGTAAACCGTTTTTCCCCGGGTAACATCCGCCGCCATTCGAGCCGCAAAGTCTACTTTTAGTGCTTTCCCACTACGCGAAAAAAACTGGCTCGCCAGTACTCGCACATTTTGGTCAGGATTTTTGAATAACACTTCGCTCACTACTTCGGTCACTTTGGCCGATAACTGGCCCTGGGTTTTCAGGTCGATGAGCATGTTTCCTCCGCTAGCATCTTTGGCCATGCTTAGGGCGGCTTCTGTTCTTTCCGCTTCGGGCAGGGTTTTATCGGCTACTTTTTTCTTAAAATCAAGCATCCTTTGGTAATCAGGAGTGATAGCCGTAGCCACCGCGGTTTCCCAATCCATTGCATCGACCCAATCGTTGGTTTTCCGGAAATCGACCCACCAAAAAGCCGTGGAGGATACGTCAGTCAACGGTGATTTGGTCAGACTTACCATCGCCTCGGCGGCTTTTGACGAGAGAGTAAAGCCGAGGGCCGTCATGGCCTTGCGCCGCTCCAACTCTGAAACTGAGGAGGACCCCGCCCGCCGTTTCAAATCCTCCACGGCCGACTCCGGGTGCAACCGCCATGTAAGGTTGGCGCGTTGCGCCGACCAGCGCGTCGGATCGCCAGAATACGTTGCTTTTACCAGTTCGTACACTTGCTTTTCTTTGCCCGTAGCGGCAGTACCAATGGCTTCCAAAAGCCAGGGATCTTTCCCATTGTAGCTTTTTATCAGGCTAGCAATACTTTCTTTCGAAGTACTAAAAGGTACATCCCTAAGCGAAATTCCTACTTCGCGCCGTACCGCCGCGTCAGGGTCTTGGGTTATTTTGAAGGAATAGGCTGAGTGTTCGCCTACCGCCCGCAACGCCCGAAAGGCGGTCAGGCGGTCAATAGGCACAGGAGCATTTAACAGCACGGCAACTTCTACCTTTCCTTTTTCGCCCAATTGCGCCATCAGCCATATCGCCCGGGCGCGATGGTAAGGATTCTGATCCTTCAAGAGTTTCTTAACTTGTTTCAGAACATCGTCACCTCTTTTCTTTAATCCTTCAAAGCCCAAAGCGCGCACATTCACGGCCGGGCTTTTCAAGGCATTGATAAGACCGGTTGTCGTGGTTAGATCCAATTGAGGAGTAGGGAGGTTTTTCCCTTTGGGGGTAATCCGGTAAATCCGCCCGTAGCCTTTTTTATCCTGCATGGCGTGACCTCCCACAATGGGATCATACCAATCTGCAATGTACAAGGCCCCATCCGGCCCAACGGCTACATCAGAAGGCCGGAACCACTTCCGGGTGTCGGTATCGGTCTCAAACCATTCGTAGCGTTCGGATGCCTTCGGGAACGAACTGATCAGATCACGACGATTCAGGCTAAACCCGGCGCCGCTGATTTCGGGCTGGTAGGCAAAAATAACATTGCGCCCCGCCTCACAGCTTAGTAGTGTACCTCTGTATTTCTCGCCCAAGGCGTCTCCCTCGTAAAACACAATCCCCGTTGGCGAACCAGCCCCGGTATTATCTCCTGCGGGCATAACACCCGGATCATCCTGATGCCAGTGCGCTTCAAACATACTTTGTCCGGGCCGACGATCAGCTTGCCAGTAGCGAGTACCGTCGGACGCAAAGTAGCCGGCATTGCCGTTTTCGGGCAAAAATGAAACGCGACAGGTAATCACCTGATCGTCGTTATCATTCTGCCACATATTCCCGTAGCTATCCAGGCATACTTCGTAGCTATTCCGGAAATTATGCCCCATTACTTTCAGGCCCGTCCCGTCAGGATTAATCCTCAGGGCCAGCCCTCCTACCCACACAAGGCCATCGTCGGAAGTGCGATTCCCGCTATTTTTATCATTGTAGGGTGTACCACCGGTATACAGTGAACCACTCCGGAGTGTCCACCCTGCTTTATCCGTAACCGTATGGGGGCCCGCATTTCCGGTATTGAAGTACCAACTACCATCCGGCCCGGCTACTAGGGAGTGGAGGGAATGATCATGATCAAAACCACCAAATCCGGTCAGAAATATCTCGCGCTTATCTGGAATATCGTCACCGTTTTCATCGGTATAGATCAATAGGTTAGGCGCGCAGGAAACGATTACTTTATTGCCAATGACGGCGATACCCAAGGGAGCGATAAGTAAGGAATCTTCCACAAATACCTTAGACGATTCGGCTTTGCCGTCGCCATCCTTATCTTCCAGAATCATAATCCGGTCGCCCTTTTGAGCATGGGATAATCTGTCTTCCGGCTTCGTCTTAAAATCCCGGTAGTTTACCGCTTCCGTAATCCAAACCCTCCCTTTGGCATCAATGTCCATGTTGGTAGGATTATAAAACAAGGGTGCCTCGGCCCATAGCGTAGCTTCCAGGTCGTCGGGTAAGTATAGCTTCGAATTTTCCTCCGTCGGGTCAAAAAGCCGAACGGCAGTGAGGCTGATGAACAACACTATACCAAGAAAAACAGGCAGTAAGCGCCGTGATTTGTGTACCTTCATTAGTTATCTTTTTAATATGCCTCCTAAGGAATAGGCAGAGCAAACCAGCATCTGCTATTTAGTAGCCTTACTTCCCCTCGTTAAAAAACACCGTCAATCCGTCTTTTCCGGCTACGATCAGGTCGAGGCGGCCAGTTTTGCGGAGATCAGCAAGACGAAAAAAGAGGCCAGTACCTTTCCCAACTCCAGCGGGACCATCAGCGATGATATGCTTCACAAATCCGGTTCCGCTCCAGGTAAAGTAGTAGAGCCCTACGCTATCTTCCGAACCGGGATCTTTGCCGTTGTGCGCCCGGTAGCGTTTTCCGGTAACCAAGTCGGGCTTACCATCGCCGTCGATGTCGGCCCATTCCATGGTATGGTACTGCGAGTTTTGCTCATCAATGGCATGCTTTTCCCAACTGATCTTTCCTTCTACTCTGGTTTGCTCGTACCAATGCAGGCCGTAGCTATGCCCCTGCCCTACCACCATATCCATCAATTGGTCACCATTCACATCCACCACGAATATAGGTACGCTCGCCGTCCCCAGGTCAAAATCTTCGTGGAGTTGCCACTGTTGGTTTCCTTTGTTTTCTATCCAGCCTTTGGTTACCACAAAATCACCCCGGCCGTCGCCGTTGATATCACCAAATCCCAGACCGTGATCGTGGATGGGCCATATCGTATTTTCCTTGAAGGTTCCGTCCTTTTGCCATTGAAAATATTTCAGCGGATTTCGGGGCGTATTCGGAACAATATCCTGCATTCCGTCGCCGTCTACATCCCAGCTGCGCACGGCTTCTACGTTGCCTACTTTGGCTATCTCATGAATGGGCCAAGGTTTATCTTTACCAGCACCGGGATTTTCAAGCCAGCGAATGGATTGACCAAACCACCCGCCCGTTACCACATCGAGGTAGCCATCCTGATTGATATCCATCGGAATCGAACCAAAATCATCGTAGTACTGATCAAAGCGCTTTTGATTACCGATCAGGTGGCGCTGCCGGAAAATGCCTTTTTGTTCTCCCGCATTTTCGTACCAGAAATCTCCCGATACCAAGTCTGGGTGCCCATTGTTATCTACGTCAAATACCCCCACTGATTCGTAGCTCTCAGCGGCTACGAAGTAACGTGTAAAACGAATCTCATCTGGTTGTAAGGCAGGAATCTGTGGAGGCTGGGTGGCCGGATTGATCAGGGACGAGAGCGTGTAGACTCCCGTTCCCACCATCAGGACGATTCCACCCGATCGAAGACTGGCCAGTAGATTTTTTGAAAACATATCGTAGAATTTTGGATGTATTTCCAAAAGAGGAAAGCCACGCTGAGCTACTGGGAAGAAGTGTCTCTGTATCCCAAAAACAGTCATTTCGTGCGTAAAACCAAGGTTTTTTAACGAAAAACGTTCGGTCTTGACGCCTTTTTTTAGTATTTTGTAATTTCTTCTTTACCCTCCCTAGTGACTACCTCTTCAAAAAATCGGCACACTTTTTTTGAAGAAATCAAAATTAACAAAGTGCTGTTTTATGACTCCAAGCAATCCAACATTCGACGATAATCTACACTGGTACAAAGACGCAATCATTTACGAACTCCACATCAAAGCCTTTCGCAACGGTGACGGTATCGGTGACTTTCAGGGAATCATGCAAAAGCTTGACTACTTGGAAGATTTGGGAGTAACCGCTATCTGGCTACTGCCTTTTTACCCCTCACCCCT
>JBDNFP010000410.1:0-14902 GCA_041689775.1 Spirosomataceae bacterium
CCCCGCTGCCGCCAGTTTAAAAAACTGGTGGCTAAACATGGCGTAAGTCTCCGACTTACTAATCCCCAAACTTGCCCAACGTGATACATTGCCGCCCTACTGCACAGTCACCTTCCGATACCCCTGATTTAAAATCGGGACGGTTACCCGCCGTCAGGATCGGCCGTTGCATTTCTTAGCGTTTTGAACCGGGGCGCTGAGCCGCGAGTAGCTAATACGCTACACTAATTCTACAGGTAGTAAACCATGCTATCCGTCTTAGAGACAGGCAGGATTAAAACGTAGTGTTTGGCTACTTGAAATTGTTCTGCGGCGGCGCAAATACTAGGAGGTTTTCGCTCAGATTATAAATGGGGCCGAACAGGGAAGACGTACGCACAAAGCAAAAAACTATTACGAATTGGTGATTGGGTAATCAAGGCCTGAGGAGACTCAGGCTGGGGTGGTGGTACAGGCTACGGATTAGTATCTCCTGCCATGAAATACGCCTAGCGAAGCAGAACTTTTGTATATTTGAGAAACGACCATGTTCTATGACGACCTACATCAGCGACCGCATCGCGATTAATCCTGACATCTGCAACGGACGGCCTATCATTCGGGGCATGAGAATAACCGTACAGACCATTCTCGAATTTTTGTACGCCGGATCGTCGCGGGAAGAAATCCTGTATCAGTACCCGATGCTCGAACCCGAAGACCTCGACGCCTGCCAACGATTTACGATTGAACTCATGGAGCGGCAGTATGTGATTCAAGAAATTAAGAAGGTAGCCTGATGGCAAAGTACCTCATCGATATCAATCTTCCTTACTATTTTTCGCTCTGGAACAATGAGGATTATATTCATCAGAGCGATATTCTAAATACGGCTGAGGACGCTGAAATTTGGCAGTATGCCAAAGAAAACAACCTAATAATCCTTACCAAGGATGCTGATTTCTCCAACCGCATACTACTGGCTGAGCCCCCGCCCCGCGTCATTCATATCAGAATTGGTAATGCTTCGGTCAAAGAGTTTCACAATATCCTGAATTCAATTTGGGAGAATGTACTGGCTTTGAGCCAATCCTATAAACTGGTGACGGTTTTTAAGGATAAAGTAGAGGCGATGAACTAGCACCGGAAGGTGGAAGCATTTAAAATAGGGTCGTCTTTGGGCGTTGGCGTAAACTTAGTGACGATATCGTTCAGCGGGGCTGCTGGACTACCTTTTGTTTTTAGTACGTATTCACGTGCACGACAACAGGGGGATACTGAGAAGCCTGAGTAGACTCAGGCCAGGGTGAAGTTACAGACAACGGATTAGGAGATGAAAATGCGGTCGGATTAATCTAAAAAAATCCCTTTTAAGCGATTCTAAGTAAAAAATGATAGCTATCTATCGAATGAAATACTTTGTATTAACCTTGGCTGTATCGCTTATTGCCAGCAGTTCCTACGGGCAGACTACGTTTAAAAGAAATGATATTTATCTGCAAGCAGGCGGGAATGGCCTGCTTGTGTCCATGAACTATGAAAGGCAATTGACCGAGGAGCCGGGCTTCGGACTAAGGCTTGGTCTTGGTTTCCATCCTGGGGAAGGTTATAATTTGATCGTTCCAGTTGGTGTGAATTACCTGTTTGAGATTAAAAACGACAAGTCATTTGTCGAGGCCGGTCTGGGGGTGACCTGGACAAGAACTCCGGTAATCTTGTTGGCCAACTCAAAAGGTATCGAAGGAAACAGTTTTATAAGTTTCGTTCCGAGCGTGGGATACAGACAACACACGAATAGAAACATGATGTGGCGGATCAACCTGACGCCTATCATTAACAAGTACTCCGCATTTCCATGGTTCGGACTGTCGTTGGGAAAAAGGTTCTAAAGAAATGGTAGAGCCGACTTTATAGGCTCCGTCTACGCAGTCCACCCGCTAACCCCGATTTGCAATCGGGACGGTCGGCCGCTGCCGTTGAGTCTTCCAGCGTTTGTAACGCGACCATTTACTACGCTACACCAACTCCACATCCAGCAAGCCCTTCAATCCCGCATAATTCCGGGCAGAGCTAAACAAATAATGCTCAGCCTCTTCAACTATCAAATTTCGAACAGGATTTTGGTGAATGTAGTCAAGTTTTTCAAATAAAAATTCAGGAGAAATACATTCTTTCGCATGATTGCCGTCCTGCCAAAACTTATACTCTTTCACATTGGGACGATATTTTGCCTCAAAGGCGAATCTTCGCAACATCCAGTCGCGTCGGCTTTCAGGTTCTTCCTGAATAGCCTTGATCATTTGCTTTGAGGTGTGCTTTTTCATATCCCGTAGGATGTCGGGTAGATTGACGCCATCGGCTGCCATGGCCAGTAAATGCAAATGATTGGACATGAGGCACCATCCAAATAAATGCAAACCTTTATGCTGCTGACAATATCGCAAAGAATCCACTATGATATGCCGATAAGTAGGGCGAGTGACCACATCTACCCAATCAACTACCGTCATAGTGAGGAAGTAGACCCCTTCTGGATTGCGGACGAAATACTGGCTCGACGGCATAGATTTGGTTTTTGAATTTGTTGATTGTCGCGTCACAGACGCTAAATGATTCAACGCCCGATTGTAAATCGGGGTTAGCGAGTTACACTCCCAAATATCTATCTACTGAATTACATTACTTAATAGCAATTCACTTAATCCTTGTAAACTACCTTCTTTTGTATCTAAATCTCCCATCAGATCGTAGGTTTTACCGCCTGTTTTTACTATTATTCCTATTTTATTAGCTTCTTCGTATATTCTATATGAAGCTGATGAATTTTGAAATACCAATGAATACGCTCCTTGGAATTCTTCAATGAATTGGAATGAAGAATTTGCTTTATCCAATGGGAATTGAAATTCTTGTACTCCATCCTGTTTAAACGTTGTATATCTTAACCTTTTATTATCTGCTAGTGAGAGGACTACTCGTTTCCTACTTTTAGATATAGTAAAAGAAAGGAATTCTTCGTTTATCTCTTGATTTACAATGGGCCTTTTGACTTCGTGTGTTAATGTATCAACTATTGCAGGTATTGAATCAATTACTATGACCGTTTCCGTTTGGTGTTGAGAGGGTAAACTATTTAATTGAGCAGGTGGGCGCAACAACTCTAATTTTCCGATCAATATAGCTGATAATAAAATTATTGAGACGTAAAAAAAAGTCAAATATAAATCCTTAGATACTTTCTTCTCATGATCGGATTTGTCACTCCATACAAAAATTTTATACAAAATGTAATAAGATATACTACCAAAAAAACTTAACAAAATAAGATTTGAAATTTCAGAAAAATCAAAAAAATAAATATAATAAATAAGGCAAATGAAAACAGATATAGAAATCGTTATATAAACTATATTTTCTTTCCTTTTATGAATATTATTACCATTGTAGTTATTCATAAATATAAATTTTAAAAGTAAATATAGAGGAAGGGCAATAATGCCTGATGACAGTGTTAAAATAACCAATATCAGTAAGCCTATGATGACTACTATCATTGCATCCCCATCGCTGTTCGATGATTCGGTTACTTCATATTTCTTTCTACCCCATAAATCTGTACCTTTCTCTCTTATTTCGTATTTTTTTTTCATTTGAACTTATCATAACTTTAAGTGCTGTGTATCTTTTATTTATTGTTAGTATTTTATCTGAAACCCGCTAAGATTCCAGTAATATCCGGGCTACATCCTGCGCAATTTCCAATGTCTCAGCAATCGTCCTCCCCTGGGCAACAAGCCCCTGAACCTGTTCAGAAGTGGCTAAATACAGCCCTTCGGGAGGTTTTTCTATTTGGATATTTATTATTCCTTCCATCGTACACTTGTTTCGTTTTTAAGCAGTTATTTTCAAGACCTTATTGTTGATTATGATTTCCGCAAACCCCGATCTTAGATCAGGGTCAGCCGCTTCATCGTACTTTCCCAGATTAGGCAACCCTTACACTACGCTCTCGCTCGGCGGCGTAAGCAAGGCAAGCATTAATGTCAGCCTCGGTCAGCTCGGGGAAATCCTCAATAATCTCCGTTTTTGACATTCCTTTGGACAGCCACGCCAGTACATCATACACGGTAATCCGGGTGTTGCGTACGCAAGGACGCCCGAAGCGCTTTTCGGGACTTATTCGAATAATGTCTTTGAAGGACTCCATTTCGATTGGTGTTGTTAGTATCTTTTTCAACTGAAAAGTAAACATTTTCTGCCAAAATTTCATGAGAGGCTTTGCCCTCTCAGCCATGAGGCATCACCCCAGCCACGAAGCATCGCGGCTCTACTGGACGGTTACCTTCCCACCACCCGCATAACTCCGATACTCCCCCTGATACATCGCATCAGCCCCCACGGGGCCGACGGTAAAGGTACCTTTGGAAATCACCCGTACCTGGTAGTAAAAGGTCTTTTCGGGACCGGTGGCGGTGGTGAAGAAATGGATACGGTCGTCGCGGATATCGAAGTAGTCGGGCGTGGCGGCGTTTTTGATCCAGGGCATGTCGCGGGGCTCCGTGAGGCGTGGGTTTTCGATCTCGAAGCCGGCGGGTAGCAGGTCGGTAACTACCACGTTTTCGACGGGGAGTCCGCTGGTACTCGCCACGCTGATTTTGACCACGATCAGATCATTCTGCTTGATGTTGGAGGCGTTGCTTCCATTGCGGGTCAGGTATTGCCGCCGTACGCGTAGCCCCTGATCTTCTTCGGTGTAAGCGCCCGTAGCTGACATGCCTTCGGTTTGGGCAAACCAGTACAAGTCGCCCTTACCCTGCGTTTTTACGGCTAGTTTCTGATCTAGTATGCCCTTGGTAAGGCTCAGTTCCTTGCCGTCGAAGGTCGCGAGTTGCTTTCCCTTACTGCCTACGGTGGCCGTTACGGTTGAGCCAGAGGTACGTTGGGCTAGCTTGCCCAGGGCCAGTACGGCAAAGCCCGCTTCCTGCGTGTTGAGGTAAGAAGAGCTCTTCACCGCCTGTGATAGCTGCCGGGCCAACGGTGGAATCTGCAAATTATCGGGGTCGGTTTCCAGCAGGGTATTCAGTACCAGCGCCAGGTTTCGGAGGGGCGAGGCATAGCTGCCGCCAGACTCCTGGTAGTTAGCCTCGGCTTGGTAGCCTTTGGGCAATAGAGCAGTGAAGCTACGAGAATCGCCCACGAGTTGGAAGGCTCCCGCTAATAGGTAGCGGCTGTCGGAGGTGAGCAGGTCGGGATTCTGCTTGTAGTAGTTCATGGCCGAGCGGTTGGGTTGTCCGGTCAGGGCCAGTACGTAGAGCGAGTATAGGCTTTCGCGCTGGGCTTTTACGGCGCGTATCGTGCTACCGTCTTCGGTTTGGATAGGTACCTCTTCGGTAGCCGTAGTCCCGGTTTTGGTGGTAAGGTACTCAATGGCGCGGCTCATGGTGGCGCCGTTTACCTCAAAACCCGCCCGCCGGGCCTCTTCCAGAAAATGGATGGCGTAGGCCGTTGTCCACCAGTCCTCGCGCGAAGCACCCGGCCACAGGGCCAGTCCGCCGTTGAAGAGTTGCTGGGTTTCGGTTCTTCGGATGGCTTGCTGCACGTTGGTGGCGGGATTAAAATCGCTCTCGCCGTTGCGCACCAGGTACACTGGAGCAGCCATCGCCTTCGTGAGATCAGCAAAGTAGACTTGCGGGAAAGCCTTCGAAATGGTTTGTTCCAGACAGCCGTAGGGGTACCCCAGCAGCGTCGACAGCGCCTTACCGCCGCCTTGCACCATGGGCGAGCGACTGAACACCACCTGCGCGCGGGCCGTACCGGGCATAAAACTTTGGGTGAGATCAATGGTACCGGTTTGCCCACCCGCGATCACGCCCGAGCTGCTGGTTTTGAGTAGTGGTGAGGCGGGGCGCACGTTCAGGTTGGTTTCTTGCACGAAGGTTTCGCCGAAGGCACCCACTTTCACGGTCACTTTACCCGTACCAATACCCGATCCGGCCTTCACCGTAAACACCACGCGCTCTTCCTTGCCCGCCGGAATGGTCAACTTCTGCACGGAAGTACCTTCACCTTTGGACACGGCTCCTTCGGTTTGGAGCGATACGGTCATCGTAGCGGCTTTTTTCTCGGTGTTGCTCACATTGACGGGGAGTGTGAGTACATCATTGGGGCTAAGGAAGCGGGGCGCCCCCGTGCTGATCACCACGGGATCAGCTACTTTCATGTTTTTGGATGCCGAACCGAAGGCGTTGTCTTTGTAGGCCACGGCCATCACGCGGAGGTCGCCGCTAAACTGCGGGATATTGACCTCAAAGGTGGCTTCGCCGCTGCCGTTGGCGGTCAGGATACCACTCCAAAACGTGACGAGTTCGGTGCGGCCGTTGCTCAATGGGTTGATGCGCCGTTCGAGATCGTAGCCGTCACCACCCGTACTCGACGAGGTAGAGAAAGTCAGCTCAGGAAACAGGAAGGCGTACAGATCGTGGCTGTTGACTTCCAGCGCGCGTTTCTGGTAGAAATACCCGTGGATATTGGGCGTCCGGAAGTTTTTGATTTGCAGGATACCCTCGTCTACCACCGAAACCGTCAACTGAGAATTAGGCTTCGTCTTAATCCGAATCCGCTGCTTTAGCTTGGAGCGCGACTGCTCCACCGCCGTGATTTCTACGGGAAGGGTACGGTCGGAAGCCTCCACTGGCACCGACGCAAAGCCGTGCGCTACCGTGAGGGGTAGGTCAGAGGCGTCCAACGGACGAATCAGCGTGGCGGTAACGTACACGTTGGGCAGGTGCTCTTCTGTTAGAGAAAGCGTGAGTTCGGCGGCTTTTTTCTCGGTGGTCAGTATGTGGTGTTCCAGCAGGTGGTTGCGCTCGATGGTTACCAGCAGACGTCCGTCGAAGGGAGTTTTGAACAAAACTTTGGCTTTATCCCCTACCTTATAACTTGTTTGATCCAGCTCCATCAATACCCGGCCTTCGGTACTTACCTCAAAGGACGAGTACTCCGTAAATCCGTAGCCGTAGGCAAAGAAGGTCGTGGCGGTATAGTGCTCGGCACCGGGGCGGCGTACCCGAACCTCATATTCGCCCGATACCGTGGGTACGTAGCGGAAGTTTCCGCGACCATTACCCAGGCTGAGGGTATTGGTATAGACTGATTTTTCCCGCTTGCGGGAGGTATATTGCAGCTGCTCGTTTTGCTTCTCTACCACGGTTTGGTACTCAATCCTGACTACTTCCACCAACGCCTGCGCGCCTTTTTGCAACGCACCCTGACTATTCACCCCGATGACTTCCACCGGCACGGGCACGTTGGCGCTCACGTAGCGGTCGGGTAGGCGTAGACCGTAGAGGGTATTTTGGGTTAGTACATCAAAGCGGTGAAGACGGTTGACGGGGCGGCCGTTTTCGTCAAAGACCGTGACGTAGATCTTTCCTTCCAGCAGGCCAATGTCCTTGTAGTTGGTCGGAATGGGAATCTTCTCGGTGGCCTGTCCCTGCGCGTTGGTCACGCCCTGGCGTTGGCCACGCTCGAAGGTCGTTTCGGCGGGAATATCAAACGTAAATTCGGGGAAGGCGGGAGCCGTGAAAGCTTTGCGTTTCCACTGAATGTCCATTTCGTAATTCCGGTTGGCGGCGGGCGGCCCAAAGAGGTTCATGGCGGTAGCCGTCAAAGTCACGGTTTCGCCGCTTTTGTATTCCTTCTTCGCCCCGCTGAGCTCTACCTTGATGCGGTCGGGCATGAACTCTTCTACACTTACGCCTTGCGAGGCGAGTAGTACTTCGTTGGCGTTGTACACTTCCAGCGTGTAGGTACCCGTGAGGGCGGAGGCTTCTACGAGTGCTTCAATCTCTACGGCCCCTTGCGTGTTGGTACTTTTGCGCCAGGTACGGTACTCACGGCCGTTGGGCGTTACTAACCGAAATTTGAGGGGAATCTCCTTCGCCGTTTCCCAGCGTTGGGTGCGTAGCACGGTATTGAAATGCAGGGTTTCGCCGGGGCGGTACATGTCGCGCTCGCCGTAGATGAAGGCCTGCAAGCCCGATGGATTATCCCGCAAGCCTTCCACCTCGTAGCGGGAGGTTTCGATGCGGGTATCGTCGAAGAGTAGGTAGTTAAAGTCTTCCTTGGTGCGGGCGGTGATCATGGCTATTTTGAAGCCGGGGGCTTTTTCGCTGAGCTTGTCAAAATGCGCCACGCCATCACCGTCGGTTTCGAGGGTATACACCGACTGATTATTGGTGCTTACCAGCGTTACCTCCACCTTGCCCAACGGTTCAGTGGTTTTGATAGAATTGGCAAATACCCATACCTCATCGTCGCCCTGCTTGGCAATGAGCCCGATATCCGACACCGACACCAGCTTGGTAGAGCCAAGGTAGGCTTCGTCCTTGGAGAATACCGATACCAAGTATACGCCCTTGCGGTCGTTGTTGTCAGGAATGGCGATATTCAGCGCCGACACCCCTTTCAGGCGGGGGAGATTTTCGGTATCCACTAACTTATTCACCACCATGTCGCTGTAAAAGCCCTGATCGTCGTCGTTGTAGTTGAATGACCCGGAAGGCTGCCACTCTTCACCGATGTATTCGTAATTCTCGTAGCGGCTATTACGGACGTAGTTAAGAATATTGTTTTCGTAAATCTTGGCAATTTTGACCTGTACTTTGGGTACGTTCACAATTTGCACGCCCATATTCTGGGCACCCTTGGAGGTTAGGTACAGCGCTTTTTTATTCACGAAGTTGATTCCTGCAGGCATTTTTCCAAAAAACAGATCGCGGGATACCTCCTCTTCCAGTTGCGGACCAAGCACTCCCTTTAGATTGGTTGTCAGTTTCAGTACGTAGGTATCGGTTTCGGTAAAATCACCCCGGAGGATAAAGCCGTTGTCGGTGGCTTCGGTTTTGGTGTTAAGGGCAGGGTCAAGGATAAAGCCTTGCTCAATACTTTCTGGCGTCAGTTCCTGCGTAGTCACTACCCGCACAAAACCTTTGTTATTTTCAAAGCCCGTTTGCACGTCTGCTACGTCAAGATGCAGGGGTGAAGGCAAGCTCGTGGCCCGTTCCAGGGGTTCGGGGGTGGTGTAGGTATTGCCGCTTATCTTCAACCCTTTCTCAATCAGAACCGTCAATGGGGTGGCGTTCTCATCGGCGGTACCGGTTTGGGTCAGGGCCAAAACCACGTTACGCCCGTCAGACGAAGGCAATGCCCGGAAGGTAGTGGAGGCATCGCGCAGCGACAGTTTGAGGCGCTCGGCTACGGCCTGTGGCTCCACGGGATAGTTGAACGTTAGCCGCAACCTTGCCTCCGGGCGACCGCTTTCGGCCGAGCGTGTCCACCAGCTTTGGAGTTCGGTGAGTTGCAAGTAGGGGGTGTGGAATTCTACGTCTTTGTCCGAGATGTCGTACTTCTTGTCGTCAGTGAATTTCAAAAGTTCACTCGTCAGTTCGGCCTTGTAGCTGGTGGCGGCATCGAAGGTACCAATGGGTGAAAAGATCAGTTCATTCGGAGCCGTCCATTTGAACTTACCCCGCACGGCGGGTTCCAGCTTTACGTACTGAGTGGAGTCCCATACACCGACCCGACTTTCTTGTACCAGATCCTTACTGAATGTAAATACAAGGTTTTGAGAAAGCTGTACTTCATCGGTAAAGTTGGTACCCACTACCCGGACGGTATTGAGCGAAGAACAGCCGTTAAGGAGCCAAAGAAATGCGACCGAAAGGGTAAGAAACCACGAGAAAATGACTTTGTTTTTCATGCAGGTAATGAAGAATAGGAAGTAGAGGTCACGAAAGAAAACCATGCTGATTTTTTCAAAGATTGAAGGTAGTAATTTAACAATAAATAATATTGAGAACGGTGGAGAGGGTGTGTAAATAGTAATTGTTATTACCTACACTTTTGGAAGGGTTGCGGAGCTTCCAAAGCTAACTCCAAAGGGTAGATATAGAATAATCAAGTCTCCACTCACAGCCGGGCCGTCAGCTGAATAGACGCAATTGTCCAGCTCCCTCCCTGCCGCACGCAGGTTGCGGAAAAAGCTAACTCATTGTCGAACTGAAAGCCTTGCACGGTACCTCGGGCGTTCCAGAAGCCCGTTACAACGCCGGCGTCACCATAGGTTCGGGTGGCGGTACCGGATAACCTGCCATTCTCAATCACTACGGAGCCACTCGCCACACTTTCCGAAAAAGTACCCCCATCCAGGATGCGGCCGTCGGGACCGATCAGCAAAAAATCAAACGTGATAAGGCGGCGAATGGCGGCGGCGTCCTCGTCTAGCATGGCCTGGAAAAAGGATTCCGTGCAGTCGGTGGCGTCCAGTGGTGGAGTAGGCTCGTTGGCAAAGACTGCAAGGTTCAGCAGTAGAAGAAAAGGCAGAAGACCAGCGTTTTTCATGGACATAAGCAATTAAGAGAGATACCAGAGTGAAAAAGAATTTCTTAGGGTGAGGGGCTAGTAAGACGCAAGATACCGGATAATCTGTAAAGAATTAATAGGCTAATTTTTTTGGAATAGTGTGGTTATTTATATCACTAATCAGTATTTTAGGGCTAAAATTAAGAACGTTACGGCTGTGTATATGAAAAAGACTTTACGTATTGTACTAATTTCGGTAGTATCGCTTTTTCTGAACAGAGAAGTCCACGCGCAAAGTCCGTGGCGTTTGAGTGCTTCGTTGGGGCCGTCGTTGTCTTACAATACCCTCTCCTCCGACCGGCCGCTACCAAGCGGTAAGTTTGAAGCGCCGGATCGACTGGGAGCCTCGTTTGATTTGAGTATTGAGCGCAGCCTTACATCCAATGTATCCTTTCGGATGGGAGTCAGAACGGCCAATCTGAAAGTAGGAACCCGCACCAGCTTTGTCTCCCGTGATTCCACTGGTGCCGTTTCGGGCTGGGGGCGCAACAACGGCTATACGCAATTTTCTCCCGCTAACCTGAACGCTGGTGTTACGTATAATTCTCGTTTACTATGGCGACGGCTCATTTTGACCGCCGGAGTCGATGTCAGTTATATCGTAAACCGCTACGACGGATACGTGCGCGAAAAAAATGACCGCAAGGTTGATGGCCACTGGCCGGGCGATGTGTATCGCTACGAACTGGAAAGCGCCCATACCCGTAACAACGGCTTAGCCTTGACGCTCCGAGCCGGACTTGACTACAAAATTGGCCAGTATCGTAGCCTGACCGTGCAGTGGCTATACAGTCAGGGATTCCGTGATCTATTCCAGATCTCGACCAAAGAGCTAGAATTAAATGGGGTGAGTTACAGTGCTGATGTAGTAAGCAAGGGTAGCTACCTGGCATTTCAGGTGGGCTACAAGCAAGGGTTACAGTGGAAGAAGGCCGGTAATTACATGACGCCCTACAATACTCCGATTTCTGGCAAGCGTCCCTCCAACCGTCCGGATTTCAAAGCGGGTTCAGCGATGGTGGGTTTTTCTGGGGTAGGTATACCTTATCAGGCGGGGGGCGAGTTTGCCAACGTGGCCGTACGCGGAGGGCTTTTTGTGGCGGAGCGTCTGCTGGTGGGTGCCGTAGGATTTGGGGCTTACTCAACGATTGTACCCATTGAAGCACCCTTACGAGGCTGGGCGGTAGGGCCCATGGTGCGGTACCATATTAGTACCACAGCTTTTTCACCTTTCGTGGAGGTATCCTACCTGATGGGTCAGGAGAGTGGCCAAACCTACCGTCGTGGCTGGCAGTTTGTGGCGCTGATGCCAGGTATTAGTTTCCGCGTGACCCGCCACCTTAAAGCCGACGTTGGGTTGTATATGCTACGGCCTACTTATCCTATCTCCGAAAACGCCGTGATCTCGCTGCCGCAGGTGGGGCTGCATTATTCGTGGCGGTAGCTGATAATTAAGAATATTACTAGTAATCATTTGGGTGGAAAGTGTTTGTAGATATTTCCCCGGCTCAAAACAGTGATCACAACAACCTTAGGCTTTGTGTAATCAATTCCAATCCTCCATTCACCTACCTGTATCTGGTAGTAATGTTCCCCTTTTCTCTGCCCTTCCATGGGTTTATAATCTAGTCCTGAGTTCTCGAGACTGTGCGCTTCTCGTAAGTTGTAGAGTACTCCTTTGATAGCGGTCTGCGTTTTTGGAGGTACTTTTTTTAGCTCTTTCACAAAGCTATTCTTAATAAGTAGTTCAGATAATATAGTTGATATTATTTTATAAATTTGTCTTATGGGACGAGTAAACACGCCGATTTTAAGCAAATCACAACGTACAGAGTTAGAAAACATGCACAAAAAGAGCAATAATCATGCATTACGCAAGCGTTGCCAAACGATACTTTTAAAATCTGATGGACGTAAATCAAAGGACGTCGGGACACTAGTTGGTATGAACCACATCAGTGTAAACAGCTGGTTATCCAGATATGTAATGGATGGAATATCGGGCTTATTCACAAAGCCTGGTAGAGGTGCGAAGCGAAAAATAGACCTAACCAAAGACCGAGACGAGGTCTTAGCATTGGCAAAAAAACATCGCCAAAAAGTTGAATTAGCCAAAGCCGAATGGGAAGCCACAAGCGGTAAAACATTGCATAGGGAAACGTTTAGGCATTTTTTAAAAAGCTTGGCGGACGATACAAACGGATAAGAAAGCGATGTAAAGGTAAGCCTGATGAAGCGGTTTACGCCAGTAAAAAAGCGGATTTGTGGGAGTTGGAAAGCCTTTCTGAGCAAGGGTTGATAGACCTGCTTTATGGCGATGAATCGCACGTTAGTAGTGAAGGTTACGTTCCTTACGGCTGGCAGTTTCCTGACTAAAAAGTGGCTATATACGTTAAGAAAGGCTATAAAGCCAACATTTTCGGGCTTATCAGCAGAGCAAACAAATGCTACTGGAAGATAACGGAACAGAATATCGACAGCCTGTTTATTTGTCAATTCTTGGAGGACTTGTCTTTCAGAATTGAAAAAGAAACCTTTATAGTACTTGAATTCAAGTAATAAATGCAACGGCTGAAAAAAAAGCTTTCCTGCTGAGTTCAGGCCCTAGGGCCTGAACTCAGCAGGAAAGCTATGCCGGAAAACTTCATACTTTTGGGTTACCAAACACTAAAAGATGATGAAGCACCGCAACGGCGGACCGTTGACGCAAGAGCAAAGGTACCACATTTCGGCCTTGGTGAAAACGAAGCACTCCCAGGGCCAGATCGCCGAGTAGGTCGGCCGCAGTAAATCCACGGTCAGCCGCGAGCTTCGGCGCAATTGCAACAAGCGCGATAGGACTTACTGGCCCGGCCTGGCGCAGCGAAAGGCTGACGCTCGCCATAAGGATGAGCCCAAGCGCTTCACGGCTGGCATCTAGGCACACGTGCGCCAGAAGCTCGAAGAAGACTACAGTCCCGAGAAGATCGTCGGGGACGCCACCCGTAAGGGCACCGAATGTGTTTCGCACGAGCGTATCTATAAGTTCGTCTGGGACGACAAGAAGCAGGGCGGAAAACTATACCGTCATGTGCGCACCAAGGGCAAGCGATATGCCAAAAGGGGCGACTCGAAGGGTAAAAGGGGCCAAATCGTGGGCAGGGTGGACATCGAGCAACCTCTGTCCGTCGTTGAGGAGAAGCAGCGAGTTCGCGATCCGGAGATGGATTTGGTCATCGGCCAAGGCCATAGCGGCGTGCTGCTGACGATCAATGACCGCGCCACGGGGATGCTGAAAATGGCCCTCCTCGAAAGTAAGGGAGCGGCCCTGGTGCAGGCCAAGGCAGTCGAGCTGCTGGCTGAGTGGAAACCACTTCTTCACACGGTGACGACTGACATGCGGGGCGGCCCGGGCCGAAAGGAATTCGCTTGTCATCAAAAGGTGGCTGATCTACTGGAGGTAGATTGCTATTTTGCCAAGCCATATCATAGCTGGGAGAGGGGCTCGAATGAAAATTTGATCGGATCGCCGTTGCGACGGGCTGGTCAGGCAATACTTTCCGAAAGGAATGAATTTTGACCAGATCACCGAGCAGAGAGTTAACGAAGTTGTGGACATTTTAAACCAAAGGCCCAGGAAGAGATTCGGGTACAGATCACCCGATGAAGTCTTTCAAAGCGCTACCCTAAATAACCAGGGTGTTGCATTTATTACTTGAATCCACCGTATTAGATAATGCCCGTGTTCATAAATCTAAATTAGTGAATCAAAACCTTTCTGTTTGGGAAAAAAGAGGACTTTTTATTTTTTTCTTGCCCTGCTATTCTCCTCACTTAAACATAGCAGAAACTAGGTGGCGTAAATTGAAAGGGGAGTGGATAGTGCCAGAAGACTATCTTGAAAAAGACTCATTGCTATATGCTGTCAATAGGTGCATGGCTACTATTGGAATCAACTTGAATATCAATTTTAGCCCATTTAATAATAACTAATTAAGTTGAACTACTTATTTTAAGGTACTTATGCCTAAATCCTGACGGTTCGCCGCTGCGATTGCGTTTTGCATTGGATGAATCCATTCCGGTTACAAAGCCAAGTAGATCATAAGTAAGTCGGCACGGAATTCTAAGATAAAACCAAGTGTTTAATGATATTAATTTTCCAAGATTCTCGATTATACGGCTTGCTTGTACTGAGCGATTGGCACATAGGGCGTCCCCCGGCTGACGGTGGCGAACACGCGGTTGATCAACTTGGCCCTTACGGCATTGAGAACCACCATCTTGTCCTTACCCTCATCGAGCTTCCTGTGATAATAGGCCCTAAGTTGCGGGTCGTGCTGGACGGCCGAGGCGGCGGCGTTGCTCAGCAGGGCCTTCGTCTTCTTGTTGGCCAGGTGACTGGTGCTGGTTTTACCTCTCACGCTGCTGCCCGAACTATGTTCAAAGCGGGCCACCCCGGCGTAACAGGCCAACTGCCGCCCGTTCGGGGGCGCCCGTCCGATCGAAGGCCGTTAAGCCC
>JBDNFP010000411.1:0-27068 GCA_041689775.1 Spirosomataceae bacterium
AAGCAGAGCTGACAAGACAGTGGCACTGGTTTGACCCAGGGAACTGATCAAATAATCAGTAGATAGATCAAGGTCTGTTTGCATCAACCAAATTTAATTCCCTTCTTTTAGTTCACACAATAGCTTTGCGTAACATCAGTTACTTATTTAACACCACCTTATTTTTTAAACGTTCCTTAGTTGGTTGTAAAAAATGACCTTTGCTCTCTCCAAAAAAAATAGTTGGTTTTACGGGCCGTAAAACAGCAATAATCAGGCCACTTTCTAATTACAATTGGGCTATGAACTAAGAATTTTGAAATTTAGCATAACGTCTTACCAGAAATTAATGTCGGTTTACCAAGGCCATTATTTTTATGATCAGTATGTTTTCTTCCCTGTTTATCCCTTCTTTGTTTAAATTAACAAATCCAAGTCCGATGAAAGCGGTTTACAGTGAGCCGCAAAATTAAACTGTAAGTTTAATTTTCTACTAACAGAGTGTATCACCAAGTTGAAAGTCGAGACTGTATCCTCATGAATTATATCTACCTAGCGCTGCTCACAGTACTACCCCTACTGCCTCTCCATGCTCAAACCATCTACGGCAATGAGTGGGTTAATCCTGAGCAACAGTATCTCCGGCTGGGAATAACCGAAACCGGTTGGTACCGACTAAACGCCTCCGATCTACAAAAGCAAGGCATGGATATTTCGACCCTTACGGCCCAATCGCTACGGCTTTTCCGGCGGGGGCAGGAGGTATCTATTTATGTACGGGGAGAAGAAGATGGAAGCCTGAACTCGTCTGATTATATCGAGTTTTATGGGGAACGAAATGACGGGTACCTCGATACTCTACTCTATGATTCACGAGGACTAATGCCTCATCCGCACTATAGTCTCTACTCTGATACTGCCATTTATTTTCTCACCTGGTCTCCCACGATTACTACTATCAAAGGAAAACGGATCCGTCAGGTTGCTTCACCATCACTCTCTGCTACCGCAACCTACCATCAGGAGCAAGTACTTCACGTATTCACCCGCGAGTATCCGGCTGGGGCTATCTACCCTTTGGGTGCCTGGTACGACGATGGGTACATCCTCACGCCCTACGATGTAGGAGAAGGCTGGACCGGCCCAACCATTGGTACTAACCAATGGGGCATTACCGGCATACAGGCCCTTGACCCTGTCAGAGGGCGTATGGATGAGGCAAGTATTGAAATACTGTTCGTGGGGCGTTACGCCGGTCCGCATCAGGTAGAAGTATGGGTTGGAAATAGTACTAAACAAAGCCGTAAACTGGGAGGAATACAATGGGATGATTACGCAACCGCCCAATTTAGGGCAACCCTGCTACCGGGTGATCTCAGCAGCAATGACTCGATCACGATCGCCTACAAAAACCTAACAAATACCTCGTTTTCCGCCTCCTACGCTCGTTGGACCTATCCCCAGAAAATTCAGTTCGCTGGGATTGTAAATCAAAAGATCCTGTACCCTCCCAAAGAAACAAGTCTTCGCGTTGATACCACCACTGATCTGCGGTGGTTTGATGTGTCAAACCCTTCGCTCCCCCAACAATTAGTACCTATTATTAAAGGAGGGGAAAGTACGATTTCACCCGTAGGTACTCATAAACTACTGGTAGTCAAGAACCCCTTATCCGTTACTAACATCCGGTCCATGCGTTTTCGCACGATTGACACTATACGCACTAACTACCTCATTATTACCCATCCACTGGTACGAAAGGCGGTGCAAAGCAGCGTTGATCCCGTGGCTGACTATGCTACCTACCGGGCATCTACGCAAGGGGGCAGTTACGTTCCGTTGGTGATGAATATGGCTGAGGTAGCCGATCAGTTTAATTACGGAGAACCAGGTCCGCACGGTACCCGAAAGCTTATGCAATGGCTCCACGACCGTGGTTCTCTACGCTTCACTTTTCTGATCGGGCGCTCTCGCTCCCCCCAAATTGTGCGGCAAAGGACCACCGCCCGTGACGAAGACATGGTACCTAGTGCCGGTTGGCCCGACTCCGACATTGCCTTGGGTATGGGATTAGACCCACTCAACCCGAACGTACCTATAGTACCCATCGGGCGACTCAATGCCTATACTTCCCAGAACGTCTGGGATTATTTACAGAAGATAAAACAGCACGAAGCAGTAAATCTGGTTGCTCCCTGGCGAAAAAATATTCTTCACCTCAGTGGCGGGAGATCGTCCAGAGAGCTCATTACCTATCGCAACTTTATTGACCAGTTTGCCGCTACGCTCAATCCATCAAGCGTCGGCCCGAGCATCAGAACCCTCTCAAAACAAACTGACGAACCCGTGGAACGATTTGACATTGCATCCCAGATCAACGGAGGGGTGGCTTTGATGACGCTATTCGGCCATTCGAGCCTCAATATCACGGATATTGATATCGGGTTTGCTTCCAATAATGCGTTGGGTTACCGCAATCAGGGCCGCTACCCGGCCGTACTGGTTAATGGGTGCGCTTTGGGCAATTTTTACTTTGGCCCTCCCCCCATCAGTACCGATTGGATATTAACTCCCAACCGGGGGGCTATTCTGTTTTTGGCCCACACCCACAATGGGCTGCAGGCGGGCATGTATAGGTACAGCAGCAGCTTTTACGAAGTACTGGCCGATCCGGCCTTTACCAGTCGTCCGTTTGGGGATATCATGCGCGAAGGAATTAGGCGGTATGTGAGGCTAAATAAAGGCTTGAGCGATCGGGCGACCGCCCAGCAAATGAATTTACAGGGCGACCCGGCGGTCGTTATTTTTCCGGCCACCAAGCCAGACTATACCTGGAAAATACCCAGCGTGAGAATAACCAACACTTCTGGTGGAGCTACCATTACTACCTGGGATGATTCACTCAGAATCAGCGCCGAAATAGCGAATTACGGACGTTTTACAGGGGGTACTTACTCCATCAGCATCCAAAGAAAAGACGGTGCGCAAGTACTCGCCAACTATTCTCTAACCCGGAAAGCAGTACCCTTTACGGACTCACTCCGTATCACCCTGCCCAACGGGAGCCGTCAGGCCGGAGAGGAGTCGTGGGAGTTTGTGATTGATCCGACGAACGAAGTCCACGAGGAGGACGAAACCAATAATAGCCTCACGCAGACCATCAGAATCAGTGAAGGCGGAGTTATTCCACTACTTCCGGCGGACAAAGCCATAGTAAACTCCCCAACGATTGAACTGATCGCTCAGGTACCTGCCGGTCGGGTTGGGCAGCGGGTAGTTTTTGAACAATCCAATGATCTGATGTTTGCCCACGATACCAAGCGCGATACCGTGGTGGCTTCGACTATTTTGGTCAAAAAGCTGCTTCAACTAACGAATACTGGTCCCCAAACACTCTATTGGCGAGTGTACATCGTAGGTGATTCTGCGGTGACAGTCCGAAGGTTTCAATATGATAAAACAAATATTACACCTTATACTTCCCTACCCGAAGGAGTGGCTTCAATACTTACCTCCTACCCCAAGAAGGTAGAGGAAGGGGGCATGTTTACTGCTACTATTACTTTTGAAAATATCGCTTCCGTCGCTTTTCAAGACTCGATAGAAGTACTAGTGCAGGCAACCGGTGAAAGGTACTCTACTATTTTACGATTTAAGATTCTCCCGCTCGAAGCCCAAAGTACCTACACCTTTCAATTCAATACGAGTACCCTCCGGAAAGCAGGGCAAAACCGGGCAGTAATTTACTTCAATGCTAGCCAACTACCCGAAGAATTCTACGGCAATAACAGGGTAGAATTACGGTATGAAGTATTGCCCGATCGGGTGCCTCCGGTACTGGATGTCACGATCGAAAACCAGAGACTTCGTGACCTGGACGTAGTATCTCCCCAACCAACCATTCAGATAAAACTGCGGGACGATAACCCCTACCTGCTCCGCTCTGACACGACGGACCTAAAGGTACGTCTCCTGGCTGATTGCAATGGATGTTCTGACATTAGAATCGGTTTGGAGAACGCACAATGGAGCAGAATACCTACATCTGAGTTCAACTTAGAGCTAGCCTTACCTACCCTGTCTACCGGCACCTATCGTCTCACGGTGGAAGGTAAAGATGTAGCACAAAATGCCGCCGCTCCCTATCAGATTCGTTTTCGGGTGACGGATATTCCCCGAGTAATCAGGGCGACTGCCTCGCCCAACCCGGCTCGTTATTGGGTCAAATTTGAGCTTAAACTGGAAGGGAAAATAGCCCCAGAGAATTGGATTATTCAGCTATTTAGTTTAGACGGAAAGCTGGTCAAAACTCTGCAACTAGAACCACACTTGGGTACGAATGAAACATTTTGGTTTCCGGTAGAAATAGCCCCCGGACTCTATCTTTACAAGATGACACTGCAAGGAGGCGAATGGAATGACATGGGTGCCGGAAGTGGACGGATCATCCTTAGCCCATGAACCGATGAGTACACCAAAGATTTACCTCTTCCTCATTTGGCTTTTGCAATGTGTACTTGTCCTTTCCTTAGCCTACCTAAACCCTAACCACTTCACCACGGTAGATTCGGGCTATTACCTTGAATCTGCCACAAATATCCTGCAAGGAAACGGGCACCGATTTACTGAAAATGGTCGACTCGTATGGAATAGTATTTTCCCCATGGGGTATCCTGCCTCAATCTCCCTAATTTCTTTCCTCACCGGGCTGAGTGTATTGTGGGCTTCCAAAGTAGTAAACCTACTTGCATCGGCCGTTCTACTACTCCTGATGAATCGTTGGTTCAAACCCAATAAGGCCCTGTTGCTTGGTTGTATTTTACTACTAGGACAATTTGTGAAACTTTGGGCTCATACCTGGTCAGAGCCACTTTTCCTTACTATTTTATTCGCCTGGACCTATTGCTTCTTCAATTTACCCAAACACTATTGGACGATCTTCCTACTTGGTACAGCGCTTATCCTCGTTCGGTACGCGGGAGTTTTTATCATACCGCTTAGTCTAGTCCTAGGTATTTATAATCTTTTCAAAAAGCATAGAACCACCGCAAAAATTCAAATCCTTTATGCAGCGGGGTGGATTACATTTTTTGCACTATACACAGGAGTCAACTTCTTACAGAGCGGCGAATTACTGGGAGATACCAGGTTTGAAGGTCAGAAATCGCTGTGGCATAATTGTGTTTCTTTTACCAAAGGGCTACTCAACGAAGCTTTTCTGTTCCGGGACACAGATTTTCATTATTTTGACTTGGCATTTTGGGTAGCTATACCCCTGCAAGCGTTTACTTTTATTCTGTTTTTCAGGCTAGTTAGATTTCAAAAATCTAAACTGGATCAATCAGTACACTATCTCTTAATGACAACAATTACCTACC
Source organism: Spirosomataceae bacterium (assembly GCA_041689775.1). Lineage (GTDB taxonomy): Bacteria > Bacteroidota > Bacteroidia > Cytophagales > Spirosomataceae > JBDNFP01. The sequence continues at coordinate 5,358 of JBDNFP010000411.1, forward strand.
TCATGTTCTTGTTTTTTGCGCGGTTACTGAGCCCCTTTGATGAGCCTACGTATCGGCTTTTATCTCCTTTCACTTTCTTATTTATTGGGTGGTTTTTACTTTTGATTATTCCGGGAATAAAAAATCCCAAAACGTTTTATCGTCTTGGGATTACTACTGTACTTTTCTCGTGGCTTCACCTCTTACCACAAATGGACATCAGTACCAAGCTTCAACCACTAATTCGAATGCTCGGATTTTAGGCTACAAATCCCAACACTCCATAATCAGAAGGTCACCTTTCCGGGCCGTGATCCGAACAAACCCGTCCTGCGCGGCTTCGTTGCTATTGCCGGAGCGATGACCCAACGTCAGCGTTTCTTCTTGGAGATTATACTTCAATCCACTCGTGGTAATACCGCTCACCTCCCCTACCGGAATCAAAGAAATGGGCGTTCCGGCGGTATACCACTTTTCAAAAGTATCCACGAGCGGGAATATTTTTGAATTATTGTCATACATCACCAATCGGATGTCTGTCTTGTACCGCACCATGTTCGTCATATTCGTAATCGCATGATCAGCCCGGCGGCCCGTAGCCCACACAATATTAGCCGCCGGAAATCCGCGGTCAACCAAAAAATCAATGGCTTTTTCTAAATCCGTTTTGTCCTGATCAGGGGTAGGTACAATTTCTAAGGGTTGCTGTCGCTCACGAATAGCATCAAAGTCGTGCTCATCATCAAAATCACCCATCCAAACGTCGACCATTACACCCCGGTCGAGTACCCGATAAATAGCGTTGTCCAACGCTACCACAAACGGGCTCCATTCCAATAGCTGACCCAGCAACTCATCGTCACAGGCTTCTCCGTTGGCAATGATCAGAGCAGGTTCCTGTTTTTCGCGTACAATATGGTGTGACGACATACCTAGTTCTTTACCTCCATTTTAGCACGATTCCAATAAATATCCATTTCATTTAGTGTCATTTCGTGCAGCGCCTTCCCATCCGCGCCGGCGTGCTCTTCCATGAATTGAAAACGCTTGATAAATTTCTTATTGGTTCTTTCGAGGGCGGTTTCGGGGTTCAGCTTTACGAATCGAGCGTAGTTTACGAGGGAGAATAGCAAATCACCAAACTCCGCTTCGGCTTCTTTCTCATCAATTACTTCGTTGGTCTCGGCATTATAATGCTCCTTAAATTCCTGCATTTCCTCTTCTACCTTCTCCCACACCTGACTCTTTTCGTCCCAATCAAATCCGGCACCACGTGCTTTTTCCTGAATACGCATGGCCTTTACCAACGCCGGTAACGACTGCGGTACACCCGACAGCACCGAGCGGTTGCCTTCTTTCAGTTTCAGTTGCTCCCAGTTTTGCTTCACTTGCTCCTCCGTATCCGCCGCCACAACATTACCATCGGCATCACCATAGATATGCGGGTGTCGGCTGATCAATTTTTCACTGATTCCGTGCAATACATCGGCAATATCAAAATGGTTGGTTTCGGAGCCTATTTTAGCGTAGAAAACCATGTGCAGGAGCAAATCTCCCAGTTCTTTCCTGATCTCGGGCATATCGTTTTCCAGAATGGCATCCGATAGCTCGTAAGTTTCTTCAATGGTCAGATGACGGAGACTTTCTAAGGTCTGCTTCCGATCCCAGGGGCATTTTTCCCGTAGCTCGTCCATAATGGTCAACAGGCGATCAAAAGCCATCAGCTGTTCCTGACGACGCTCGGGTAATTGGTTGAATTCTTTTTCCATAAATAGCTGTCAACTAATAGCTTATAGCGGAACACCGCCCGGCCGTTAGCCTTTTGTAAAGATTTAATTAATTATCTAACAATGTCACTAAATTAACAATGCAGACTTCTTCTTCGGAAGAGTCATGCAGAACGAAATTTTAAGCACAAAGAGCTACTAATGAACCGCTAACATCCTCGCACCCCACGAGTCAATTCAACTCGATCTTACTCCTCCGAGTTTCCAGTCAAACCCACTCTACTGTCTAAATAATCGCTAAATTAATTCTTTTTTAGTCTGCCGAAAGCGTAAATCGTGCTTCAAAACTAGCGTAAGGAGCTTTCCCCACAAGTTTTTGTAACAACTGCATTTATTTAATTGCGTCCGAGCCAGGCAGTGGATGACAAGAAATACTTACTCACCTTAGGCAATCCTCTTCCCACCATCATTCTGGCAACGTCGGGCTTACCGGATGGCATGAAATTTTTGGTTCCGATAGTATTCAATCACAAAGCTTACTCCTAAACCATACATTTTATGAAACAACCTATTAAACTCTGCCCATTTGAAGAACTCTCCGAAAAAACACCAACCCACTTTCTGATTAACAACCTGGACCTCGTGGTCATTAAATACGACGATCAAGTATCCGCCCTGTACGGTCGATGCCTCCACCGGGGCGCATTGATGGCCGATGGACACATGGAAGGCGAAAATCTGATCTGTGGACTACACGGGTGGGATTACCGCTATGATACGGGGGTCAGTGCTTACAGCAATAAAGAAGCCCTACAAAAATTCTCCACCACGATTAAAGAGGGCACCGTCTATATCGATGAAGAAGAAATTACGGAGTTCCTGAAAGTGCATCCTCAGCCATTCGCCCGGGACGCCTACCTAGGACAGTACGCCGATACCCATCCCGAAGATACGGAACCGTATACCGGTTATATCAAGCAATTAGCCAAGAACGGGTTATCTAAGGTAGGAAAACATGGGCCTTCGGAAGCCATGGGCGTGGACAGAAACACCTTACCAAAATGGGAAGATATTCAGTTTTTACCGGCCCAACTCGCAAGTCGGCCTTTACTCGACGAGACGGAGGTCACTACCCGAACCGTGATTGGTCCAAAGGCAAAAAAACCGCTGGAATTGGCCTTGCCGTTGTTTGTTTCGGACATGAGCTTCGGGGCACTTTCCCGAGAAGCAAAAATTGCACTATCCAAAGGGGCAGAACTGGCCGGTACGGGCATTTGCAGCGGTGAAGGTGGTATGCTTTCGAAGGAGCAAGAAAATAACTCCCACTACTTTTATGAGTTGGCTTCGGCTAAGTTTGGCTTTTCGTGGGATAAGGTCATGAAAGTTCAGGCGTTTCACTTCAAGGGTGGACAAGGAGCCAAAACCGGAACGGGCGGACATTTACCCGGTATAAAAGTCAACAAAGAAATTGCCGAAGCGCGGGGCTTACAGGAGGGCGAAACCGCCATATCTCCGGCCGCTTTTCCTGATTTGATTACCGCCGAAGATTTTAAAGCATTTGCTACTGAGGTTCGGGAGAAAACCGGAGGAATCCCCGTTGGTTTTAAGATCGCAGCCAGCCACATTGAAGCCGACATTGATTTTGCCCTGCGCGTAGGAGTCGACTATATAATACTCGATGGTCGGGGTGGCGGTACGGGATCTGCTCCCAGTATTCTTCGGAATAATATCAACATCCCTACCATTCCTGCCCTGGCAAGAGCCAGAAAACACCTAGACAAGGTGGGGGCCACCGATGTGAGTCTCATCATCACCGGAGGTTTGCGGGTAGCCGAAGATTTTGCCAAAGCCCTCATGCTGGGAGCCAATGCCGTAGCCGTGGCGAACTCGGCTCTGCAAGCGATTGGTTGCCTTGGCATGCGAGCCTGTCATACCAACAACTGTCCGGTAGGAATCGCAACGCAAAAGGAAAGCCTCCGGCAGCGGCTAATCATTGATTCTTCGGCCAAGCAGCTCTGCAACTTTTTTACGGCAACCAATGATCTCATGAAAGTGGTAGCGCGTGCCTGCGGCCATGATGATGTAAAGAAGTTTAACTTCAACGATCTTAGTACCTTCAATTACGAGATTCACCAACTAACCGGGATACCCTATGCAGGAGTACAATGATACCGATATCCGTCTCCATTTGCTGAGTCAGCTGATTGCGAAAGTCGGGCATACTTTCGTCCCTAAAAAGGAAGATGAGAGCCACACCAATGTATATTTTGACTCGTTGGGGAGTCGGTTACTGGGTCGTTGGATCGATAGTCCAAAGGGAAAGGTCCTAGTAAGTCTAAACTTAGATACCCTTTATTTCGAATGGCTCGACGCGTCAATGCACGTACTTTTTGAAGCAGAGACAATCGGAATGAGCTACGCAGAAATAGAAGCTACCCTGGCGAGGCAGATTAAAAAACTGGGAATTAATGCAGAGGGATTTTCGGAAAAGCTACATTTTGAAATACCCGACTACCCCATTGCCCACGAACCAGTAGATGTGTTGATTGACGATGGACTCGCCGAGTGGAAGTTTTATCGGAGCATTGCCAACGATACCTGCGGCTGGCTTTTGGGACACCTACAACAGCAAGCGGAGGTTCGCATCTGGCCTCATCACTTCGATACCGGCATTTATTTTATTCCTAACGATCGGATTGGAATTGGGTATGGACTGGCGATGGAAGATCCTATGGCCGGTAGTCCCTACCTCTATTTTTCTGGCTATGCACAGAAAGGAACCCTCAATTATGAAAACGTACCTACCCTTGATGCCGGGAGGTGGGAAGTCAGTGAATCCTGGAAAGGTGCCATTTTACCCCTTTCTGATCTGGCGGATCTTGATGAGTCAGAGGACTATTCGGTTACGGACATGGTGGAAACCTTCATCAGATCAGCTACTGACTGGGCTATGGATCAATAACGCCTACCTTTTGTCCAATTGTTTCCGGCTCAAAGCTTCCTGATAGAGTACTTCGTATTCTACCAACAGCGTCCAACAATGCGCCCGGCACGTCCAGTGCATATGGAACAACTTTCCGGGAGCCAATCTGTACAACAATGGGTGCTCGTAGGCCGTCAATAGTCCGGCAATAAAGAAGTAGAAGCCTTTGAAGTCCTTTTCTTCAAAGGCTTCTGTTGCTATTCGCTCTGGTACCTGGCCTAGCCGCAACAGCGAGGTGGCTAACAGTACGCGGTACATAGGGTGAGTCTCCCCATCAAACAGTGCCCCGGCATCTTCCAATAGCTTCGATTTAATGGGCCGCAACTCTTCTGGGTCAAAAGCAGCGATGAGCCTGGCAACATGATAAATAATGAGTGACGTACGTGGGTACTGATGAGCGCAGCGGAAGGGCTCAGTACGGTAACGATCCGTTTCTATTATCGATCTAATGTAGCTCAGACTATCCCGATCGTGTCGGTTGCGCGGTAAATCATACGCAAAAATGTAATACAGTACGTTGCTCAACACGCACGCGTCAAACTCCACGTACATATTTTTTCCAAACCAAGTGGAATACGCCCGCAAAGTACGGTACTCCGGGTACGTATTTCTGATCCATTGCTGGGTCCCGTTCGCATGTCGTACTAGTTTTTGCTTCAACCAAGATAACTCTTCTTCCGTAGGATTACTAGTCAAGTAAATAAATGAAGTATCATCTACATCGTCAGGAATTCTAAAATGCTCAAAATTGCCCAATAGGTACCCGTTGGGGAAATGGCGGGAGGGTCTGGTTTGCCAGAAATTATACGTTTTTAACCCATCTTTATTTTGAAACTCACCGTAGTGCATCTTGATCTGATCCATGATGGTCTCAGCAACATCCCGACTTTCAGCGTCCAGCTGGGGCAGCAGCGATTGTAGCGTAAAACAGCTGATAGCCGAAAAGAAAATGGTCGTGTCCGGACGCCTGTAACCTACCAACTCATTTGAACGAAAGGCTGGGAGTATTCCGCCCGGAAAATAGTCGGAAGGCAGGCATTGTTCCTTCCTGATCTCCACGAGAAACCTCTTAACTAATTCTCTCATTACTAATTAATTACATTTTTGGCACGGTAGTTGTTATGTATGATACAACTGGAACCCATAAAGCATTATAACTATGAAACGTTTTTTACTTTTATTAGGACTCGTCGGCCTGTTAGCAGGCAACGTATCGGCACAACAAACCTTCATTTTATCCACGTTGACTCATAAAGGTTTTGTTAGTGTTACCGCTGGTTATAGTGTACCCGTGGCTTCACCCTTCGGCAAAAATACTCAAAAACTCATGGGAGGTGGCCAGTCGGCTCAGGTTTCTCTTGGGTACCGACTCGGCAGAAGGCTAGGGATGGTAGGCAGCTACTCGTTCGTTTCCAATACCATTCGACAAGACGCGCTTCTGAAATCAGTTTCCGGGAATCTGGAATCCAGTTACTGGAAAAGTAATGCAACTAATTGTACGCTTCAAACCCTGATGGTAGGGCCGCTGCTCACGGTTCCGATGGGTCGTTTTATATTTGACTTTCAGCTTACCGGAGGCTATGCCCAGGCAACGAGTTCACGGATGGAATTATCCACCGAGTTTTTACGAATGCCTCTTACCTACACTACTCCTTCCCAAACTACCAATGCTCTGGCGGCAGGAGCAGGATTTACCACGCGTTACAAAGTAAACCGTTGGCTGGCTCTTCATGCGTCGGCCCAATACATTACGGCCGACCTGAAATATGATAACCTAATGCAAGAAATTCAGATCGGTCGTCAGGTCTCGCAGGAACCTGTGCAGTCCCACCAACCTACTGGAATCTTAAATCTGGGAGCTGGATTTAGTTTCTTGTTCTAGCCAATACAACACGTATTCAAGGGGGCGAAGGATAGCTCTTTCGCCCTTTTCTGCATTACAGTCCGTATTTTAACTTTACTTTCTTCACCATAGTGCCCAGGCTCAGCCCCTGAATCAGGATGGAGAAAATAACAATACAGTACGTAATTGATAATATCAGATCCTTGTTCATATCCGCGGTGAGCGATAAGGCCAGGGCAATGGATATACCGCCCCGCAACCCTCCCCAGGTCATAATCATGGGTGTTCGGGGCATGAAGTTTACTGAGCGCCGCAAGGCCAGAATTGGAATATAAACCGATACAAAACGAGCCGATAGCGCTATACAAATGCCAATCAAACCGGCAATCCAGTAGTCATTCAAAAACTCTACGACAACCATTTCCAAGCCGATGAGGACAAACAACAAGGCGTTAAGCGACTCATCAATTAATTCCCAGAACTTATCGAGGTACTCGACGGTCTCGCTCGACATCGCCTCGGAACGCCCCTTGTTGCCAATAAACAAACCGGCTACCACTACGGCCAATGGACCCGAAAAATGAAGAGCAGAAGCTAACGAGTAGCCTCCCATGACCAGCGCTAATGATAGTAATACCTCCGTCTGGTAGTGATCAATGGACTTCATGAGTTTATAGGTGATATATCCAAGAACAATCCCCAAAATTAACCCTCCGCCCACTTCCTCGGCAAACAACAAAGTAATCTCGGCCGGAGTAACTTCTGTCGGTCCCAACGTAGCAATTTGTAATATGGTGAGAAAAATCACTACCCCTACTCCATCGTTAAACAGCGATTCCCCGGTAATTACAATTTCCAGGTTTTTAGGAACTTTGGCTTCCTTCAAGATTCCAAGTACCGCAATAGGATCCGTTGGTGAAATTAGCGCGCCGAGAAGCAGGCAGTGAATGAACGGGATCCCTAAGCCGATCAGCGGTAAAACCACATAAAATAAGCCCCCGATCAGAAAGGTAGACATAAGTACCCCGACGGTAGCAAAGCTCAGAATACTCCACTTTTGCTCCCGCATCAGATCCATATCGGTGTGCAGAGCCCCCGCAAAGAGGAGGAAACTAAGCATTACTTCCAGCAGGACCTGAGGGAAGTCAATCTGGCTAATCAGCCCTTCTACACCCTCCAATACCGCCGGATTAAACTGACCGACAATGATGATTGCGATAGAGGACAATAGGGCAATCAGCATCAGCCCAATGGTAGTAGGTAGCTTGACATACCGAAAATTAACGTAGGCAAATAAAGCGCAGATAGTAGTGAGTAAGGCAATGACGGTAAACAAATCCATGTTAAGATGGCGAGGTTAGATTATACTTAGGGTGTTACTTTTTAGTTAATCAAATATATCCATTTATCTTTGACCCCAGGTTTTTTATTACCAAATTCTGATGAAGACAACCCCTCAGCCCTTCCATACACCGGAGTTTGTTCGCCAAGTCAAAGGCTTTTTAACTCATATTTTTAACCTTGAAGAGGGAAAAGCCGACGAAGATTGCACCATCGAGGAGATAAAGAAAGGAGTCGAATTCCGTGGCACTAACCTGTGGATTTTAATCTGTGCGATTTTTATTGCCTCCATCGGCCTCAATGTTAACTCCACGGCTGTGATTATCGGAGCCATGCTCATCTCTCCCTTGATGGGCCCTATCATCGGTATTGGTTTAGGTATTGGAATTTTTGATCTTCAACTTATTCGCCGGGCGCTGATCAACCTTGCTATTGCGGTTGTAATCAGTGTAATTACCTCTACCGTATACTTTCTTATAACTCCACTTAGCGACGCCCAAACCGAGATATTAGCGCGTACCGCCCCTACCCTATGGGATGTATTGATCGCACTATTTGGTGGCTTTGCCGGAATTATTGCCGGCTCCAGAAAGGAAAAAAGTAACGCTATTCCCGGTGTAGCAATCGCCACGGCCCTGATGCCCCCACTCTGTACAGCAGGCTACGGCTTGGCTACGGCTCAGTGGAACTACTTCTTCGGTGCCTTCTATTTATTCTCAATCAACAGCGTCTTTATTGCCTTTTCTACGGTGTTGATCGTCAGATACCTGCGCTACAAGCCGAAGCAATATGTGGATGAAAAAACCGCTCGTCGCGTAAAAATATGGATTGGAATGTTGGTAATAGCTACCATGATTCCGAGTATTTTTATTGCCTACAACGTAGTACAAAAAAGTATCTTCGAACGTAATGCCCGTACGTTTTTGGAACGTGAAATGAGCTATCCGGCCACTCAGGTAATCAACCAACAGCTGGTATTTCGTCCCGATACTTCCCGCATTATTGTCACGTGTATCGGGCAAACGATCGATAGTACCCAGATGATTGCCGCCAGCCAGAAACTATCCCAATATGGGCTTTCCCGTACTCAGCTCATCATTCGGCAGAATTATAACGAAGTTAATTCAAATACCCTGGCAATGTTTAATCAACAGCTTCGGACGGGGATTTTGGAAGATTTATACAAAAAGAATGAAGAGGTCATCAAAGATAAGGATGACCAAATTACAATGCTGGAAAAGGAAGTGATCCGATACCGGTCACAAGAGTCAGAGTCGGGAGATATTAGCAAAGAGCTGAAGGTAGAACACGCCAATGTTACTGAGTTCTCTTTGATGTATACACCCATTCATAATTTACAGGAAGGCAAAACAGATACCATATTCCTGGCCTACGCCAGATTCATACGTCGTCCCTCAAACTCTGAGGTAAAACGCATAGAGGAATGGTTGAAGGTAAGAACCAAGGCAAAAGTGCTGAAACTGGTAGTCCAGTAAAAATAAAGCCCCGCCACAGGCGGGGCTTATTCTCTACTTACTTTGGTTTCCAGTTGTTGTTGACTTGTTTGTTTAAGTTAAGAAAAAGAGCGTTGGGTTAAAGTACCAGTTCTTTATCTGTTGTGATGGTTAGTATTTCCGTGTCTTTCAGGCGTGTAGCCAACCCTTTGGTCTTGGGCACTTCATAGTGGAAATAGTACTTCATCGTATGCAGTTTACTTTCATAGAAAGCAGTTTCGCCATCAGCTCCTGATTGAGTTAACAAGGCTTTTTGGGCAACTACTCCTTGCTTCAACCACTGCCAGGCAATGGTCACAATGCTAAACATTTCCATATACAACGTGGCGTCCATCAGAAACCGCTCATAATCACCCTGCATGGCATGAGGAAGCAAGCTAGACGTCACGTCCTGCACCCGCATTAGCTCCTTGCGCAGCATGTCGGCGTAGGGCTTCAACGACTCATGCGTATCGGCTTCGCTCAGCGTCTTATTGATTTCGGCAAATAGCAACTGTGGTGCTTTGCCTCCTTTGATTGTCATTTTACGTCCCAGCAAATCCTGCGACTGTATGCCCGTGGTACCTTCGTAGATGGAGGTAATCCGGATATCCCGGTGCATTTGCTCCAAGGGAAAGTCTTCCGTAAAGCCGTAACCACCCAGTACCTGTAAGCCTTCGCTTACCGAACGAATTCCCATTTCGGTCGGGAATGTCTTGGCTACCGGCGTCAGCAGGTCGAGCAGTAGCTCGTAGTTTTCTTTTTCCTCGCCTTCGGTCACCCGCACGAGGTCAGACAACCGAGCGCTTTCCATCAACAAGGAGAGGGAACCTTCCACCACGGATTTCTGAAACAGTAACATCCGCATCACATCAGGGTGATTGATGATCATAGTTTGCGGACTATCCAGATGATTTTTTTCGTTTAATCGGCGGCTCTGCGGGCGTTCTTTGGCGTATTCAAGGGATGCATAATAAGCGGCGGACGCAATAGCAGCTCCGGTCATACCTACTCCAATCCGGGCTTCGTTCATCATCCGAAACATGTAGTTCAGCCCACGATTAGGCTCTCCTACCAGCCATCCCTGGCAATCATCGGCTTCACCCATGGTAAGGTGCATAGCTGGTGTACCGCGCTGCCCGAGTTTATGATAAATTCCGGTTGAGGTTACGTCATTGTGTTCAAAGCTACCATCCTCCTTGATCCGGTACTTAGGTACTACAAACAAGGAAATGCCCTTGGTACCTTTTGGAGCACCCTTAATCCGGGCCAGCATTAGGTGTACAATGTTGTCGACCGCGTCGTGATCACCGGCGGAGATAAACACTTTTTGTCCTTTGATCAGGTAACTACCATCTTCCCGTAATTCGGCGGAGGTAGTGATATCAGACAGCGAGCTTCCCGCCTGAGGCTCCGTAAGGGCCATGGTTCCCTGCCACTTACCACTCAGCATGGGCTCTACGTATTTGTCAATCAACTCCTGTGACCCGAAAGTAGTAATCAGGTTGGCGGCACCGGAGGTTAACCCTGTGTACATCATACCGTTGTTGGCCGCCATCAATATGAATCCCATGGAGGCACCAAGTAGCTCTGGTAATTGTTGTCCGCCGTTTTCAAAAGGAAACCCGGCTCCAATCAATCCGCCTTCACCCATCGCTTTCAGGTACTCCCTGATTTGCGGATGCACTTTAACCTTTCCATCCTTCAATTCGGGCTGATTCCGATCAACTTCACGGTAGTACGGATACATAATGGAATCCGCTATCTGAGTAGCTGAATCCAGAACCATTCCGAAGGTCTCTTTGTCATGTGCCTCAAAATAGGGGTACTGAGTAAGTTCGGTAGCGTTAAATACCTCATGTAAGAGGAAGTCAAGATTGCGTCTGCTGAAATATTGTGCCATAGTTGAGTTAAGTGCTTATGTTCTGTCGGTAGAATAGTAAATTAATCCATTTTGTAGGAAATGATTAGTATTTCTGGCGCTCAAAGTTACTAACCCAATCCAAAAATAAGTATGCTTGCATACTAGTTCCCAAAGATAAAATTCATTTTTAAATTATTGCCCTAAAAAGTGTGAAATTTTTAGGGCTAATGATAATGAACTAATTCCATCAGGCCCTGTTACAACTATATTTTTCTCATCCCAATACCCCTATACCTCACTCGACAATGGTTATGAGTTATCTGATTTAGTGAGCGAACTGGCATTAAAGTTGCTCTAAGGTTACACTACAACCAAGCAATGTAAGGATGAAGATTTTGAGAGGTTTTTTATTGGTGTGGATCGGGTTAATAGGGCTGGCTGGTCTAACCGAGGCTTCTCATATTGTAGGAGGAAATGTCATGGTAAGCCCGGGAAGTCAGGCTGGTTTGTACAAGGTTACCGTAATACTTTACTACGACGCGAATAGTTCGGATCCGAATGCGGAGCAAAATGAACTAACTGTATCTTTTTTTCAAAAAAAGGACAACGCCAGGCTCAACGATCTGCTATTGCCGCGTATCAAAAAGGAACCATTGACATACAGTAATCCCGGTTGTGCTCAGGCTCGCAACATCAAAACGAATGTGGTTCAGTTTTCGGCAGAAATTCGTCTCAGCCCCGATCAGTACAACGACCCGGAAGGATACTACGTAAGCTGGGAACGTTGCTGCCGTAGCGGCGATATACTCAATATCCGGTCGGCCGGCACTTCATCGCTGGTCCTATACACCGAGTTTCCTGCCCTTTCTGTACTCAACAGCTCGCCGGTTTTTCAACCCGCCAATGGCGAAATCGTCTGCCGGAATACCCCCTACCAGTTCGAATCCGGGGCTACTGATGCCAACGGCGATAAGCTTAGGTATCGTTTGGAGACACCCTTCAATAGCACACGCCCACCCTTTGGTATTGATCCTTTGGCCCCGGCATCCGCGGGTCCTTACCCCCGAAGTCAATGGGCCTCGGGATTCAGCACCGATACACCCATTCCCGGCTCCCCTGGGCTAACCATCAATGAAAATACGGGCACCATTAGCCTCACCCCTACCCAAACCGGATTATTTATTTATCGGGTAGCGGTAGAAGAATACCGCAACGGCAAGAAAATCGGTGAAGTACACCGCGACTATCAGGTGTTGGTAATAGACTGCTCCGACGAGAATTCACCACCAGTATCATTGACCCAAGCGCTATTTCCTCCGAATACTTCGGTAACCAACGGCGAAGCGATGACTGAAATTGGTATCTGCCGGGGTGATACCATCTCATTAAAAGCCGAAGTAAATAACCGCTGGTTTTATCAATGGCAACGCAATGGTGCTAATATTGACAAGGCCATTGGCCCCAATATTCTGATTACTCAGGAAGGAACCTACTCGGTGGTAAAGTCATTTGCCGACCGCTGCAGTAATGCCCGTACGCTGGGCGAAAACCTCAACGTAAAATTCAGAAGTCCCGATGACGTAAAGATAACTCCGGGCCCCCTAGCCGCGATATGCGAAGGATCTACCATTGATCTTACCATCAATGTAGGGGGAAATAGCTGGGATTTAAAATGGAAAAAAGACGGGAAGGCACTACCGGGTGTAACGGGTAATATCATTCCTCAAATCGCCGCTGCGGGCATTTATATTGTAAATGCCACGAACTTGACAACGGGCTGCGTAACTGCCGATACGGTGAATGTTAAGCTCAATGCCAGACCTCAGGCCCTGGTGACCGCCCCTATCTCCGAGTTTTGCGAAGGCGATTCCGTCCGGCTACAAGTCAGTCAGGCCCCCAACCTTGCCTATACCTGGTACAAGGAGCAAGCGCAACTACCGGGAGTTTTATCGGCATCGCGCAGCGTACGAACCGGGGGGCTATATTCAGTAGAGGTACGGGACACCCTGACGGGGTGTAATCAACGCTCCGACTACGTACCTATTCTGGTAAAAGCAGTACCTACCGTTCTGTTTGACTCCATCCCACCCCTTTGTGGACAGATAAATACCCGCTTGTCTCTGTCAGCTTCGCCGTCTGGCGGCACGTTTACGGGTACTGGCATCAACGGAACAACCTTCGATGCCCGAAAGGCGGGTACCGGGAGCCATTTGATTACCTATGTTTACAATGCTCCAAATGGCTGCTTAAAAAGTAGAAGTCAAACCATTAATGTAGTAACAGCGCCACGCGCCCAGGTAGGAAACGATAAGGCAATACTGGCGGGAGAAAGTGTGGTACTGCGTAGCTCGGTAACGCCCGGTGCTGAGTATAAATGGTCGCCACTGGATGGGCTTACCAACGCCGCAATACCTGAACCTGTAGCTACCCCCCAACAAACAACTACCTACCGTCTGCGGGTTTCCACGGCCAACGGCTGCTATTCGGAGGGCGATATTACGGTGACTGTATTCCCTATCATCGAAACTCCCAATGGTTTTACCCCCAACGGTGACGGTGTCAACGATACCTGGGAACTTAAAGACATTAATGCTTACCCCACCTGTGAAGTGATTATTTTTAATCGCTACGGCCGGGAGATATTTCGTTCAAGAGGGTACACCCAACCCTGGAACGGGCGCTGGAATGGTGAGGCACTTCCTTCGGCGACGTACAACTACATCATTAAACTACACCCGGAAATCAAAGACCGCAGTGGTAGTGTCACTATTTTCAGGTAGTCTTCAAATAATCAGCTGGTCTTCAAATAAATAAGTGGGGTACGGTCGCGTAAAAATTACACGACCGTACCCCACTTATTTTCTATTCTTTTTGTTTTTTCCTTACACTCCTTCGGCTACTACGGTCTTCACGGTGGGAACCATCCGGGTCAAAAGGTTTTCTATCCCTGACTTCAAAGTGAGCGTAGAAGACGGACAACCGCTGCAGGAGCCTTGCAACAATACTTTCACGGTTCCTGACTCCTCATCAAACGAATGAAAGTTAATTGCACCACCGTCAGATTCAACCGCCGGGCGCACGTACTGATCCAGCACCGTCTTGATTTTTTGCACCGTTTCTGTGTCATTGACCTCTACAATAGTCGTGTTAGTTTCAATTGTTTTGGGCTCAAAAACCGGCTGATTTTCTTCAAAATATATTTTCAGAAACTGCTTGGTATCGTACAATACCTCCTCCCAGGTACTGGCGTCGTCTTTGGTGATCGTAATAAAATTACTGGCAACAAACACCCGCTGTACGTGTGGAAACTGAAACAAGTCAGCCGCCAGAGGTGAAGCTTTGCCCGTCTCCATAGCCGCCGCATGTGAGGGATAATCAAACGAGAGTCCGTCGGGCACTAACTCAAAATTCAGGACGAATTTCATTGAGTTTGGGTTGGGACTAAGTTCTGTATAGATATAAATGGGACGAGCCAACATAGTTGTATAATTAGATGTCGAAGTTTCAATAATGTATTTCTAGAGACAGAACACCAAAAACCTTCAATTGGTTTAGTAAGCAAAAAGCTCGCCGAATAAAATTCGGTGAGCTTTGCTTTAACTTTTTTCTGCTTTTCCGATCAGGAAAGCAGCATCAACTACTATGCTTCTGCCACTACGGATACAATTACGGGCTCAATAGAAACGTACGACTTGTTGCCGGATTTCTTCTTGAATACCACGTGACCATCCACGAGAGCAAACAATGTGTGATCACGTCCAACACCAACGTTTTTACCGGGGTTGTGCTTCGTGCCACGCTGACGAATGATGATGTTACCAGCTTTAGCTACCTGCCCACCAAAAAGTTTAACGCCAAGGCGTTTGCTCATTGAGTCACGACCGTTTTTCGAACTACCTACACCTTTCTTGTGTGCCATGTTTTCTTAGTATTTTATTCTGATACTTAAAATTTCTTTAACTAAACGAACTCTAAAAAGAATTAGGCAACGATTTCGTCAATACGAATCTTCGTCAGGTACTGACGGTGACCGTTCTTAACGCGATATCCTTTGCGGCGCTTCTTTTTGAAAATGATCACCTTCTCGCCTTTTAGGTGCTCCAAAATAGTTACGTTTACAGAGGCACCTTCCAGTACAGGAGCGCCAATCTGAATCGTGCCTTCGTTATCAACGAGTAGGACTTTGTCGAATACAAGTGCAGCGTTCGCGTCCCCTTCAAGCCTATGCGTGAAGATTTCGCGACCCTTCTCAACTTTAAATTGCTGACCTGCGATTTCTACGATTGCGTACATGATTTAACTTCTTTTTTTTGAAATGAGGTGCAAAGATAGCCACAAGTGCAACAATTCACAACGACTGTTGCCTAAATTTTTTAATTATCCGTATAATTCACAACTCAGAAATGTGTATATTGTCTGCATGAACGTTAAAAACAGGCATGATGTTTGAAAAGTGTTCACTTGAAGCCACTTACCCCCAAAAAGTCAACTAACCATTCATGAGAAAGGCATTCCTCCTGTGTTTATCGTTGCTTACTATTCCCGCTTTTTCCCAGGAAAATCTGTCAGAAAATGATCCCCTCCATATCCCAACTGAAAGTACCATTCCCACCGCTGTTGAGGCGAAGCCACAGCACGGGGGAGTATTGGAAGTAAAATGGTCGGCGATCGATACCTTGTTTAAAACAACATCAGATACTACCTATATCGTAAATTTTTGGGCTACTTGGTGCCGTCCCTGCGTTCAGGAACTCCCTCACTTTGAGGAATTATCAAGAAATTACGCCAGTCAAAAAGTCAGGATTTTACTGATTAGCATGGATTTTGTAAAGGAAATGGAAGACCGCGTCATTCCGTTCGTAGAGCGGATGAAGCTCAGCAATACCGTGTGGTTGCTCAACGAACCCAATGCTAACAGTTGGATCGAACGGGTAGATCCCACGTGGAGCGGGGCTTTACCCGCTACTTTAATCATTAATACCGCCCGGTCGAAAAGAGTTTTTTTTGAGAAGACCCTTGATTATGAGACGCTTGCCCGCGAGATTAGTTACTTTATGGAATATTAACCGTCAAATGTAATATGAATATGGATTACAAAACGATGAGGAAATACGTATGGACAACAGCACTGGTGATAGGAAGTATACTCACGATGGCGACTACGTTTCGCAACGACCGGTCACTCCTCGTTTCATCCACTAGCCCCACAGGCCCCGAAGTATCAGCCTATGGGTATCAGATAGGTGATGCCGTAGTTAACTTTCGATTAAAAAACATCGATGGAAATATGATAGCCCTTTCTGATTACGCACCGAAGAAAGGAGTGATTGTGGTATTTACCTGCAACCATTGCCCCTTTGCCCGCGCTTATGAGGACAGGATTGTTGAGCTTCACAAAAAATATGCGGGAGCGGGTTATCCCGTCGTTACGATTAATCCAAGCGACCCCATAGCCTACGAAGATGATACATTTGACCAAATGCAGGAACGAGCCAAATCAAAGGGTTATACTTACCCCTACCTGGTAGATGACTCCCAAATCGTAGCCAAAGAGTTCGGCGCGACACGCACCCCCCACGTGTTTGTACTAAAAAACACCGGGGGTAAGTTTGTTGTCCAGTATATCGGTACCGTAGACGACAACCCGCAGGATCCGACCAACGTAACAAAACGCTACGTGGATGATGCCGTAACCAATTTGCTTGCCGGTAAGCCTGTCATAACTACCACAACCAAAGCCATTGGGTGCGCCATTAAATGGAAAGAAACAATATATATGTACAACAACCGGTAGCTCTTACCAACTACCTACCCTCTTCGCCGAAGCCTTATGCTTCGGCTTTTTTTATACCTTGGGCTAAGAGTTAGGTCGTATTTTTGCCTTGTCATGATAAATCAATAAATTGGGAACTTATGTACATTACCGCCTTGAAAAACAATTTAATCATGACTCTATCCAGACTTATACTAGCCTTAACTCTCGGCACTTATCCGTTTATCCAAACTGCTCAGGCCCAGATCACAAGTAGTACTTTCACCGCCGTGAGTGAATTTACGAGCAATTGTGAAGGACCGGCAGTGGATGCCGATGGTAATATCTACGCGGTTAATTTTGCGCAGGATGGTACCATCGCCCAGATCAACCGACGCGGTCGTACTAGTTTTTTTATCACCTTACCCAAGGGTAGTACCGGCAATGGTATCCGCTTTGGCGATGCCAATACGTTCTATATCGCCGACTTCACCGGACATAATGTCCTCAAAGCTGACCTCACTACCCGCGATGTTACAATACTCGCCCACGAACCCCGGATGAACCAACCCAACGACCTGGCGATTACCCGATCCGGGCATATTTTCTGTTCAGACCCCAACTGGAAAAAGGGTACTGGGCAGGTATGGCACGTAACACCCGACGGCAAAACACGGCTGGTAGCGGAAGATATGGGTACTACCAATGGCATTGAAGTGAGCCCCGACGAGAAGACGCTGTACGTCAACGAAAGTGCTCAACTCAATGTATGGGCCTTCGATCTTGCCTCCGACGGCAGTCTATCCAACAAGCGTCTGCTTATCAAGTTCGAGGATGGCGGCATGGACGGAATGCGCTGCGACACCAAGGGTAATCTTTACATTACCCGCCATGGGTTGGGACAAGTAGCCGTTGTATCCCCGGCCGGTAAGGTAATCTCAACGATCACGACCATTGGTAAAAAAGTGTCGAATATTTCATTTGGCGGACGAAAAGGAAAGAACTGCTACATTACTTTACAGGATCGCGGCTGCCTCGAAACTTTTAAGGTAAAAACTCCCGGTCGGGAATGGGTTATGATGCGTGAGTTCATTGGGAAACGTTAAAGATCTCTTACTATGACCCCACTCATTGACTTCAAAAAAGCGCTTCGGAGTTTTCGTTTCGCCGGAAGGGGAATCATGGAGCTATTCCGATTTGAAAACAACGCCCGCATTCACCTATCGGTAGCTATTATCGTCATCGGAGCAGGATTTTACTTCCAATTATCCTACACGGAGTGGGCGCTGATTAGTACCCAAATTACCCTGGTGTGGTCAGCCGAGGCATTTAACACGGCCCTTGAAAAAATAGCCGATGTAGTATCCCCCGAGTACCACCCCCTGATCAAATCTGTGAAAGATCTGGCCGCGGGTGCGGTGCTGATTGTAGCCGTCGCGGCGGTAATCGTGGGACTGTTGGTATTCTTACCCAAGATTATTGCGTTGTTATCCTAGCACTTCACTATTCCAAAAACGAATCTCCCCCATCACTAATGCATCACATTCTCTTAACAAGAAAAAGGGCTTTATTTCTAATCATTAGTCTCATCCTGAGCGGTACGGCTGCTACCCTGGCCCAGCGCCAACAGTCGACGCTCGCCCGGCAGTGGTACGACAAGGAAACGATTTACTTGTTGAGCCCCAACCGATACGTAAAGAATAATGTTGTCTACGCCGGAAATAACGCTCTCAAAAGCGAATTCATGATTTCGCCCGGTGGAATGCAGCTCTACCTGCAATCACGGCGCAATCGAAACATTGGCTTTGCTTTCTCTTTAGTGGGGTCGGTGGGTACCATCTACACTCTTGTAAGCGGGAATCGGGATGCGTACAAAACACTACTATGGACCTCCCTCGGCACGGGCGTGGCCTCTGCCTTCTTAAATACCCGGGCCAATACCCAACTCAATCAGGCTATATGGCTCCGAAACCGTGACACGATGGTATTTATGGAAAGTAGGGAATAAGAAGGTTGTAAATACTAAGGCCTGACTCACCACCGTGAATCAGGCCTTAGTATTTCACGATGTAATTAAAGTAATCGAGTAGAATTAGTCAACAATAAACGCTTGCCAAGCCTTCTTAAATTGATTTAATAATCAACTAATTAGAAAACTAATAGCTAACAAACTGAGAGCTAACGGCTACTTATTAGAACTTAATGGGTACTTCAAAACCCATCATATCCCACTGCATCGCAACGATTTTATCTGTTACCATGAAGCTCAATTTCTCGGCTGAGTCCTTAAACTTCTTGGTAGGTACCGTTACTTCTGCAACATTCTTAGCCTTTATTTTGTCGTAGCCGTTAGCTCCCCACTGCTTCAATTCACTATTCAGGATAATCTTCCACTCTTTTTCGCCCGGAACCGAGAATAAAGTGTAAGTACCCGCTTTAACGGCTTTCCCGCCAAACATTCCGTCTTTCTTGAAGGTAATTTCGGTTGCTTCATTAGCACCTGTACGCCATACTTTACCGTAGGCTTCGAGGCTTCCGCTACCACCGGCACCGAATATCGCGCGGCCTTTCTTCGAAGGCTGACCGTATACTACCGAAACATTTTTCCCTTCGGCGGTTGCCTTGGGGCTTGGTTTTTGGGCAAAGGCGAAAGTAGAAAGGGCAAACACCGCTAAAATAAATAGTACTCCTGTTTTTTTCATGATCGTAGGATTGAATTAAGATTCATTTCACAAACGATAATCCCCCTCAAAAAGTTGTAGCAGCAGGTAATTATACGACAAAGTGCCTGCAACGCTATGACCCGTTGCAGGCACTTCCAACACTTTCTTTGAAGTTGGTTTACTTCAATTCCAGCTTTTCAACGTCTCCTTGCGCATCACCCCGAATCTTCTGAAAAGAATCAATCATCTCTTTCAGTTTTTCCGGATTGGTGGCGGCCAGATTATTGGTTTGGCTGATATCCTCCTTCAAATTGTACAACTGGTAATCGCTGGCGTTGCCTAGTTCAATTTTAACCGATTCGTTCATCGCCGGGCCCTTGTAAGGTGGTATTAGTACCCAATCTCCTTTACGGAGCGCCGTGCGGGTAGTGGCTTCCAGTACCAGCTCGTCCCGGCCTTGCTTGCTCTTTCCCAAAAACACGTCCATCATATTCTTGCTATCCTGGCCTTGCGCATCACTACCTACCAGCGAAGCCAGGGAAGTTAGTAAATCTACCTGAGATACGATGGCGTCCGACTTTCCGGGAGTTATATGTCCCTTCCAGTAGGTAATGAAAGGAACGCGTGTACCGGCCTCAAACAAACTGTACTTTCCTCCCCGTAGTACTCCGGCCGGGGTGTGTTTTCCAATCTTTTCTTCGGCGTCGTCGTAGTAGCCGTCATTCAAAACCGGACCGTTGTCGCTAGATAGTACGATCAGCGTATTTTCCAATAAGCCTTCCTCTTCCAGTGTTTTCAAAAACTCTCCGATGCACCAGTCTGCTTCTACGATCGCATCGCCGCGGGGACCCATCCCGGAACTACCCACAAAGCGAGGGCTAGGCGTACGGGGTACGTGGGGCTGTTGTAGAGCATAATACAAAAAGAAGGGACCATCTTTATGCTCTTTGACGTAGTTTTGAGCTTTCGCCAGAAACATATCGGCCATCTCTTCGTCAACCCACTTTGCCGACTCTCCACCTTTCATGAAGCCGATCCGGGGAATACCGTTCACGATACTATTATTATGACCGTGGTGCCATTTTATTTTCAATAACTCCGGGTTATCTTTTCCGGTAGGCTCACCGGGGAAGTTTTTGTCGTAGCTTACCTGAATCGGATCGTTTGGATCAAGGTTGACTACGTTGCCATTTTCGATGTAGACCGTGGGAACGCGGTCCTGAGTAGCAGCCATGATAGTACTGTACGCAAACCCTACCTCGTTTGGCCCCGGCGAAATCCGTTGGTTCCAGTCCACATCACCGTTTCCGAGTCCGAGGTGCCATTTGCCCACAATACCCGTATGGTAGCCTTGTTCGGCCAGCATTTTGGGGATGGTAACTTGCGCGGTGTCGATAATAAGCGACGCCGTTCCAGCCAGGATTTTAGCCCGGGAGTTCCGCCACGGATACACGCCCGTCAACAGCGCGAAGCGGCTCGGCGAACAGGTGGAAGAAGTAGCGTAACCATTCGTAAACAACAGCCCTTCGTTGGCTAGTCTATCCATGTTAGGGGTTTTCAATTCGGTGGAGCCGTAGGCTCCTACGTCACCGTACCCGAGGTCATCGGCATAAATGATAACGATGTTGGGCTTCGAGCTGGTGTCGATCCCGGCCTTTTTGGTGCAGGAAGCCACTAGGGCCACCGCCATTCCTAAAACAAGCTGATACTTAAATATTCGTCGCATGCATCACATGTTATTAACTGAAACGATTGAACTATTTGTTATAATAGAGGATAGTTTCTTTAAAAAATACCAGGTTTTATCCTTATTTTATTGAGAACTGTGAACTACCCACCCACGCCAGAGGCGATGGGATGGGCTTCGGGTTTCATAGAGTGTGCTTTGTTACCAAAGTCTGATTTCCTCTCCACCTTTGTAATCTCCAGTTCCTGACGATATATTTTTAATCCTTCATTTAAAATGTTCTTTGCTGCGTTTAAGTCTCGGTCTAATTTATGACCATTCTTGCAAGTCCATTCTCTAATTGAAAGGTTTAAGTCTTGGTTTATCCAACCACATTCAC
>JBDNFP010000412.1:0-3687 GCA_041689775.1 Spirosomataceae bacterium
GTCGATGCCCAGGCTCTCGTATCGGTTGAACCACTTGACCACGCTCTGACGATTGCAGCGCAAAATGTCGGCGATCTGGTCGATCTTGCCCCCCTGGTCGCTGAAGATGACCATCTGGCAGCGCAGGCGGAAGGTGGCCTTCTTACCCGTTTTATGGCCCAGTACGAGTGCCGCACGCTGATCGTCACTCAGGCTGATGTATCGTTTCTTTCCTTGCATGGATGCAAGGAAAAATTATATCTATATTTACGTCTGACTACTTAGCGCCACAGTTTAATACTTCTTATTTTAACTGTGGTTCACCTTCCACATTTTTGTTCAACCCTAAACTAACTTAGCCAATTATATAATGGAAGTACTTGGAATTGACATCGGCGGTTCAGGCATCAAAGGTGCGCCAGTTAATATTATTACCGGAGAACTCACGGCAGAACGATTTCGGCTTGAAACACCGAGCCCATCCAAACCAGCAGCCGTTGCGGATATTATCAAGGAAATTACCGACCACTTTAACTGGAAAGGGCCCGTTGGCTGTGGTTTTCCCACGGTCATTTCTAACGGTAAAGCCAAAGGACATAGCAATATGGACCCAGAATGGGTTGGTGTTCAGGTTGATGCATTATTCAGCCATAAAACCGGACTTCCGTTTAAAATAATTAACGATGCTGACGCAGCCGGATTGGCTGAAATGAGCTTTGGAGCTGGAAAAGACAAAATGGGTTTGGTCTTTGTATTAACCCTCGGAACGGGTATTGGTTCCGGTGTTTTTCATAACGGAGAACTGCTACCAAATTTCGAACTCGGCAGACTACTCTATACCAACGGAAAACCCATTGAATACTACGCCGCTGATTCTGCCCGCATCAGGAAAGAATTGAGCTACAAAAAATGGGGAAAACGTCTTGATGTGTTCCTGCATCATATTGTCCGTCTATTCTCCCCTGACTTGATAATTCTAGGCGGTGGAGCAAGTAAAAAATTCCACAAGTTTGAAGACATTCTTTCGATTGATGTACCCGTTATCGTAGCCGAAACACGAAATGAAGCAGGAATTATCGGTGCTGCGATGGCCGGAAGTAAATTGATCAAATAGAATCAGAATATCATCATATAAAGAAACAGAACCACGAGTAGGATAGCTACCCACTGAATCCATTTGCTTTGTTTGGGGAATTCGTAGCCACATATTGGACAAGTCTCGCTCTTCGAATCTATTTCCATGGCGCAGGAAGGGCATTCCGTTTTCTTCATTTCTATTGTTCTTTAAGTCTTTGGCGGACACCTAATAGGTAAGATGATACGGTGCCACGGGCTGAGTATACAGTGGTAAGAATAATGAAATTTTAGATAAAATCCATCACTTTCCTGCTTTACTTATTAACTATTTCTCTGTGGATTCGCCCAATTTGAAACTATATATTCGTGTACTAGGTACCTTTTCAACCCTTTCCTGGAAGAATATTTATCGGCTATCCACCGCCCTCCGTTTCGTTGTTTTTGGTATTATCGGGTATCGAAGGAAAGTAATAATAAAAAATCTTGAAAACAGCTTCCCGGATAAGTCTGCTGAGGAAGTCAATCAAATTGCCAAAAAATTTGAGCTACACCTTACCGACCTTATTCTCGAAACCGTCAAATACCGAAGCTGTCCGGCGGAGGATATTCTCGAACGAATTAAGGGTGACTTGAGCCTGGTAGAGCGATTGTACAAAGAAAAGAAAAACGTAGCCTTCTTGATGGGACATCGTGGTAATTGGGAGCTAGCTAATTTATTTTCTTCTCTGAGGTTTTCTCACGAATGCATCGTTGTGTATAAGACTCTTAGCAACCGGGCTTTTGACCAATGGTTTTTGCAGTTACGAACCCGGTTTGGAGCTAAGTTAGTAACCATGGAAAACATAGCGGCTGAATTGCAGAAGCCCAGAACAAAACCTTACGTAGTTGTACTAGCTAACGATCAATCACCTCAACCTAAGAGCGCTTATTGGACCACTTTTCTACACCAGGATACTGGATTTTTTCGAGGTATTGAAGTAATAGCGCGGAGAAATGATCTCACCATTTTATACGCTGATTTTAGTAGAATTGAAAGTAAACGAGGGTTTTACAATGTGACGATTTCCTTGATTTCGGACTGTTGTAAAGTACTTCCTAAAAATGAGATTCTGGAAAAGCAGATTCGACTGCTCGAACGTGATATAGAGGAGCAGCCCTTTAATTGGCTTTGGAGCCATCGCCGCTGGAAGCATAGCCGACCCGTTGGAAAATAGACGGAGGCTTTGTTAGGTGTAAAGGAATACGAAAAGACTTTCTGGCGGAACGATGGATAACAACCGGAATGAAATGAGAGTTATCAAACTTCCAGCAATTCGATGAAATTTTTCCCATGTGAAATATCTTTGGAAAGGAAATATCGCCTCTCCGTGCGTTTGAATCATTTCTCCCAATAGGCCAACAAGCTCAATTCTTGCATTAATTCATTGGTTCCTGTGTAAATTTTCATTTTTTTGAGCATTGGACTCCACAAAATAAGGAATAAAAAAGAGTTCGTTTAATCTCCGCAGATAGGGACTTGATTCACCGTAGTTTTTTAGAATATAACACCTCAGATAAATACAAAGCTGTATGGCCTGAACATTGATCTCGCCCCGACGTAATTGAGTTGTAAAAGCATACAACGTTGAACCTGGGTTGGACGGAGTCCACTCAACAATAACATCCAAGGCATAGATATCTTTTGGTAAACGCTGAGCTTTTTCGAAAAGCTTTTTCAATTGATATTTTGTAATGGTTTCCAACATAATGGTTGAGATGTTAGGGGTGGATTGAAATTGTAAATTTATTTATACCAAGTTAGACTAAATCATTATAATTAACAACATTACATAGTTACAATGCTTTCATATTATGAGATAAGTAGACAGTTAACCGTTTACTAAGAAATCTGTCAGCTCTCCTATAAGTTGCAAAAGCCTTATGAAATCATATTCAGGCAACATTGAGTTTAAGAGTTTATTCCCAAATTCGATTTCGTGCGTTAAAATTGAACATCCTTTAACAATTATACCCGGCGTTTGATTAATGGGTAGTTGGTTGTAAATTACATGCCAAAAGTCCTATCGTATCCTAACTTTTTTACGATTGAAACTATCACTGCAATTACCCGGAGAAAAGAGTAGCAGCCTTATTCTCTTTTTCCTCCATAATTTTTTCATAAGTATTGGCACAATCCTTATCTATGTTTGCGCTACGGTACTTCTGCTTCAAAATAACCCCGACTTCTCATTGCCCTTGGCCTACTTCCTTGCGGCAATCGGGTGTATGCTCACTGGGAAGGTTTACGAATATTATGAACATCATGTAGCCTTAAAGAAGCTGATCAAGAATCTGATGCTGTGCATTGTCGGTTTGGTATTATTGCTATCGGTAGGTCTCGTAATGCCACCAATAGCCATTGCCGTCGGACTCATGGTAGGATACCGGGCTATTTACCTTCTTTCAAATCTGGAATTCTGGGGATTATCGGCTCTGGTATTTGATGTCCGACAGAGTAAAAGAATGGGTAGTGTCTATAAAGGGTTGATCATTCAGCGACGGAGTCGCCATATGTTCCTGTTTTGAAATAGTGTTTGTTGATGTACATACCAATGACATTGTCATGAATTTGCTCGTTTTTAGAAAAACATA
>JBDNFP010000413.1:0-2668 GCA_041689775.1 Spirosomataceae bacterium
AATGACTCTTTGGTTTCCCATATACGATTTTAATCACTACATTGAATGACAAAAACCCTTCGGCTTGGATACTTGAAAAAGCTGGGAGGCCCTTGAAACGGATCGCAAATCAAATGGGGTATGCTGGTACACATAAAAAAATAGGTCCAGGGAATTTTCCCGGACCTGAACTCAAATAAGTATCCTGTAACCTGTGCTTATTCCTTGACTGATTGATCCAGTTCCTTCCACGTCCAGGAGTTCGTTCGGTTGGAAGTTTAGGCGCGAATCTGCTTTACTTCTTCGGGCCTTACCATGACTTGGCTAAGCGACTCCTTGTTGGTGCGGGGGGAACGATACCCTATGTAGGCCAGGTCGTAGCGAATATAGCTCAGTATCGAGGCAATCCATTCATCGCTGTTGGCGCCCATTGGTGGCATAATATCTGCGTAGGTTTGGCCATCCACGGGTCCGTGTAGTCCGTGCAGAAGGATCTTGATTTCTTCGTCTTTTTTGGTAAGCATGCGGCGGTAGTTACTAGCTAACAAAGGAGCCATGTTGGCAGGAGTACCCTTACCATCTGGTCCGTGGCAGGTAGCGCACAGTGATTTGAAGGTATTGGCCCCTTCCAGTACCATTTTGCGATTGGCGGGATCCAATGCGCCGAGCTTCGATCCATAGGCTTTGATATCTTCGGTCTTTTGGACGCTAGCTTTGGTTTCCGTGAGCATTTCATTTCCCGAATGCATCGCTAGTACGTCATTGGTGATTGCTTTGGCTTTGGGCGATTTACTTATTTGGAGGGATAAAATGAGTTGCGTAAGAACCTCAAAGCTCGGGTCGCTTTTCATGGTTTCGAGGGTAGCGAGTACCTGAGCGTCGTCTTTTTTCAGGAAAGGTTCGCTGTTCCAGACGGCCGCCTTTCTGAGCTGGGCATCATCGGCCTCGATGAGGCTTACGAGGAGGTCTTTGTCGAGGGCACCCAATCCTTCAAGCGTCCAGAGCGCGTGTAACTGCCCTAACGCCGAAGGATTATGGTTCAAAGGCCCTTTTTGGTCTAGGGCAATCTGACGAAGGGTGGGTACCACGGACTTGTCGCCACGGATTATGATTTCTTTCTGGGCGTTGTCGCGCCACCAGCCGTTGGGGTGGTCGAGGTGCCGCAGGAGCTGAGCGGTGGTTTCGTCCAGCATGCGAGGTTGAGGTCCGGGGGTAAGGCCATCGTAAACGAGCCTATAAATTCGCCCCCGTTGTTTATTGTTATCTAGCCTTAAGCGCTGAATCTGCGGCCGCAGGTAGCTATCGGCTTTAGTCCAGGTCGCTTCTTGTATAATACCCCGATTCATATCCACAAGGTATAGGCAACCATCGGGTCCGGTATAAGTATTAACCACCCGAAAGTTCATGTCGGTCGAAGAGATAAACTCCTCCTGCTCGTAGGCATTGACGAGGGTAGTTTTGCCGTTTACATTGACCACTTTGGCCCGACGAATAATTCTGGCAACGGGCTCGCTGATTAGGTAGTCACCCACTAAGGTCTTAGGCAAACGGTCGCCCCGGAAAATAGACTGTCCGTTACCCGCTGTAAAATGGTTTAACGTGCTATCCGGGCGCAGCCTTTTCAATCCTCCCTGTACATCGGGGGTTTTGATAATGGGCCACACGGGGCTGAACGTCTCCTCGTCGTAGGCATCCCGAAAGTTCAATTGTCCGTAAGCCGGGTTAATCTGGAAACCAATTCCGGCGTTTTTTCCTCCGCCTTGGCTGAAATACAACCGGCCGTAATTGTCGTGCGTAAGCCCCCACTGACCAATATTGCCCGCCGCGAGGGAGTCTACCTGAATCATTCCTTTGGTATAGCGGAAGCGTACCGGGTCCACCGTGACGTAAATCCAGTTGTCGATGTTCCAGTCGAGACCGCTGCGCTGGTGCTCCATGTTGCCGGGTGCTTTGCGGCCCACTTTGTACACCTGTCTTTTCTGATCGGCTACGCCGTCTCCGTCGGTATCTTTGTAGGCGTACATATCGTAGGTGTCGGTTTCGTTGACGAGCAGCTCATTGCCTACGCAGAGAATCATGCGCGGGAGCAGCAGCTTATCAATGAACACCGAGCTTTTATCCATCTTGCCGTTATTGTTGGTGTCCTCTAGTAGCATAATACGGTTCAATGGCTCATGCTCATCGGTACCCTCCACATCTTGCATGTAGGTTTCCATTTGGGCCACGTACATACGGCCGTTTCCGTCCCAGGCAACAGCCACGGGTTCCTTGATCATGGATTCGCTGGCTACTAATTCGAGGTGATAGCCTTTGGGTAGGCGGAATGATTTCAGACTTTGCTCCGGTGTCAGTGGAGCAGAGGAGGGGTCATAGTCTACGGTGCGCGGAGAATCAAACCCCGACTCTTCGGATACCGCTGTATTGGTTTGGGTTGTATTAATCGAGCGGGTACAAGTAATGAGAAATAACCCGAGGGCAAGGCAAAGTAGTTGGCCATATTTAAACATACATTTATTTAATTGAGCAGTTGATGGAAAACTCTCGTCTCCCGTATTTTTCAAGAATATGATTTATCCTCATGTGAAGCGCCTCCTTGTTTTCAAAATCCTTCGGGCGCAACCACTCATGTTTCATCTTCCTGCACAAGGTCTCAATCAGATTGAGGTGTGGGCAGTAGGTGGGCAGGAAA
>JBDNFP010000414.1:0-3700 GCA_041689775.1 Spirosomataceae bacterium
ACGCCACCAAGAGGCCGCTTGACCACAACTTCAAAAACGACATGGGTCGCTACATCACTTTTGATGAGAAAATACCCAAATGGAATTACCTGATCAAGCCCGGAAATTGACCATCTTATTTTTTAATCATTCCTTAGTGAAAAAAAATTACCAAATTCACGGTCTTAATGCATAACCTACTCTAAATCATCTATTCATTTCGACTGTATCGCATGAAAAGAACACTACTATCTCTACTCGGGACCTTACTACTGACTACGGCTGCGCCCACGGTCATTGCGCAAACGAAGCGCGCCAAGAAAGCCCTGATTGACCCTATCGAGCAGCTCAAACAAGAGGCTGCACTTTCGGTAGAACAAAGCGCCAAGTTGGGCCAGGAGATCAATGACATGCTTTTTAGTTTTGCCGAACTGGGCTTTCAGGAAGAAGAGACAGCCCGGTATTTGACTGGGCTACTCGAAAAAAATGGATTTACGATCCAGCGCGGTATTGCCGGAATGCCCACTGCCTGGCTAGCTATCTGGGGGAACGGTAAGCCGGTGATTGCCTTGGGGTCAGACGTAGACTGTATACCCAAGGCTAGTCAGAAACCCGGCGTAGCCTACCACGATCCGTTGGTAGCTGGTGCGCCCGGTCACGGGGAAGGCCATAATTCGGGTCAGGCACTGAATATTATTTCTGCTTTGGCGGTGAAGAAAATCATGGAGCGCGATAAGATTCCGGGCACGCTCGTGCTATGGCCCGGTGTAGCGGAAGAGCTGGTGGGTGCCAAAGCCTATTTTGTGCGTGATGGCTACTTTAAGAATGTGGATGCGTGTATTTTTACTCACGTGAGCAACAACCTCAGTGTAAGCTACGGGGATGCCGGAAACAACGGTCTTATCTCGGTGAAGTTTCTGTTTGAGGGGCAGGCCGCCCACGCCGCCGGTGCTCCCTGGCGCGGTAAAAGTGCGCTGGATGCCGTTGAGCTGATGAACGTAGGCTGGAACTTCCGCCGCGAACACCTTGAACTAACCCAACGCTCGCATTACGTTATCTCCGATGGAGGAGATCAGCCCAATGTGGTTCCTTCCAAAGCGTCGGTGTGGTATTATTTCCGCGATCGTAGCTACCCCAAAATCAAGCGTTTGTTTGACGTAGGAATGAAAATGGCGGAGGGGGCATCGTTGATGACCGACACGAAGTTTACTTACGAAGTACTGGGTTCGGCCTGGCCGGGGCACTTCAATCAGCCCATTGCCGAAACAATGTATGAGAATATCAAAAAGGTTGGACTACCTACTTGGGATGCCAATGATCAGCTATTAGCCAAGGCTACTCAGATTGAAATGGAAGCAAGTAAGATCGAGGGCCTCGCGACCAAACTGGATACCATCGGTCTTCCCGCCGATATGCCCGTGGCTTCAATGGGCGGGCAGATCATGCGCTCGATGGGTGGTGGCTCGGATGATATTGCTGACATATCGTGGGCCCTTCCTACGGTAGTACTTCGTTACCCATCCAATATTCCTAATTTACCCGGTCACCACTGGTCGAATGCGATTTCTATGGCAACTCCCATTGCGCATAAAGGCATAGTAGCCGGGGCCAAGGTAGAAGCCATGACCCTGATTGATATGCTGATGAAGCCGGAGATAATTAAGAAAGCCTGGGACTACTACCGTGATGAGCAAACAAAGGAAATGGAGTACACGCCACTGGTAGGTCCGAAGGATTTTCCGGCCACGTATCTTAATAAAGAAATCATGACGGAGTATAAGCCTTCGTTGCAGAAGTACTACTACGATCCCGCCAAGTACCCCACGTATCTGGAACAGCTGGGCATTTCGTACCCGACGATCAGCGAAACACAGAGAGCAAAAATTAAAGAATTAGAAGCGAAAGGGAAGTGAGGAGCTTGCCGCGTTGAGCAGAAAGAGCGGTACGTGTGGTACCGCTCTTTCTTTTGCTAATAATGGATACAAAAATATGCTGAGTAGAATTAATTTTTAGTGACTTATTACTATTGTAACTTTTTTGGTACAGATTATGATCTATAAATAGTATTCATCTCATTGTGTACTTACAGTGCAAATCCGACATCTATTTTTAATTACAATGGCGCTATTGCTTACCGGGGCTACAAAGCCGAGGAAAATAGCAGAAGAAGAATTGGTTGGTACCTGAATACTGGTGGATTCGGAGTGATTAGACACCATCGGAAACCGGACAAACCGCCTTACGATCGCCGTATCTGTTGATACTGTAAAAGCTCATCCGAAAAGATTGCAAGGTAGTTGCTACCAAGGTGGCAAACTTATATTCAAGACCGATAACTCGTTCTCGACCTTGGCGAGCCTGAAGGAGATTGCATACTTTTTACCTTGCGGACTTCCTTTTTTGTTAAAGCTTTTCCGGACGGCTACCGTGATGGAGTTAACACCCAATACCCTCAGCTATAACCCCTTCAATACCCTCGACAGCAAGACCTACATAGTCACGGATCATTTCGCAAAAGAGTAGCCTCTATTTGATAACAAAGTTCTTATTCTCAATCCGGGATAATTCTTTCAGTTTGCCTGCCTGAAAAAGTTGATCCATGGACACCAAGCTTTCATCCGTTACGGCCAAAGTAGAATCAACGGGGGAATAATTGATATAATCCTGGAATCGCATGCCTCCAACCTGCTGGGGGTTATACGCTTCCCGAAACCGCATCCCGGTTTCGTTGACGTGGTATAGATAAGCGAGGTAGTCTATCGACGCATCTTCCTTATCGAACCAATACACGAATACGTCGTCATGATCCTTCCCGCCGCCGTTTTCTTCAAAGTAAACCTTTACCTTGTCGTAGGTTTTGCCTTTGATCGTGACCTCACCCAGGTACTCCTTATGAACCGCCGGGTCTTGTAGAGGCTGAGGTAGCAATAAAAAGTATGCAACCGAATTGACGGAGTTCCTGTACTTATCCATGGTAGAGTCAGGAAGGGTCTGTCGCTCACCATTGACGGTACGGTAGGCTTCCTGGTTGGTAAGGATATCCTTTATTTTGGCTCCGGTAGAGTCTTTTTGTACTCGTTCGTAGCGAAATTTTCCGTTATCTCGCTCCACCAGATAGTGTATGTTACGAAAATCAAACTCAACCGAAAATGCATCGTAAGCTTTGCCACCGTAGTAGGCAATGGACTTATCAACAACACGTTGGGCGGGATCTCCGGGCTGGCAGCTTTGGATAAGAATAACAGCAAGTAATAGTAGAAGATAGTATGGCATGGGTACGATTATAAAGTATTTGGTTGGGTAGAAGCGGCTCTTTTGGTAACTAAACTTAAAATGCGTGTCACAAAGTTCATTAAGTCAGTAAGCTGGCTCAGTTTGGCAAATTGTTTGGGTCAACAGCCGTCACGGTGACAGGTACTCTTTTCAAGTGCGAGGGGTGTTTTGAAACGGAGAATGTGAAGGTGTATCGGTCGTTGGAAGATTTGGTAGCCCTGTTCCAGGATCGCGCGTTGGATCTTCTCACGTTTTCAACCCGAAACAGGCAGGAACTATCACCTTATCCGGAGGACTTATTCATGGTTTTCACTGGTCAGAGGCGAGCAAAGGCCGAGGTTCGCCGTTTTAAATAGTCACAAAGAAAAAGTGCCTGAGTATATCTTTAAGAAATTTGAGTTTTTTATCCTGTACTTCTAAAACTAGTGTCGCCATAATAGATCAATAG
>JBDNFP010000415.1:0-4741 GCA_041689775.1 Spirosomataceae bacterium
CGGCCACTTTTTCGCGTTTGAACGCTTCACTGAACACACGGCGTTTTCGGAATTCGAATTTTGCACTTTTTCCGTCTTTTGCATTTGTTTTTCCCATTGTCATAAGTTGATTTGTGGTCAACCTATTTTAGGCAATCACAATCATCCTAATAGCTAACAGCTACCTACCTTCATTTAAGAGATCCTATGCGAACATTCTTCCGAGTACTTGGCGTCGCCCTTATCCTTTTGACCAGCGTACTATTGTGGAATACTTTCCGGTTTGATTCCAAACAACTAACTGACGTACCACCGGCACCGGCCGTACCCGTCAGCGACTCCGTCATTGCCCATTTAAGCCAATCCATTCGGTTCAGAACAGTTTCTTATCAGGATCCTTCGCTTACCGATAGTACCCAGTTTGATGGCTTTATTTCTTTCCTGGAAAAGACCTTTCCCTTGGTTCATAGCCAGCTAAAAAAAGAACGGATCAACGATTACGCCCTGCTCTTTGAATGGAAAGGGAGTGATTCATCCTTGAAGCCCGCCCTTATGATGGGTCACTATGACGTGGTACCAGTTATTCAAGGAACCGAGAAAATGTGGAAGAAAGCTCCTTTTGCTGGCATTATCGAAGACGGCTTTGTGTACGGACGTGGTACTCTGGACGACAAGAGTACCGTCATGGGCTTACTCGAAGCGGTTGAGTACATGCTCCAACAGAACCACAAACCAAAACGAACTATCTATCTGGCCTTTGGTCATGATGAGGAGGTAAGTGGGCACCTGGGAGGGCGAACTATTGCCCAAACACTTGAAAGAAGAGGAATACAATTAGAAATGGTCATTGACGAAGGTGGTACCATAAAAACCGATGGAGTTGCTGGCCTTACGCAACCAATCGCCTTGATCGGGATTGCCGAAAAAGGCTATATTAGTGTTGGTCTGACGGCTAGGGGTGAAGGGGGACATTCCTCTATGCCACCACCCAAAACCAGTATCGGTATGCTGGCAACAGCCATTGATATACTTCAAAAAAATCCGTTTAAATCTTCCCTAAAAGGAACCGTTGGAGAAATGCTGGCCTATCTCGGACCCGAAATGCCCTTTCTACAAAAGTTAGCCATTGCAAATTTATGGCTCACCAAGAGCCTCATCGTGAAGTCTTTTGGTAGTACTAACTCGGGAGCCGCCAGTACGCATACGACCATTGCCCCCACAATCCTGAAAGCAGGAATAAAAGATAACGTACTACCCATTGATGCGGATGCCATCATTAATTTCCGCATTCTACCCGGTGACTCAGTACAGGGAATTATTTCTCACGTCCGGAAGGTAATTGACAACCCTGACATTGAAGTAAAGTCAATAGGGGCATTTGATACCGAGCCTTCGGGGGTTTCGTCACCCGATGCCCCGGTATTTCAGGTACTGCACCGAACCATCAAAAGCTGCTACCCCAATGTACTAGTAGCTCCCTACCTGGTAGTGGGCGCTACTGATTCGCGGTACTACCGCAATCTGAGTGAAAATATATACCGATTTACACCCTACCAATTAGATGAAGAAGACCTGAAACGACCCCATGGAACCAATGAGCGGATCAAGATTAACACTTACAAGGAGATGATTCAGTTTTACGTCACGCTGCTAAGCAATATAGAGAAGTAAGGCTAGGGATAAGGAGGCAATTATTTTTGAACTGGATGTGACCAATTCAACATAAGCGAGTCTTATGAGTACTATACACACAAAAAATTAATGAATCAATCCTCCTCGAAGCACCTTTTCCCAAGAAAGGTGCTTTTTTTATACCCATGAAAGGACTAAAAGATATCATTTTGCTGGGTGATGACCGGCTATACGAAGTATGTGAGCCGCTAACAAAAGACGACTCCACCTTGATTGAAACCATCGTAGTTGATCTAAACAATGCAATGATGGAGTTCAGGGAGAAATATAAGGCCGGACGAGCGATTGCCGCACCCCAACTTGGCTACATGAAGAGGCTTATCTACATGAACATTCAAGGAATAGCCACGGTTTTTATCAATCCGGAAATAGTCTTTCAAAGCAAAGAAATGATGGAGCTGTGGGACGATTGCATGAGCCTACCTAATTTATTAGTCAAATTGAAAAGACACAGAACCATCCAAATTCGTTTTTTTGATCAAAATTGGGTACCCCAGGAACTAGAACTAACCGATGATCTTTCAGAGCTTTTACAGCACGAATATGACCATCTAGACGGGATTTTGTGTACCATGCGAGCCATTAACGAGCGCTCGTTTAAATGGAAACCAACCCCACAAGAATAGGAGTAGAATAGGTGGTCCGTTATCTTTGCTAGCTAAAACTATTTCTGAATAACGTGCGAGCACTTCTAGTATCAATTAGCCTGCTGATTGCAGGTACCTCTTCTCTTTTTGCCCAAAAACCCAATGAAAAATATAAATACCATATTTTTCCAGCCAAGTCCTCCATCAAGGTAGATGGAATAGCCAACGAAGAAGCATGGGAAAATGTTGATGTTGCCAAAGACTTCTTCATGGTTCAGCCCATTGATACCAGCTTTTCCAAGGCTCAGACGGAAGTTCGGATGACCTATGACAAGCAGAATATCTACATTCTTGTCACCAATTTTAAAAGCATAAAAGGTTCATTGACCGTCGAGTCGCTCAAAAGGGATTTTTCATTTAATAAAAATGATAATTTTCTCTTATTCATGGACCCATTCAATGACCTTACCAATGGTTTTTCCTTTGGCTCAAATGCCGTAGGCGCCCCGTGGGACGGCCAACAGTCTGACGGTGCGGCGGTGAACCTCAACTGGGATAACCGCTGGGAAACTGCCGTCAAAAATGACGATGACAAATGGGTTTGGGAAGCTGCTATCCCTTTCAAAAGTATCAGATACAAACCAGGAATCACTACCTGGGGAATCAATTTTAGCCGCCTGGACCTCAACATCGCTGAAAAATCTGCCTGGGCGCCCGTTCCGAGGCAGTTTGCCACGGCTTCACTGGCCTACACAGGTACTCTGGTATGGGATATGCCCCCTCCTGCCCCCGGTCCCAACATTTCCATCATACCTTACGTGGCAGGTCGTAACAACCGTAATTACCAAAAGAGCGAAGGAGCCAACCGGAGCTATGATATTGGAGGTGACGTTAAAATCGGCATTACCCCTTCTCTCAATCTTGACCTTACCGTCAATCCTGATTTCTCGCAGGTAGATGTTGATGTACAGCAAACTAACCTCGATCGTTTCGAGCTATTTTTTCCAGAACGACGACAGTTCTTTCTGGAAAACGCTGATTTGTTTGCCAACTTTGGCTACTCCTCCATTCGCCCGTTTTTCTCTCGTCGTATAGGCCTGGGAGTACCTATTCAGTACGGCGCTCGCCTAAGTGGTAAGTTGGATAAAAACTGGCGGATTGGAGTGCTAGACGTGCAGACATCCGCCCAGGACAGTATGCCCGGCACGAACTACTCCGTCATAGCACTGCAACGCAAAGTACTCATCCGTTCTAACGTCCGGTTTATGATGGTCAATAAGGATGCCATTCGATATAATCAGGAGCAGAATGGGTTTTACAGTCGCTATAACCGCAATATCGGTGGAGAATTCAACCTCGCCAGCTCTAACAACAAATGGACAGGAAAAACCATGTTTCTTAAATCATTTAGTCCTGACCGTAAGGGAGGTGATGATTTGGTTTTCGCTGGCGACATAAACTATGCAAATACTAACCTTGCCGCCCAGGTACAGGCAGAATACGTCGGTGCAAACTACAATGCCGAAGTAGGATACGTACCCAATGCCGTCAGAAATGGGTACTATAAAATTAACCCCACGGTAGCCTATCTGTTTTTTGTCAAGTCTAAGTACTTAATAAGTCACGGACCAAAACTTTTATCTACCCAATTTTGGGATAAACAACAGGTACTTAGTGACAATGAAATTGCGCTAGCCTATAATTTTAACTTCAAAAACCGGGGCACGGCTACGGTTTGGACTGCCACAAATTATGTACGCCTACTTCGTCCGTTTGATCCGACTAACGCCGGTCGGGAAAGGATAGCTACTGGTACTAAGCACCGCTGGAAATCAGCAGGCTTTGAATTAATTTCCGGACCACAACGGAGCTTTACCTACGGGTTTTCCGGACGAGTGGGCGGCTACTACCTGAATGGTACCCGCACCAATCTTTCAGCTGATCTGGGCTACCGGTTTCAGCCATACGTTGCTCTGACCATGAGCAGCAACTACAATAACATTCAGCTACCTTCTCCCTGGAACCAGGTAGAGTATTGGCTGGTGGGGCCAAAGGTGGATGTGACATTTAGAAACAACCTGTTTCTAACGACATTTATGCAGTATAACAACCAGGCCAATAACATTAACCTGAATAACCGCTTGCAATGGCGTTATAAACCAGCCTCTGACTTATTTATTGTATACACCGATAACTATTTACCAGAAAACTTTAATGTAAAGACCAGAGCTTTAGTAATCAAACTGACTTACTGGTGGAACGTTTAAGGGTTAAGAAGCCAACCGTTCGTTAGATTCTTTTTACAGGAGTGTTACAAGAGAAATTTTATGATAATTACTGACTGATGTTACGCAAGTCGGCCGTTTATCCAAATGAGATGTTGCCTTCGTGCTTTAGTTTGAGTGATTCTAGTTCTTTGAAAGCGGCCTGAATGGCCTTGACATAGATTTTGCCTTTCAGGGCGAAATCGTTGAGTTTTTCAC
>JBDNFP010000416.1:0-5930 GCA_041689775.1 Spirosomataceae bacterium
GAACAAATTTAGAAAATATTATTTAAGAGAGTGGTCTACTCTTCGCGCTAACTTCTTCACCATCTACCAAGTACCGATTAAAGTATTGATTATGGTAGGAGTAGAGGGAGTACTTTGATGCATCCGTAACCCGTTTGATACTTAAATCTGTCCTAGTAGACGAATTTTTCTTGTTACTTTCAGTTTCGAATGATCCCCGTCCTCCGAGTTAGAATACCCAAAAATTCCATTTGTCGGGGTTAACATCTTCTTTGAGAATAACCCTGGTTTTAGGGAAACCAATGGATACTGCTTCAATGAGGTCCGTGCCCAAAATGTACTTTATAAGCCCTACCTTGATGTTCTTGACCATCCGCTCTGGGATCATATCGCGGGTATCGGCTTGTTGTGTCACAAATGTAACCGTATCTGAGATACTTTTGTAGTGATTATATCCGTAAAAAGTCAGGGTATATTCAAAACCACCAGAACCGGTGCGGATACCATTGATTAATATTTCGATGTCAGCTACGTAACGATCCCGAACGAAGTCAAAGAATTTAAGTTCTGATCGCGCATAATCCTTATCGCAACTAACGATGCAGTTCAGAAAAATTTTGGGTGGAACGGTAGTTTGAGCAAAAGTTTTTTGAAGTGGAGTAATGAAAAAATAAAGAATGAATAGTATAGGAAAGACCCTTAAAGTGCAATAGTTCATAACTAAATTACCATAAAATAAGCGGACCAAAGGCACGCTCATCCTCAATTTGTCAGTGGCTGAGTCCAGGCTGTTTCAACGTCACCATCTTGAAAAG
This sequence comes from Spirosomataceae bacterium, assembly GCA_041689775.1. Classification (GTDB taxonomy): domain Bacteria; phylum Bacteroidota; class Bacteroidia; order Cytophagales; family Spirosomataceae; genus JBDNFP01. The sequence continues at coordinate 795 of JBDNFP010000416.1, forward strand.
GATTTGTTTGCGGGGTATCTGAGATTATTTTTGCTCTGACAAACAGATCTTTTTTTGTTAGTCTAAAACTAGCATTCGTGCCTTTAACTTCTTTAAGCAATACCCTTTCTTTTTCATTCGACGTTGAGGCCCTAGCTCCCCAGAACTGAATTGTATAGTGCGTGCCGGGTTTTGCAGCAACTTCTATTGATAATCGTTTTTTGTCCGTTTTTAGCTCTTCGAGTAGTACTCCCGTGGTAGCGTAAAAATCGCCACTTTCCATTGCCTTAATGATGGCATCGGGGCTAAGCTCATTGGCTCTGACCATAATCCAACCCCGACCGGGATTGCTGAGCCCTACCTTATATTCCAGATAATGATGTGAGTCATCGGTGGCGAGTCCGTAGAGCGGAGGTTTACCATCCTGTAAGTACCTGATGAGCAGGTTATCCCACAGCTCTTCCATGCCGTAGGTCGTAGAATCACCGTAGTTGTGCACGTGTGGATGGCCGTTGTAGACTTCGAAGAACCGTTCACCCCGCAGTCCCATCATATCATTAGCCTTGATGGCCCAGCCGAAATTGGGGTGGTTGATGTGTGGAAACATGAGCTGTCCGGTACGCTCTCGTTGCTCCCACACGGCGTCTAGATTATTCTGCATTACCTCGGCTACACTATTTCCTCCCCGGGGCAGAATTAGATCTTGAATATTTATCGCGTTCATGTGGATAGGCTTGCCTTCAAACTTATCCGTGACCTCTTCCGCCTTGATGATCAGGAACTTACCTTTTTCTTCAAACAAAGGTCGAAATTCATCCAACGTTTTTAGTTTAACGCTGATTTTTCCGTCGGAATCCGTCCGGTAAGTTACCCATTGCTCGCCATACTTGGCGAGGTACTCCTGAAATCTCCTTTGCCGGAATGGATGGGAGGGTATCTCCTTCCAGAATTCCTTATTGGCAAGTACATTATGGTCCGATAAGGCGATGAAATCATAATCCCGCGTTTTGTACCAGTCCAGAATCATTTCCGGAAAATCGTCCCCGTCGCTCCAATAGGAGTGGGTATGGGTGTTACCTTTGTACCAGCGGGTACTTTGCTGGGCTGAACAGAAAATCGGAAGCAGAAAAAACAGACTTAGTAGAAAACGTAGCATAGTAGTTTGGTTAGGAGTTTAGTCTTCAAGAGGATCAACCTAAAATCTTCCTTTTTACATTAGAATGGAAGGCTGAAATTACCTTGGTATGAAAAATAGGATAAATAACTTTTTCCCGCAGGAATGATTTTGGTCGGCCCCGGTAAGTAGTCAGGTGTTCTATCCGGGTGTGACCCTCGGGAGTTTCTGAAAAAATAAGTCGTTGACTTCCTTCGGTTTTACCTCCTTCAATATAGGAAAACTCAATGTATTTTTTATCGGGCACAATTTGCATAATCTTATGGGCCACCGCAATATTGACCTTATTCCAAAATAAACTAATATTTAGGAAAAGAATTTGCCCTTCCTGTAGACCATGGTAGGCGTCATCCACGTAAGTAATGGTGCCTACACTTTGGCAAAACATACATCCAAAACTCACGATTTCGCTGTTCCAGGTATCTTTTGGGGTAATGCTCAGGTAGGTATTCCACACCGTCTCAATATCAGCCAGAATAAGGAAGTTATCAGTATGTACATGATAAGAATCTATCTCACTCGCCTTGTGAGTGGTAGATTTTAGCCGTTCGAAATCTTCACGTATACGAAGGCCCTTTTCATTGATATACTCCCGGATTTTTGCTTGTTTTATTTGGTCAAGCTTAATAATTGCAGATACACGTAAATGCATTAATGCAGGGTTTAGGTTAAGAATATTTAAAGCCTTTGGAGGCAATCTACAAGCAATGTAATTCAAAAAAAATTTTCCTCACGTTCAAACCACTTAGAAAAGGGAATTGAAAAAGAGGAGGGTACTCTCAATATGCTTGGTCCAATAGGGCCACTCATGGCCTCCTGGATATTCTTCGTAAGTGTGGGCGATTCTTTTCGCTACCAAAGCCTTATGCAAAACTCGGTTTGCTTCGAGCAAATTATCATCCAAACCGCAGTCAAATCGAAAGGGCGGTAAGTTATTTTGATTTTTTACAAGTTGGACCAGAATATTTTCTTCTTCTGGATCAGTTTGGCGATACAAACCCAATGGTTCTTCCACAAAATACCCTAGTTCGGAAAGCTGAGTAATAGAAGAATGGCCAGAAAACCCACGATATAGGTTAGGGTATTTTGCTCCCAGGCGCAGCGCTCCGTAGCCTCCCATGGATAAGCCGGTTATGCACATACCGGCAACTTGGGACTGTACAAAGGGGAATGCTTCCTGAACGGCAGCTGGTACGTCTTCTACAATCCAACTTTCAAAGTCCTTTGAAGAGTGGGGAAGGTACCCACTCCCGTCACCAAAAAGTCCATCTGATGGCATGACGAGGGCCATGGGTTGTAGTTTTCCTTGTCCCATTAGCCTCTGCGCCACCCGGTGAACACCACCTCTTAGCGCCCAAGCCCAGTGACTTCCGTACACTCCATGGAGAAGAACTACCATTGGGATAGCCGTGTAATCCTCCCCATCGGGTAGGTACACCGTGATGTCTCCCCGACCACGCAGGTGTGGTGTTTTGACGGTGATAAAATGAAGGCCATCGTGGGTATATTCCGGGGATGAAACCTGGATGGTTCGAAATCGGGAGGACGCCATGTAGTTACCTTTTGATGAGTTTACGGGTGATGGTTTTATCGACAGATTGTAACTTTAATAAATAAATACCAGTGCCTAGCCCTTCTGTGCTTAGGTTATAGGTTTCCTGGCCAGTTAAGTCCAATGAATTTATGACTACCCCGGAGATATTTTGAATCGTTAACGTGTAAAACCCTTTGAGTCCGATAAGCTTGACGTCTCCTTGGGTAGGGTTTGGGCTCACCACGATGGTGACTTCTATGTCCGAAGGGCTAAGACCCGTAATGGTATCTTCTAACTCTTCTATCTTTACGGACGTTAAAGAGAGGGTCCCGACCTGACTACCTAAATCAAATATTAGTCTACCCATCGGATCACTGGCTTCGGTCATTTTAAAAACGAAAGAAACCTCTTTCTCTTGATTGGTCATGGTGTAGTTTTTGTAATCAGAATACGCATTGTACGGGGCGGATGATTTACCAACGTACACCGTAAAGGATTGGGCTGAATTTGAAAAACCCTTTACTACTACGTGGTATAGCTTATTTTTTACCAGCGGTATGGTGTTCTTTACTAGTTGAATATGCCAATTCTGATCGGATATTTTCCGGATATCTACTTGTAAAGCACCGCTTACTTGGCGCATGACTGCGGCTGTGCTGGCTTGCGTATATAAATTCCAACCATCAAGGGTAGTGGCAAAAGCGCTGCCGTACAATGGATTTACGTATACAGGGGTAGGTGAGGGTATTGGGTTTTGTAGTAGTGCATCCACCAAAGGTTGTAGATACTGCCCCGCGTCAGGGTTGTAGATGCCGAAACCAGCACTGAATTCCCAGTAGGACCAACTGAAACCTTGTTCTTCAAACCAACGGGCGAGAAAGGTAGTCCATCGTGCCCGACTGGCGAGGTCGGCTTTATTGTAGGCTCCAAATTCTCCCACGTAAACTGGAATATTATTTTGCTTAGAAAACTGAACCAATGGCTCAAAATCTTGCTTTATTTCATCTCTTTCAAATTCCAGATCTTTCCATTGAGTTCCGAGCCAGCTAGTACTTTGTTCGCCTACCCATTCAGCCCTTTGGTGGGTGAAACGAAACGGACTATAATAGTGGGGTGAAATAATTAAATGGTCATCTTTGGGTAGTTTAATATAGGTAAGCCCACCCAAGCCACCGTACAAGGGTAGCCCCATAATGACCGCCCGGGTTGGGTTGGTTTTACGGATACTACCTAAGGCTTCCGCAAAGTAGGCGTTCCAAAGCTCCGGAGTAAGCTTACCGTTTGGCTCGTTGAGTACTTCGAAAACTAACTTTTTATCGTAGTCTTTGAAGTAGGTAGCAATCTGTTCCCATTGAGCTAAAAACCGGGGTTTGGCTTGTTCGGGAGTATCAAATAATGCCTGATGGTGATGCATGTTGATGATTACATACAGACCCTGGCGGTTTGCGTCGTCAACGACTACTTTTATACGGGCCAGGAAAGAGGGGTCCAAACGATACGTAGGGGTAAGCTGTGTCCTCTGTGGCGTATCCCAACGAATCGGCAAACGAACACTCTGAAAACCAAGGTTGGCAATTTTTTCAAAATAATCGGCTCGGTACGGATTTCCCCACTCGGCTTCGCTAGGTGCCTCAAACATATTCCCAAGGTTGATACCCCTGCCAATTTTGCGATTTAGTTCAAATATGTTCCCGGTATCCTGGGCATACGAATGGATTCCCCATACAAAGAAGGTTGAAACGAACAGTAGTAATTTAAATCTCATACGATGGGATGTGGTGAAATTGTCTATTTCTATTTTAGAAAGTCAGTTTGGTAGACGGTCTAACAGGTATTGTTCTTTTATTTAACAAGATTACCGCCATAATGGAGAAAAAAAGGGTGATAGTGGTCGGAAATAATTTTTCCGACCACTATCACCCAAAATTACTAACTAAACTTTTCTATTTACTTTTAATGGATCGATTAGAAAGGAGATTTAAATCTGATACCAAAGCGTCGGGTTTGGATCAATGATTTTGTTCTATAACTAATTTCAGCAATCATAACATCCAGAATACCGGCACTGGTTACGAAAAGAGGTGGCAGCAATATCCACCATCCATTCATCGTATTCCAGAAAATAAATTTACAAACAATCAAAATCAAGGTAGTGGCCAGATAAACGGCAACTCCAATAAAGAAAAATCGAACCGATATTCTTAGTTCTTGGGCACTAGTTGTCTTTTGCATGGTTAAGTATGTTATGAATTGAGAGAATGCTACTGTTGGTTAGTATGTGTATTCTTTGATTGTAACCAAATAAAAACGTACTGTACCCTACTAAAATGAAAGGATTAAATGGGAAAATCGGATTTTTGTAGTTCCTCAACAACAAATCTCCTTTTTTCCCATGAAGCAGAGCCTCATCGACGAAATTACGAAAGTTCTAAAAAGAGTGCCAATCGTA
>JBDNFP010000417.1:0-21778 GCA_041689775.1 Spirosomataceae bacterium
AAGGTGTTAACGACAAACTAAACCAATGTTTTTATTCCTGCTCGCCCAAAAAGCCTGAATACTAGGGGTTTTGAGTTTCCACTCGCGCGTTATAGAGTAGATACTGACGGGCGGCCGGGTGGAGGCTAACGAAGGTGTTGCAGGTTTCTGCGAATAGTTCTTGGGCGTTGATGAGTATTGGTTATGGTGTGGTATCACCTATTTTTTTACCAAAACACGTAAAAAAATGAAACCGAAGTAACGTTCCCGGATTTTTTCTCAGGAACGTTACTTCGGTTTCATTAACCAGTACCAGGCACTGTTGTCAGGCTATTTTCAGAGCGGCAATCAACTTCTCGGTAAGCTCTACCGAAGTGGCCGGGAAATTGGCAATCCTTACCTGAGAATTTTTATAAGTACCGTAGCCACTACCAATTACCATTCCTTTCGCTTTCAGAATAGTGATCATCTCCGAAGACTCCGCCGCCAAGGTGTTGGCTACGATCACCGTTTGCGATTGATGGCGGGGCTCTTTCACAAAGGCTTCAAAGCGGCTGTGTTGGTTTATCATCGAATACAGCAGTCCTGCTTTGTACTTGGTTTCTTTTCGTATGTTTTCTACCCCGATCCGGTTGAAGTCTTCGGCTATTTTTCCTAACAGGTAGATGCCCATCACGTTAGGGGTAGCGGGTGTTTCATTTTTACTCGCGTTTTTCCAAAGGGTTGGAATATCGTGGTGGCCACCAATGGTCAGCGTTTCTTTTTTGGCCAAGGCCTCTGCCTTTGCCAGACAAGCCTCATTGACGATCCATACGCCAAGACCAGCGGGTAGACCAAAAGCCTTCTGCACGGAGAAGAACGCTGTATCTACCAGACGGTAATCCAGCGCCGGGTAGGGCGCGGAGGATACCATATCCACGGCTAGCAGCTTAGTGGGGTTAGCTTGTTTAAGCTTATGGATGTCTGCGACGGACATTTGCACGCCGGCGCTCGTTTCGTTGTGCGTCACGCACATCACTTCGGCGTAGTCGGGCACGGTGATTTTGGCAAAATCAAACCCTTCGCCCATGGGTTTTTCGAAGCTGTGCGCAAACTTCCGTAGTGATTGGGCGTACTCGAAGAATTTCTTAGAAAAGGAACCATTGACCAAATGAAAACTTTCGTGCTCTACGCAGTTCAGAATGATTCTTTCCCAGGCTTCGGAAGCCGAGCCCAGAAAAAATACCTGATGGGTGTCCGGGATCGACAACAGCGTACGCAGCTGATCAACCGTAAATTTGTGCAGGTCACGGTACTGTTGGCTGCGGTGCGAAATTGAGCCCAACTGCTGATCCACAAACGTTTTCAGGTGCTTTTCAAATGTTGGATACAACGCGGCCGGACCGGGCGTAAAATAAGTAAGATGCATAGTATTAGGTAAGGGGGTAATGGAAAAAGGGAGGAAGGATCGAAAGGAAAATAATACGCTGTCCTTTCGATTCTTCCTCTTTTTTTCTTCTAGTATAACATTCGGAAACGGATCGTTCCCTCGATGTCTTTGAGTTCCTGAATAAATTCTTCGGAGTAGTTCTTAGAAATATCCACGATCACATAGCCGATAGTTTCGTTAGTTTTGAGGTACTGCCCGGCGATATTAATGTGGTGCTTGGCAAAAATACTGTTCAGCTTGGCAAGTATACCCGGTACATTGGCGTGGATGTGTAACAATCGGTGCGAGTTACCGAGCTTTGGGAGCTGTACCTCGGGGAAGTTGACGCTTCCGTAAGAACTACCATTATTCATGTATTCAAGCAGTTTGCTCGGGACAAAATAGCCGATATTTTCCTGGGCTTCTTCGGTACTACCGCCAATGTGCGGCGACAGGATAACATTGTCCAAGCCACGCAGCTCACTTTCGAATGCCTCATCGTTGGTTTTAGGCTCTTTGGGGAATACGTCCACCGCCGCACCCGCTACCTTACCACTCTTGATGGCAGCGGCCAACGCCTCGATATCAACGACGTGGCCACGGGCCAGGTTCATGAAAATAACGCCATCTTTCATTTGGTCAAACTGAGCCTTACCAATGATGTTGGTGTTTTCCTTCCGTCCGTCTACGTGTAAGCTTACTACGTCTGATATTCTCAATAGCTCTTCCATAGAGCGCACTTTGCGGGCGTTACCGATGGTGAGTTTTTCTACTACATCGTAGAAATACACTTCCATACCGAGGGCTTCGGCTACCACGGAAAGTTGGGTGCCAATGCTACCATAACCCACGAGGCCGATTTTTTTTCCTCTTACCTCAAAACTGCCATTTGCTGATTTATCCCAAATACCGTTGTGCATCTGATTACTCTTCGGCACAATATTCCGGATCAGCAAGATCATTTCACCAACGGCCAGCTCTACCACCGAGCGGGTATTGCTGTAAGGAGCGTTAAACACGGCAACGCCGCGTTCCGTGGCGGTTTCGAGATCAATCTGATTGGTACCAATACAAAATGCCCCGACAGCCATCAAACGATTGGCGCTTTCGAGTACTTTTTTGGTCAATTGGGTTTTGGAACGGATACCGATGATGGAAACATCTTTGATCCGCTCGCACAGTTCGTCTTCGTCGAGGGCACCCTTCATAAATTCCACGTTAAAGCCTTCCTCTTCAAAGGCTTGCAAAGCGGCAGGATGTACATTTTCGAGTAACAGTACCTTGATCCGGCTTTTGGGGTAGGACTGACTGCGGCTGAGTCTGTTATCGTAAAGGAATTCATCCAAAGAAGCCGACACGTGATCGGCGACCTTGACTACTTTCGGGCGGTTTACGTTTTCGGTAAACGCATAAAAGCGGTTAGCCAAGCCCGATTCCCGAAGCTCGTAGTCGGTGTAGCCGTCGCCGATAACGTACACGTCGCCGGGGAGATTCAGACTGCGGAGTAGCTTTATTTTACCGCCATCGGTCGATAGAACGTTGTTTTCGTCGATTCCGACGATGGTACCTTCCTCGTTAAAAGTGAACTCATTGGCATATACGTGATCGGCCCGGATCCCAAGCTCCGTCACGATCGGAACGATAAATTCCTTAAAGCCGCTGGATACAATATAGATGTGATCGGCGTTTTCGGTAATGAACGATATGTTGCGCTGAAAGGAATCCGAAACTTTCGTCCTCAGAAAATCAATTAGTAAATCAATGTGCGATTGGTTGGCGGGTAATAGTTCAATGCGACGGCGTAGACCTTCGGCAAACGGCATTTCTCCGTTCATGCCCAGGTCGGTCAGGTCGCGGATTTGTTGAACAATGGTTTCGCGGTCGGCGTGTCCGGCCAAGGCAATATTAGCCAGCTCGTCAAGACCCTCTACTTTGGTGAAAGTACTGTCAAAATCAATGACAATGTACGTTTGATTGATTGTTTGCGTAAGCATGAAATACGTTGATAATGGGTATGTTACCTCATTGATTCAAATTGACTACTACTATTGATACAAAATTACAAAACCTATGCGGAATGGACTATTAAAACTGCATTTAGTCGGTTCATAATGAGTTATATACTATTATTTAACTGTAAAGTTTAAAAATAACAGATGGGTGTACTATTTCTAATCGTAGTACTCTCCTTCCAGAAATTCCAAGGCTCTTTGTTCTGACCAGTACATACCATTTTTGAGCTGGGCGGGGCGAAATCCGCAATGCCCACCGGCTTCCGTGAGTTCCAGCCACACCTGCGGAAGTTGAGCAATCAGCGCCTGCGGTAGGCTCTCGGCGGGTACCAACGGATCATTAACCGAGTTGACGATCAGCGTGGGAATAGTGATAGCTTCCACAAAAAACCGGGAGCTGTTTTGGCGGTAGTAGTCGTCGGCATCGGCAAAGCCATGCAGCGCAGCGGTATATACGTGGTCAAAGTCATAAAATGTCTTGACGTGGGCGTAAGGCTCCACACTGATACGGTCGGGATAAAGCATCGCTTTCTGCACTACTTTTGGTTTCAGGGAAGATAAAAATCGACGTAAATACACGCGGTTCTCTGGCTTTTCAATGGCCCGGCTGCACGCCAGCAAATCCATTGGAACACTGAAAACCACCGAACGTCTTATCCGAGGATCAAGCTTTTGGCCCCTTTCGCCCAGGTATTTGAGGGTAAGATTACCGCCCAGACTAAACCCCATCATGTACAGTGCCCCGCATCCTTTTTTCAGGGCGTGCTGCACCACCAGGTCGAGATCATCGGTGGCTCCGCTGTGGTAAAACCGTAATTGGCGATTCATTTCACCGCCGCAGCTCCGGTAATTCCAGGCCAGGCAGTCGTACCCATCGCGGGTGAGCGCCCGCACCATGCCGAGAATGTATTGCCGCGAGCTGTCTCCTTCGAGCCCGTGTGATAGTATAACCAGTCCTTTGGAGGGTTGCTTTGACTTGGCCCAATCGAGATTCAAAAAATCGTCGTCGTTGGTTTCAATACGCTCGCGGGTATAGGCTACATCGTTGATTTTACGAAAAAGAGAGGGGTAAATACTTTGAAAATGACCGTTGGGAAGCCAAAAAGGTGCTTCATGGTCACGAATTTGCAACAGAGGCATACGATGATTTTATACTAATAATAACTATAAAAAGGTTGCACAGATATCAACTTCAAAGGGTAAGGTTTAGTTCAGCCCAACCCAACCGGGAGAGGTTGGTAGGAAATACCGCGAGTGAAATTAGTGAAATGAAAATTCCAACGTATTTCCGATTCGTGGGGTCTAAGGGTAAAAGGGGAAAGTAATGATGAAGAAAATAGCCTTATTACTAAGCGTTTTGTGTTTGGTGGCAGGATGTACAAACCAAGAATTAACGCCAGAGCAGGAGCGTATTTTGGGTACTTGGCGGCTAACGGAATATTGCGTTAGTCCGGGTTTTGGGAGTTGTACGCCCCAGCTTGCTACCGCCACCATCAATCAAACTCTGGAATTTCAAAAAAATGGGTCGTTGATCGAGAAAAGACCACAACCGGGGAAATTTCAAAGTCCTATTGTCAGTTCAGGGGACTATAAGATTGAGCGTAAAAACAGAATTTCCTTTCGGTTTGATAATCAGTCTGCCATCGCCGGGGACGTTGAATGGGGGTACGAGCTTACGGGAAACACCCTCGTGATAGCTCCTCAATGCTACGAGGGATGCAGCTACACCTACACACGTTTATGAATAGATGTTTTTCACTTGTTCTTGATTTCTGACCGCCGCATGGGCATTGCGTCAATCATCCCAAAAAACTTTTCGGCGGTTACCGGTTCGGTACTACTATGCTTGGTTCCGCCATCTTTGCCCACTAACCATACGCCAAAGGTGGAGATATTATGGTTAAAGTGTTGTTGGATATAGTTTGTATCCTCACCGCTTAGGGTAGAGCCTACGCAGGTAACAATGACCATATCCCGGTCCTGGATTTCGGCGGTTTTATTGGCCAGGAATTGCTTTTGTTTCAGCAGTTCCTGCGCATCAGGCTTCGGCGAATACATTACCACAACCCTGTTTTTCCACCTCATGGTTTCCATTTTCTCCCAAAGCGGTGTTTCGGCCATAGTAGCCATGATAAAAGGGATTACAAGTAAGGAGCACAGTAGAGTATTCATCGTGGCAGTGTTTAATCAAATAAATTTTCGGTTCGGTCCAGCATCAGTATAGAGGTCTGTGGTACTATAACGTACTTTTGGCCGTCGTATTCCAGATCAATGGCATTTCGTTGCAAATAGATGGCGAGGTCGCCCTCTTTGGCTTGGAGTGGCATATACTTTACCTTCTCTTCGGTTTCTTTCCAGGGCTCGTCTTCCGCTGCCGAAGGAATTGGGTAGCCTGGGCCTACCTTAATAACGTAGCCAGTTTGTACTTGTTCTTTTTCGGTGACGGTAGGAGGGAGGTATAGGCCACTATTGGTACGCTCACTGGGATTTTTTGGCTTAATTAGCACGCGGTCGCCCACCACAATCAGACTTCTTAAACGGTTATCGGAAGTAATTTCAATCATGTTAGTTTGTTAGCTGTATTAGGTAGGTAGCTGTTAGGGCTTCTACCTCGGTAATTGGTCAGAAGGTAGGTATTATAAATCGATGTATTACTATATAAAAAAGCTGACCGCCGACGGCTCATAGCCTAAAATTAGGCTAAAAATGCCAAATTGGCAGAATTAATGGGTAAAGTTTCATTTTCTTAAATCGGTCCACTAACCATCAATTTTAAAACTGAAAATAGATGAATTGGTTGGAAGTAAAAACCCCAAAAAAGTAAATGAAAACACAAATAGAGACGAAAATGGTGTAAAAACTGGCCGTGCTACGCGTTGGGATTTTTGGGTAGAAGTGCTCAATCAGGAGTAAAAATGCAATCAAAAATGCACTAAACCACATCTCTACCGAATTAAGGGGAGAGCGTAGCGGTTCGTCCCACGAGAACGTGACGATCTTTCGGAGAATATCAAAGGCTTGACCTATCGGTGCTTTGTCGTTGCGAAAAAATACCCAGGTGAGGCTCACCAAAACGAACGTAATGACCACATTGATAACGTGAATAAACCTATTCTTAGGAATCACAATACCTAGTTTTTTTAGCGCCTTGTCGCGTATCACCGCCGCGACTAGATATAGTCCGTGCAGGCTACCCCAAATCACGTAGTTCCAGCTAGCCCCGTGCCACAGGCCACTCACCAGAAATACTGTAAATTGATTGAAATACCGTCGGAATTCTCCTTTGCGGTTGCCTCCGAGGGGAATATAGAGGTAATCCCGAAACCAGGTAGAAAGTGAAATATGCCAGCGTCCCCAGAACTCCGCTATTGAAGCAGATTCGTAGGGCATGCGGAAGTTGTCCATCAGCGTAAAGCCCATCACCCGGGCGGCTCCGATGGCTATATCAGAATAGCCAGAGAAATCGCAGTAGATCCGAAAGGTAAAGAAGAGGGTAGCTACCAGGAGGGTAAGGCCATTGTGCTCGTAAGGATTGTCGTAGGCAAAGTCTACCATCAACGCCAGTCTATCACCGATGACCACTTTCTTGAACATTCCAAAGGCCATTTGCATGAGTCCGGCCTTTACCTGTTCAAAATCATACTTGAAGTAGGAATGAAACTGGAACAGCATATTCTGTGGCCGCTCGATCGGACCCGCCACCAACTGCGGGTAAAACATCACATAGAGGGCATAAATCCCGAAATGATGCTCGGCTTTCTGGTTTTTGCGGTACACCTCAATGGTGTAGCTCATGGCCTGAAAGGTATGGAAAGAAAGTCCGATGGGGAGCAGTACTCTACCCGCTCCGTTGGTCATCCATTCGGCGATACGTTGGGGTACAAGGCCGTTCAGCGGCGGTACAAGCGCCCTCACCTCAGCCAGCCCAAGAATTCCGTTGATGGAGTCACTCAGAAAGTCATAATATTTAAAGAAAGCCAGAATACCAATGTTGGATATCAGGCTGATGATGAGCAGTAATTTTCGTTTTTGTGGATCCTCCACCTTTTCAATCCAGAGCCCCGCGTAGTAATCAATGATGATGGTACCGAACAGGATCAGGATGTACACGGGCTTGAAAACCATGTAAAAATAGCAGCTTGCTGCCAGCAGAAGCATCCATCGTCCCCGCCACGATAAGCTGAAATACGCTACCGTAACGACAATAAAAAACAGAAGGAATTGGAGAGAATTAAACAGCATCTGCCTGTACGTACTCGCGGTTGATGATTTCTTCTTTTATGATGAACAAAGGGCGATTTTTGGATTGGAAAAAGATGCGTAATACATACTCCCCGATAATCCCGAGGGCGAATAGCTGTACCCCGCTAAATAAAATAACCACAAAAAGTAAGGAGGTGAAACCCTCAATTACTTCCGTAAAAAATAGTTTCTTAATGACGACGGTAATAAAGTAAAAGAGCGAAGTTAGGATAGCCACCGTACCAATGCGGGTCATGAACTTAACCGGGAATTCGCTGAAATTGAAAATGCCATTGTAGGCCAGGTTAAATAGTTGTTTCAGAGAGTATTTTGATTCTCCAGCTACCCGTTCGTCCCGCTCGTATTCCAGGCCAATTTGTTTAAAACCAACCCAGGAACGCATACCTCTCAGGTAGCGGCTTTCTTCGGGCATTTTGATGAGTACATCGGCTACCCGACGACTAATTAAGGCAAAATCACCACTATCCAGCGGTATTTCGACGTAGGATATGGATTTGAGGAGTCGATAAAAAAGGTAATAGGCAATTTTTTTTGCGACGCCTTCCTTTCGCTTCCGCCTTACTGCGTACACCACATCGTTCCCATCCTGGAAGGCTTCATAAAAGTCAGGGAGTAGCTCAGGAGGATCCTGTAAATCCCCATCAATGATAAAAAGCGCTTCACTTGCCCGGGCCGAGGCCATACCTGCCGATAACGCTAACTGATGGCCATGGTTTCGCGATAAGAATACACAGTGATACCTTTCATCCAAAAGAGCAAGCTGACGCATGAGCGTAGGCGTATCATCTCTACTACCGTCGTCTACCAAAACCACTTCAATGGTCATGGATAGCTTATCCATCAGGGCATTGAGCCTTTTTACCAGATGTGGAAAAGAGTCTGACTCATTATAAAGAGGAGCGACGATGGATATTTGGGGAGAAGTTTTCAATAGTAATTCAGCTAGTATGGGTATTGCGGCAAAAATAAGCGTTCCGTCCCGTAAATTCTAGGAGAATCTAAATCAAGGAAAAGTGATTGTACTCACTAGCCCAATTAAACTATTGGATTGACCGTTTAGATACACCCCCCACGGATGGGTGCCAGTTGGGATAGCGGAGAAAGGAATTGTTGTTCCAAGACCTTTATCGTAGGTAATAAACAGGTTTCTACCAGTATACTGGTTTTGATTTAGTTTGAATAGGTACACAACCCCGGCAGTTCGGATAAAAGCAAAGGACCCCTGCCGATACCCAGAGAAAATCGGAATTGAAGGCGCGGTAATTAGTAATTGAGATTCCTGTTTTATGACATTGAAATCAAAGTTGCCAGGTAGTGGCGCCTGCACTTGTTTGATTTCCTGAATGAGTGGGTCGAGTTCAGTAGGATAGTGATAAATCTGCCGGTCAGTCATAAAATGCATCAATGTATCTACGTAAGCGGCTGCCTTTGAACCCGGCTCGTGGCCCAAACCAAATCCGTGGTGTTGCTGATTGTAGGCGTTGATAAGCAGGTAGTCCCGCCGCTCGGCGATGGCTGGTAAATAGTGGATGAGGGTGAGCGCCCAAATGAGCACACTCGTGGAGAGTCCAAGATAAAAGCCGTTTTGGAGCCTTTTGCCTTGGAAACTAGCAAGGAATGCTAGGTAGCTAATCACCATAAAAAGTGCCGGATATATTTTGTAATTACTTACTACCATGACGAAAAACCCAAACCGGGGTCTGAGTAATGCAATAACGGCGGCATTGGACAAAATAAACAGGAGTACTCCCAGAGAAAAGTAACCCAAGATATGCCGTTCAGACTGAATCTGATACCGGGAAAGGTATTGGGTTACAGGTGGGGAAAGGTTGAAACTGGTTTTTAGCCATTGGGTAAAGATTCCTCCAAGCCAGAGTAGTATCCATACCATGATGAGGAAGGCCATGAGAATAGGTAGTGCCGTTCGGACCTCGATGGCACGCTCAGGGGTGAAGTCAAATAACCCACCCAGAAAGGCAAAAAACCCGAGAAATGATAAGTGCGGATTAGCCAGAAAGAAATCAATGCTGGATTCGTTTCCCTGAGCACTCATGCCGTTGAAGTAAAGACCAATCGCTGTTACACCACAGAGACACCAGAATACAAGGGCACGGTATCGGGTTTGAAAGAGTAGAATAGCAGCCCCGCCGATCCAGACAAAAATGCCGTTACTCATGGCGAAATTTGCACAGAATCCAGTAAGTATGGCCAGCAACAGGTACTTGTTATTCTGCTTTCGGGCGAGTAAATACATGGAAAGGCAAACAAAAAACACCACTGGTTGATGCTGTAAGCCACAAATTGCCCACAGCGATATCAGATGGTATTGCAACTGAAATAAAAAGAAGGGTACCGGGATAAAGAGGTACAGCGGAATTTTGGCAGTTTGAAATGCTTTCCAGACGATAAGGAGGGTTCCAAATGTAAACAGGATACCTGCAATGTGGAGGAAAGTAAAGTTTAGTTCACTAGTCAACAGATAGTAAAGGGCCGCTAGCCCCTTACCAAACACCATCCGGTGCTCATTATTGGGTTGGAACAGTAGCTCTACCTTTTGGGAGAGACCTTCACTAAGAATCCATTTCCGGAGAAAATCAGGGAATGGGTCAAAGTCATCAAACCAGGGAGTATTAACGGAATATTTGGCGGTGATAAACCCGAAAAATACAACCGGGAATAGTCCAACTACCCAAAGAATCCGTTTACGGAGTAGGTTCATTCGTTTTGTTTTTGTCCTGAATCAGGTAAATGGCTTCTTTACCAAAGTATCCCGCCACGCATTTATTCCACCAGTGGTCTTTGGTTACTTTGATATCCTCCACAAATAACGACTGGGGTACTACCTCAATCTCAGGTAAATATACCACCGACTCGCGGGAATTACGCAACGTTTCATACCGCTGATTCATGGCCTGATTATACGCGGAGGCCTTACCTTTTAGCCAGTCGGTGTATACCATACGGTAGCTTGTGCTGTTTGTAATAGAAAAAACGATCCAAAGACCAAGTCCCGCCAAAATAACACCCTGGTATCTAAGTGAGATAACGGGTAGTCTTCTTCGTTGACTTATTGTACAGTATACAACTGCGGTGAGGTAAAACCAGCCTATCAGGAAAAATAGGTATACGCAGTTGATTACCCGAAGCGTTGGCTCGATACCTACTCCGTAGTAGGAAGGGAAAAGCTGGGCGGCCAAAATGCCAATATAAATCAGGGATATATACCAAAGAGGTGTCTTAAAATAGTTTAAGGCCTGCGGGGTAATACGAGAAAGCAATGCTATCCAGGTAGCAGTAAACAGAAGAAGGGGCGTTTTTATAATCCATCCGTAGGCCAGAGTCCCCAACTTTATGAATGAGTTGAGCATGGATTGGGATATATTCCCGCTGAGTGGGTTACCTCCCAGCCTGGCCTCGTTTCCGGGAGCCATGAAATACAGGTAACAAGATATAAGGGTGGTGATTATCATTCCGATCATGAGGCCATCCACCTTTCGTTGGAAAAGAAGGCGGTATCCTATCCAGCCGGCAACTAATAAAACCATCACGAGGAGATTAGTTTCACTACTTCCAATGATCGCAAATACAAGAAACCCGGCAAAAATACCCGTTAAAGTTTTCATGGTGGGGTTGTCCAGTCGATACCAGCGAAGTACCACTGTGATCCAAAGTAGGGTCAGGATGTTGGGCACTGTGTAGGTAACAAAAGCGGCCATCCAATAAAAAGCTTCGGCTATGCTGGGAATTTGCAGGATGTACAAAAACAGGATGACTCCCGCAAAACCCAGGTGCGCTTTACGAAACAAGGTAGGAGTTAACTGTCGAACCAACGTGTAGATAGACACTACAAGTCCAAGCAGAAGTAGGATTGGAAGTACTTTAAACCCGGTGATGGAGTGAAAGAGTAGCGGGTTGGAGTGATTGAGAAAGATACCGAAATACCGCCCTGTCCAGCCCGTGTAGTAATAGTGCATGGCTTCCAGCCAACTAAACTTAAATACGGTATCAATATAGCAATAATCGTCGGCGGGGGAAGGGTGGTTATAATAAGAAAGTGCAATCAGCGGGATAAGAGCAAACGCGAGTAAAGCAAGGTTAACTGCATTTCCGGTGATCCGATATGTGTGGCGAAGGTTATTCATTCACTGTTTTTTCAATAATATAACGTGGCCGGCCCTTTACCTCTTCGTATATTTTTCCAACGTACTCGCCGATCAAACCAATAGCCACCATGTTGGAGCCACTAAAAAAAGTGATCGGAAGCATGGTGGAAGTCCAGCCGGGTACTGTAAAACCAAACAGGTAGGAGCCCATAATGTAGGTAGAAAGCGACATAGCTATCACAAAGTTAAATACCCCAAAATAGAGAACTAATCGCATCGGGAAGGTAGAAAAGGAGGTAATCCCGTTCCATGCAAAAAGAAGCATCTTACTGACGGGGTACTTGGTTTCGCCGGCCAAGCGTTCAAGCCGTTTGTAGCTTACGCTATCGCTTTGAAAACCAATTAAAGGTACTATTCCACGTAGGAAAAGGTTGATTTCCCGAAAATTACCCAGCTCCTGCAATACGCGACGATCCATTAGTCGAAAATCAGCATGATTGAAGACTACGGGTACCCCCATTTTACGCATGATTTTATAAAAACCTTCGGCGGTAATTCGCTTGAAGAAGCTATCGGAGGAGCGGTCATTTCGCACACCGTACACAATCCTGGCTCCCTCGTGGTACTTTTCGATCATGGAGGTCATGGCGTGTATATCGTCCTGAAGGTCAGCATCCAGGGTAATGAAGCAATCAAAGTCATCAATGTGGTGTTCCAGACCGGCCATAATAGCGCTTTGGTGACCGAAGTTTCTGGAAAGCTGTACCCCGATTACAGTGGAGTCTGCTTTGGCAATGGTTTCAATAAGCTCCCAGGTGCGGTCGCGGCTGCCGTCATTTACAAAACATATCTTACTATCCTGACTGATGAGGCCAGATGCTTTGATACCTCTGTAGTATTCCTTTAAGGTAGTATACGTATGTTGAAGAATCTCTTCTTCGTTATAACAGGGTATCACTAGCAGCAAGCGTGCTGAATTCATAAACTAGGTATTTTTGTGATGCAAAAATAGCAGGAAATGGTAATTTTCCGGTATTTAGTGCGGTCTTTAACCTGCTGTCTGCTTATGTCTTTGTAAAAGCGGATAGGCAAGCACCGCCAGAAGAATGACCAAAGTACCCATGTAAAAACCAGTTGTCATTCGTTCCTTCTCGCCAAAGATAAGAAAGGCAAGCGCAATACCGTACACTGGTTCGAGGTTAACCGTCAGGTTGACCATGTAGGCCGAAAACTGTTTCATCAATTGGGTGCCCATAGAGTAGGCATAAACAGTACATACTCCGGCTAAAATAAGAATCCAGAGCCAATCCCGATTTTTGGGCCATAAGGGTAAATTAGTGGAGATGCCGTTGAGTTGGAACACTGCCACACAGATCACTGAGCAAATACTAGCTCCGATCATTTCGTAAAAAGTAATGACGAAGCCGTCGTACTGCTTTACGAGGTGGCTGTTTGCCACGGTAAACAGGGCCGCCAGAAATGCGGAAGCAAGGGCTAACATTAAACCCAGCGCGTGATCAAACTCAAACCTGAAGACGATATAAAGACCGATTACAGCAATAATACCCAGAAAAACCTCCAAAGGCTTCACCCTTTGGCGACTGACCAGGGGCTCTGCTAGACTCGTCCATAGTGAAGAAGTCGACATACCAGCCAAACAGACCGACGCCGTAGATACTCTGGCCGAAGCGAAAAAAAGAATCCAGTGGAGGGAAAGTAAAAATCCCACCAGCAACATTCTGATTTTTTGCTTTTTGCTAACGCGGAAGCTCTTTTTTTGAAGGTAAATAACGACAGCCAGACCTCCTACCGCCAGGGTAGTACGGTATAGTACCAGGGCCGTTGGAGCTACGGATATCAATAGCCCGAGTATTGCCGAAAAACCCCAGATCAGTACCAAAAAATGCAACTGAATATAAGAGCGTAGGGGAGGGGTCTGACTCATCGGGGAAGTGTTTTGAAAAGCCCCAGTCCAACAAACGCAAATATGATATTAGGTAGCCAAACCGCCAATAAAGTATTGATATTGCCAGATTCGGCAATACCTTTTGAAAGTAGGTAGAACAGGATGTAGATAAATGCCAGCATAAAGCCAAGGGCAATTTGTAATCCAACCCCCCGGCGGCTTTTGCGTCCCGAAACGATCACACCGATCGTCGTCAGAATAAAAATGGCGAATGGCTGGGTAAACCGGGTGTATTTTTCAATCAAATATACTTCCAAACCATCCGAACCACGACTGCGTAGTAGCTCAATGTAATCGTTTAGTTCTGGTAGCGTAAAGGTCTCAAAGAGGTTATAGTCACTTTCGAAGTCCTTTGGGCGCAGGTTGATGGTTGTATCTATTTCGGTACCGTAGGAAAGTGTTTCCCGGAGGCCGTCCAGAGAGCGGACCCGGTAGTTATGGAGGGTCCATTTGTTATTGTCTTGCTTCCATTCAATCCGTTCGGCGGTAAGTTTTGTTTCCAGGGTATTCCCATTGACGGTTTCGAGGGTAAACTTATTCCCGGTTTTCGATAGTACATTGTAGCTTTCCAAGTAGGCATACACATTAGGAGCTATCTTGATATGCACGTTTCTTCCGTCAAAGTAGAACTCGTCTTTGACGTATTTTTGCTCAAATTCATTCCTGATTTTATTAGCCTTAGGTAGTACCCAACCCACGAGTAAAAACATGACGCTACCGATGACCA
Source organism: Spirosomataceae bacterium (assembly GCA_041689775.1). Classification (GTDB taxonomy): domain Bacteria; phylum Bacteroidota; class Bacteroidia; order Cytophagales; family Spirosomataceae; genus JBDNFP01. Next base: position 14,459 of record JBDNFP010000417.1, read on the forward strand.
TTGAGCCCATGAAGTAAGGTACAAGCAATCGGCTGAAACTAATACCACTGCTGAGCATGGCAATGATTTCGGTGCGGGCCGCCATCCGGGAGGTGAAAAATACGGTGGCAATAAATACCATCAACGGACTGATATAATTGATCCAGTAAGGTATCAGGTTGAGGTAATATTGAAATAATATGGCAGAACCGGGAGCTTCCTTTTTAATAAAGTCATCGATTTTTTCGGTATAGTCAATCATACAAATGATGAGTACAATGATAAACGCCACGAAAATATAAGTGATCAGGAAGTTCTTTAATATGTAGCGATCTAGAATTTTGAGCTTCATGAAGAGTTGCCTCAAAGGCGTTGAACAAGTATATTTTTGGATACTTCCTGGCTAATAAAAAGGGTTCGTACCTGGTTGATAGTCACCACGGCAGATTTGTCGTAATCGTTGGTTTCGAAGATCTCCATTTTACAGCCCAAGGTCAACCCGGAACGATCGAGATGTTGTAAAAAAGCCGAGGTGTGTTCCAATACTCCCATCATTAATACTTGGTCACCTCGTTGTACTTCGGATAGTTTGAGGTAGTCGGCGATTGGCATATTACCTTTTGCGTCAGGAATAGGGTCTCCGTGTGGATCAAAGCGGGGATTCCCCAGAAATGTATCAAGGCGTTGTACCAGTCGGTCCGATGGAATGTGTTCCAATTCTTCGGCAATATCGTGCACCTCGTCCCACCCAAAGCCAAGTTTTTCTACCAGAAAAACCTCCCAAAGCCGATGCTTGCGAATTACTTTCAAGGCTACTTTTTCTCCCTTCTCGGTCAGACGAACTCCCTGGTATTTCTTGTAGTGAATCAGCTTTTTCTCTGCCAACTTTTTTAGCATATCCGTGACAGAGGCCGCCCGGGTTGAGGTACTTTCGGCCAGTGCATTGGTGGTCACATCTGAACCCTGCGGGCCAGAAAGATTGTGAATAATTTTCAGGTAGTTCTCTTCGGTGAAAGAATTCTGCATTACGGGTAGATCTGTAATCAATATAAATTAACAACGCAAAAGTAGTATTTACTTATTGTATTGAAAAAGTTTAGATTAGTCTAAAAATATTTTAAATAATAATTTATCTTTGCTTTTAGAGTACTAAATCTAATAGTAAAGTCCCGGCGTATATTTTTTATGGATAATAAAATACCTAAGTCAAGCGTGAAAGAAGTACCCTCCTCCCGATCTGTACCAATAACCCCCTCATTGCCCGAAGTTTTTTCAAGTATTGATGTACCCGAAGGAAAAGGTTGGTGGCGAAAAATGCTGGCATTTGCCGGGCCTGGACTGATGGTAGCGGTAGGTTATATGGATCCGGGAAACTGGGCCACTGATATTGAAGGCGGTTCGAGGTTTGGCTACACCTTGTTATCCGTAATATTAATTTCCAACCTTTTTGCGATGCTCCTGCAACACCTTTCTTTGAAATTAGGAATTGCCACGGGTCGTGACTTGGCGCAGGCTTGCCGTGATTACTATTCGCGTCCGGTATCTTTTGTGCTCTGGATTCTGTGTGAAATCGCTATTGCAGCCTGTGATCTGGCGGAGGTAATAGGTTCCGCCATTGCATTAAACCTACTCTTTGGCATGCCCCTTGCCGTTGGAGTAGTGCTTACGGGTTTTGATGTACTTTTGATTCTTTATTTTCAATACAAGGGTTTCCGGTTATTAGAAAGTATCGTGGGCGGTCTCATCGCGCTCATTATGGTGTGTTTCATCTACGAAATGATTGTTTCTCAGCCTTCTTTGGCCGGAATATTAGGCGGGCTGGTACCTCAGTCCAAAGTTGTGACTGACTCTAAGGCGCTTTACATTGCCATTGGTATTTTGGGTGCTACCGTCATGCCCCACAATTTATATCTCCATTCGAGTATTGTGCAAACCCGAAACTACAAACGAGACGAGGAAGGTAAGCGCTCGGCTATTAAGTTTGCTACCATCGATTCGACCGTATTTTTAGGACTAGCCTTCTTTGTAAATGCGGCGATTCTGATACTATCGGCTGCAACCTTTCACGAAAATGGCAAGTTTGAGGTAGCCGACATAACGGACGCCTATCACCTGCTTGATCCAATTTTGGGCGTAGAACTTGCCGGGGGCTTTTTTGCGGTAGCATTATTGGCGTCGGGACAGAACTCAACGCTAACGGGCACATTGGCCGGACAGATCGTGATGGAAGGATTCCTGAATCTTCGCCTCAAACCCTGGATACGCCGGCTTATCACCCGACTGATCGCTATTGTTCCCGCTTTGGTGGTTGCTATACTCTACGGAGAAAGAGGAGCTACTGAGTTATTGATCCTTAGTCAGGTGATTTTATCCATGCAGCTTAGTTTTGCCGTAATTCCATTGGTGATCTTTACCAGCGACCGGTCAAAAATGGGTCCCTTTGCAAACTCGAAAAGTATCAATATCATTAGTTGGATTGTGGCAACAATTATTTTGGTATTAAATGGATATCTGCTTTTTGACACGTTTTTCTGAAATAAAATGGCCGGGCTCACAAAAATTAATAGTCAGAAAAATCTGATAGTAAAGGTATAATTTCTAATTTTGGCGACTTTTAGATATACCTTTCGACTTCCTCAAAAATCGAGGCTTTTGTCGACAATAGTAGCCAATGGAGAATCACAAAAATTTAGAAAAAGTATCGGCGGCCGGACTGCTGGTAGCACTAGGTATTATATTTGGTGACATCGGTACTTCACCGCTCTATGTACTTAGAGCCATCGCAAGTAGTGAAACCGTATCAAAGGAGCTCATACTTGGAGCCCTTTCTTGTATTTTCTGGACGATCACTCTTCAAACAACCGTTAAGTACGTTATTCTGATCCTGCGGGCTGACAATAAAGGAGAAGGTGGAATTTTTGCGCTGTTTGCCTTAGTAAGGCGCCACGCGCGATGGCTGACTGTACCCGCTATTATCGGGGGAAGTACTCTTTTGGCAGATAGTATCATTACGCCTCCCATCTCTGTTTCTTCGGCGGTAGAGGGTTTGAAAGCCATCTATCCAACGATCGAAACCATCCCAATTGTACTGGTAATCCTCGTTATTTTATTTACCGTGCAGGTATTGGGAACCAATAAGGTGGGGGCCGCTTTTGGCCCCGTAATGCTTATCTGGTTCATTATGTTGGGTACTATTGGTGTTACATCACTTATCAGCGATCCTTATGTTCTAATAGCATTCAACCCGTACTACGCCTATCAGCTATTGGTAGCCCATCCCGGTGGTTTCTGGCTGCTTGGCGCGGTATTCCTTTGTACAACCGGGGCCGAAGCTCTATACTCTGATCTGGGACACTGCGGCAGAGGAAACATCCGGATTAGCTGGATATTTGTCAAAAGTTGTTTACTATTGAATTACTTCGGGCAAGGCGCATATGTACTCAAATTTGCCGGTCAACAACTCGGCGAGCGTAACCCTTTTTATGATATCATGCCTTTGTGGTTCCTGCCTTTCGGGATCGGAATTGCGACTTTGGCTGCGGTAATTGCCAGTCAGGCGATGCTAAGTGGTGCTTTTACTCTGATAAGCGAGGCGATACGCCTAAACTTCTGGCCCAAAGTGCGGTTGGTTTATCCTTCCGATCAAAAGGGACAATTGTACGTACCTAGTATAAACTTCCTGTTGTTTGCGGGTTGTGTAGGGGTAGTACTCTACTTTAAAGAGTCTTCTAAGATGGAGGCTGCTTACGGTCTGGCCATCACGATGACGATGTTGACGAGTACTATTTTGTTTGGATACTACCTTTACATCAAGAAAGTTAATATGTGGTGGGTAACGGCATTTCTGGTGTTTTATCTCTTTATCGAAACAAGCTTTTTTGTGGCCAATGTGGTAAAGTTTACCCACGGAGGTTGGGTGTCAGTATTGATTGCTGGCATTATGGGTATGTTGATGGTAGTCTGGCTTCGTGCTTTCTACATCAAACTTCGACTTACGGAATATGTCAAGTTAGAGACCTACCTGCCTGCCTTGCGTGAACTAAGCCGGGACATTAGTATACCAAAGTATGCTACTCACCTGGTATTTATGAGTAATGCCTCCCGGGTAAGTGAGATTGAAACCAAGGTAGTGTATTCCATTTTCCAGAAACGACCCAAACGGGCGGATATCTATTGGTTTGTGCACGTGGACACCCTAGATGATCCCTATACTATGGAATATAAAGTAGACGTTGTTGAGGAAGACGATGTCATCAAAGTGACGTTCCGGCTAGGTTTTCGGGTAGAGCAGCGTATTAATATGTTTTTCCGTAAGGTAATTGAAGATATGGTGAAGAATAAAGAGGTAGATATTACCAGTCGATATGAATCACTGAGCCGTCAGAACATGACAGGAGATTTCCGGTTTGTGGTATTGGAACGCTTCCTTTCCTATGAAAATGAACTGCCCTTCTTTGAGCAAATCATCATGAAAGCCTATTTCTTTATTAAGGATTTTACTACCTCCGAAGACAAGTGGTTTGGCCTGGATAGTAGCTCGGTGAAGGTTGAAAAAGTGCCTTTGGTGATCAGACCCGCCGAAAATGTCAAACTCAAACGAGTGTATAGTTAAGTATTACTGGTCAGTACTGAATTCTTACTAACGTGGTCGGAGAATAGTTCTCTGACCACGTTGTGTTATAGACTATTCGTCCCACAAATTTCTCAGCGTGTAGGTCGTACCGGTGTGCGCCCAGGTACTACCATTGATAAACCGGAAATGTAAATCCATTTCACCAATGCGAGCCATGTCGTCGGCGTCCAGGGTAATTTTTCCTGCTTCAAAGTTTTGCTTTAAGCGTTCGGGATTCACAGATTTTGGGATGACCGATACTCCCCGGTTAACTCCCCATGCGATTAGAATCTGCGCCCAGCTACACCCATACTTTTCGGCTATTTCCTTAATGATAGAATTATCCGCCAAGCTAGGATCATCCTCTTTTTTGAGTCGCTCAGGCCGGTCACCGGATCCTAGTGGTGAATAAGCCGTTAGGTGAATGCTGTTGTCGTGGCAGTACTTTACAAGGTCGCTTTGTTGCAGGTAAGGGTGCATCTCTACCTGATTCATGGCGGGTTTGATCCGCGCGGTTTCCAATAGAGACTGGATTTTCTTTGCACTGAAATTAGAAACTCCAATCGCCTTGGTGAGACCAGCATCCACACATTCTTCCATACCCCGCCATGTATCCGCAATAGGGGCATTTTCTAGATTGATAAAGTCATCACCACTAGCGGGAAACGAAATCCCCGCTTTTAGTGCAATGGGCCAATGAACCAGGTATAGATCGAGGTAGTCAAGTTGAAGATCTTGTAAAGTTTTTTCCAAAGCGGGACGCACTTGCTCTGGGAGGTGAGAGTTGTTCCAGAGTTTTGAGGTAATCCATAATTCTTCCCGTTTTACGATGCCAGCGGCAAATGCATCGTGCAAGGCTTGTCCAATTTCAGCTTCGTTGCCGTATATAGCGGCACAGTCAATATGGCGGTAGCCAATTTTAAGTGCTTCGGTCACTGCTTTATATACATCGCCTTCGGCGGATTTCCAGGTACCCAGCCCAAGGGCAGGCATGGATTTGCTTGTGCTTAATGAAAGTGTTATCATGGAAGTGTAGTTAAGTATAATCAAAGTAGCTCTAACGAGTAAAGGCGCTTAATAGTTTTTTATACGTAGTTCTGTCTAAACTTCGACCCAAAATAATGAGTTTTTAACCGCTTACGTGAAAAAATATTGGATTATTTCATTGCTGGTTTGAATGGCCTTACCTTTGCCAACAAACCAGAAATCTATCCATTACTAGTTATTTCATGAAAATACTCATTACCGGAGGAGCCGGATTTGTGGGCTCATCACTCGCCATTGCGCTAAAATTAAATTATCCCGCTTACCAGATTTTTGCTCTGGATAATCTTAAACGACGAGGATCCGAACTGAATATCAGTCGTCTTAAAAAGGCGGGAGTAGAGTTTGTCCACGGAGATATTCGAAGCAAAGAGGACTTTGATTCTTTACCTGCCGTTGATACCGTTATTGAGGCATCGGCGGAGCCTTCGGTATTAGCGGGGCTGGACGGAACCCCAGACTATCTGATCAACACCAATCTTTTTGGGACGGTCAATTGTCTTAACTATGCCTTGAAACATAAAGCAGCTTTCTTATTTCTGTCCACCAGCAGGGTATACCCCATCAAGGCCTTGGAAACACTTAATTTTGTGGAGCAGGAAACCCGTTTTGCTCTTGCTAACGAGCAGCCAGTGCCCGGTGCTTCGTCGAAAGGTATTGCTGAGAATTTCCCTTTGGAAGGACCTCGTTCGTTGTATGGTGCCACCAAATTGGCCTCTGAATTACTGATCCAAGAATATAATGAATTTTACGGATTAAAAACTGTCATTAACCGTTGTGGTGTCATCACCGGACCATGGCAAATGGGTAAGGTTGATCAGGGCGTGATGGTGCTTTGGGTCGCAAAGCACTACTTTGAGCAGAAACTGGGGTATTTTGGGTACGGTGGTACGGGTAAGCAAATTCGAGATATGTTGCACGTTGCAGATCTTTACCGACTCATCGATTGGCAGCTTCATAACCTTGATACCGTAAACGGGCAGGTACTAAACGCCGGTGGTGGACTGGAAAGTAGCGCTTCTTTACAAGAGCTTACCAAAATCTGCCAGGAAGTAACGGGTAAAACGATTCCTATTAAAGCGGTGGCCGAAATCCGTACGGCTGATATTCGCTTGTACGTGAGTGATAATACCAAAGTAACAGAGCTGACGGGCTGGAAGCCAGAGATTGGTATCAAACAAATAGTAGAAGAAATTGCCGCTTGGTTGGCAGAAAATGAAGAAGATCTGAAGCCAATTTTGATGTAAGTAACTTACCCCTGCAAACTCATAGCCGCACATCTAGGTGAATGATACTAGTTAAAACCAATAAGAACTAGCCAATATAACCTTAGGTCTAGCTAGTTCTTATTGGTTTCTTTTTTCTGTGTTTTGGCCAAAAAAGAGTAAACACTACAGATCTTTCCCCTACCTTGGTTTCACTTTTTTAGAATTACCAATCGGTAATTACGAGTGTACCTGAGCTTTTAGCAACTGGTAACCAATAAAACATTAAATAAGTATAATTTAACGTTTGTTACATTGATACCTGTGATATCAAGCATGGGTAATGGATTATATGAGTTGATTTCGCTATATTGGTGTCATGCTACATACTCATCCCATCCTGTGCCCCCATTGCGATAGTTCCGACACGGTCAAGAACGGCCACCGCCCCAACGGCGACCAGCGTTGGCGCTGCAATCG
>JBDNFP010000418.1:0-10306 GCA_041689775.1 Spirosomataceae bacterium
ATAACATCCTTTAAATATCGCTCAAATATTAACTTTTGAATCCTCTTTCCTTCATCCAAAATGAGGTTAGTTCTTTTACGCATCTTTAAATGAATTTACTTCTATACTAGTACAGCTTAAAGATAATCAATAGGGTAGCAAGACTAAGTATGTACTACCCCCCCAATTCATAATTGGTCAATATTTATTGGACTCCCCCTAAGTATTCAGGAATAGTTCTTACCCATAGTATTAAAATTCAATGGGTAAGAATAGTAATTGTGGGTACCGACCGACTTTACTCATTAAACAGGGTAGCATCATAAACACCACTACGTGTAGCAATTAGTCTTCAAACCTTTTCCTTTAATATGGATAATTTCAACATCAACCGACGTCATTTTTTGCAAGGTGCCTCCGCTACACTTGCACTCACTGCACTCGGGGCTCAGGGTATGGATATCGTCAATCCGGCTAAACCCTATCGGGTTGCTTTAATTGGTACCGGATGGTACGGCAAGAGCGATTTATTCCGTCTCATTCAGGTGGCACCCGTGGAGGTCATAGCGCTTTGTGACCCTGATAAAAATATTCTCACGGCCGCGGGCCAGTTGGTAAGTCAGCGACAAAAATCCGGCAAGACTCCCAAGCTCTACGGTGATTACAAGAAATTACTGGCCGAAAATGAACTGGATATCGTGCTGATTGGCACTCCCGATCATTGGCACGCCCTGCAAACCATTGATGCCTTGAAGGCCGGGGCAAACGTGTACGTTCAAAAACCCATTAGTGTGGATGTGATGGAAGGAGAGGCAATGGTAGCCGCAGCACGGAAATACAACCGGGTGGTACAAGTGGGTACCCAACGAAAAAGCACTCCCCACCTCATTGAGGCAAAGAAGAATATTATTGATACCGGACTGCTCGGGAAGATCTCACACGTAGAAATGTGCTGCTATTTTCACATGCGAAACAATGGAAATCCACCCGTGCAGGCCGTTCCTGATTTCTTTGACTACGAAACCTGGACTGGACCTGCACCCATGCGTCCCTACGACGGACTACCCCATATTCGTTGGTGGAGAACCTTTAAGGAATACGGAAACGGCATAACCGGCGATATGTGTATTCACATGTTTGATACCGTACGTTGGATGCTTGACTTGGGCTGGCCCGCCCGTATCAGCTCGCAGGGTGGTATCTACGTCCAAAAAGAAGGAAAATCGAATATTTCGGATACCCAATCGGCCGTATTTGAGTACCCTGAGCTGAATTGTGTGTGGCAACACCGTACCTGGGGGACGGCAAACAACCCGGACTACCCTTGGTCGTTTACGCTCTATGGAGAAAAGGGCACCCTATGGGCAAGTACTATGCAGTACGATTTTACACCCGAGAACAAAGACGAGAAACGAATACATAAGGATGTCATTTATGAAAAGGAACAATATCCGGAAGATCTGACCGAGGAGCGAATTGAATTAAATGCCGCTCCGGCAACCCGATTGCATATGTTGGACTTCCTGGCTGCTATCGAAAATAAAAGTCGTCCGATTGCTGATATTGAAGAGGGGCATATCTCAACGGCAAGCTGTATCATGGCAAATCTATCGATGCAAACCGGTCGTCCGATCGTGTACGATCCTAAAACCCGGACGATCATTGGAGATCGGGAAGCGAATGGGTTGTTAGCCCGTCCCTACCGTAAACCGTATATTCATCCTCTTCCGGGAAAAGTATAAATATTTTATTTTCAGAGGGTTACTCGGTAAAAAAAGAACCATGCTTAAAACCATCTATCTGATCTTCTTGTACGGAGCGGGAATCTTATTTCCCGCTTCCATGGGAATATCGGTCTCTCAATTATCAGAGGACCCTTCTCCACCCAAAACTCCAGCGCAAGAACTAGCTACCTTTCAGATTGAGCCGGGCTTTAAAGTTCAACTGGTGGCCTCGGAGCCCATGGTTCAGGACCCGGTTGTCATTATGTTCGACGCAGACGGACGGCTTTGGGTAGTTGAAATGCGAGGATTCATGCCCACCATTGATGGCGAAGGCGAGAACGAACGTATTGGTCGGGTTTCGGTACTAGAAGACACCGACGCCGACGGACAGATGGATAAAAGCACGATCTATTTGGATAGCCTGATAATGCCCCGAGCTTTGGCCTTGGTACCCGGAGGAGTTCTGGTAGCCGAAAATCAAAGCTTGTGGATGACCCAAGACTTAAATGGTGACTTAATTGCGGACACCAGAACGCTCATTGATCCGGACTACGCAGGTAGTCTTTTACCCGAACATGCCGGCAACGGATTATGGCGGAGTCATGATAATTGGTACTACAACGCCAAATCACGGTTTCGGTACCGGATGGTCGATGGCCAATGGAAAAGAGATAGCACTGAGTTTCGTGGTCAATGGGGTATCAGCCACGATAACGAAGGGCATCTTTACTACAACTATAACTGGTCGCAACTCCACGCAGATTTGGTGCCACCAAACTACCTTACCCGTAACAAGAACCATACGCCTACCAGCGGTATCGACCACGGACTCACCATCGACCGCAGGGTGTACCCCATTCGCCCCAATCCCGCCGCGAACCGGGGGTATATTCCCGGTACATTAGATCAGGATGGAAAGCTCTTAGAATTTACTGCGGCGTGCTCTCCCCTTGTCTACCGCGAAAGTCTTTTTCCGGATGAGTACCTAGGAAACACTTTTGTGTGTGAGCCCGCGGGTAATCTCATAAAGCGTAACGTTGTAAAAAAAGAAGGTATTCTCCTCAAAGCCTTCGACCCTTCGCCGGGCCGGGAGTTTATGGCCTCCACCGACGAGCTCTTTCGCCCGGTGCATTCGGCGATCGGACCGGACGGCGCCATCTACGTGGCAGATATGTATCGGGGTATGGTCCAGCACGGGGCCTACGTAACTCCCTACCTCCGGGAACAAACTATCAAACGAAATCTCGTATTACCCGTGCACTTGGGTAGAATCTGGCGTATAGTACCCGAAAACTGGCAACCTCAAAAAGCACCAAAATTGTCACAGGCTAGTAGTAAAACACTACTTGGTTTACTATCCAGTCCAAACGGTTGGGAACGCGACATGGCCCAAAGATTACTCGTGGAGCGGAAAGATAAAACGCTCGTTTCGGGTTTGGAGTCAATTGTATTGAATGAAAGCAATACCCTCGGTAGTTACCATGCTTTGTGGACTCTAGAAGGCATGAATTCCCTAAGAGCAGATTTGTTGCTAAATGCATTCAGTAAGGATTCTCCTCTGATCCAGACTACTACTTTGCGATTATTGGAGCCACTAGCCAATAAGAATAATCAGGTCAAAACTACCCTCGAAACGAAACTATTGGCAAAAGCCGATAATGCCCCCGTGGAGGTATCCCTCCAAATGGCATTATCCGCCAATGTTCTTACCCCTTCGGTTTCTCACATTTTGCTCGCCAAATCACTGGATGCATACGGTACATCTCCCATCATACGCGACGCGGTGATGAGTAGCTTACAAAATCAGGAATACGCTTTCCTGCAAGCGCTATTGAAATCAGAAAATTGGCAAAACTATCGTCAGGATAAAGAAATATTTCTGGAAATGCTGACCACGGCCATCATTCGAAAAAGTAACCCGAGCGAACTTTCTTCCCTGCTAGCGACACTGGCTGCGCCGAAAGAAAGTAATACCTGGCAGAAAAAAACTATCTTAACCGCGCTTTCCATTCAGGCCTCAACCACCAAACAAAACCCAATCAAACTAGCGAAGGCTCCGACAATCTTAACCAAAGAAATCAAAGGATTAGACCCAAATAAAGTAGCCGCCTTAGGCTCACTTTTCGAATGGCCGGGACATATAGTGTCAAGAACGAACCTCAAAACAAAAAGCTCACTGAGCGAGGAAGATAGAAAACAATTTGCGCTAGGTCGGCAGCATTATCTGACCACTTGTGCGGGTTGCCATGGTACCGATGGCGCCGGACTCAACCGTTTTGCCCCACCGCTCATTGGTTCTGAATGGGTACTTGGCGATGAAAAACGTCTCGCGCTGATATTGCTACATGGTATGGAGGGCCCCGTGGACGTGGTGGGTAAAGTATATGATGTACCCGAAATACTACCCGTCATGCCCGCTCATTCTACCATGGATGATGGTGCTCTGACGGCTATTCTGACCTACATCCGAAATGAATGGGGAAACACAGCCGGGCCCATGGATCGGCGCACCGTAGGTACTACGCGGCATACTTCTCAGGGAAGGGTAGTACCCTGGACTGCGCCCCAGCTAAACCAGCACATGGAGACGGTCAAGTCGCCAGATGGAAAGTAACGTCTGGTGAGGAACGTCTGAAAAAGGCTCAGATTACCTGATCCTGACAATTGAATCATATACTATATTGCTATGAAAGCCGACAATACCTCCTCTGACCAATCTGTTTCACTTTCAAGACGTGACTTTTTACAGCGTTCCGCAGCCGGGGTAGCCACGCTATCGCTCGGTGATTTTCCAAATCAGTTCAAGTCGCAACGTATGGGAATAGTCGTTCACTCTTACGCGAGCCGCTGGAATGCTAAACAACCTAGTGCCAAGTATCCTGGCTTTACGAACGCCCTTGACCTCTTAATCCATTGTCACGAAATCGGGGCGGGAGGCATTCAGACTACCATCCGGGACTGGGCACCCGGACTTTCCGGTAAACTACGCGACCAACGAGAAAATTGGGGCATGTATCTGGAAGGGTCCATTGGACTACCGCACTCGATTAGCGAAGCAGAACGATTTGAGCAGGAAGTAAAAAGTGCCAAAGAAGCAGGTGCGACCATACTACGCACCGTCTGCATGAATGGTCGCCGGTACGAAAACTTTCACAGCTCGGAAGCTATTCAGGAGTTCAAAGCAAAATCCGTAGCCGCCCTGCAACTAGCTGAACCCATCATCAGGAAACACAGGATGAAACTAGCCATCGAAAATCATAAAGATTGGCGTGCAGATGAATTAGCTGATTTGATCAAGCAAATTGGCAGTGAATGGATCGGGGTAACACTCGATTTTGGTAATAGTATTTCTCTGCTGGAAGACCCAATGCAAGTAGTGAATACACTAGCCCCATTTGTAATGAGTACCCACGTTAAAGACATGGGTGTAGTGGAGTATGAAGATGGCTTTCTGTTGTCCGAAGTGCCATTAGGTGAAGGTATCCTTGACCTTCCAAAGATCGTAAATATTTGTCGTCAATATAACCCAAACGTTACGTTCAGCCTTGAAATGATAACTCGTGATCCGCTGAAAATACCCTGCCTTACCGAAGAATACTGGCCGGCAATGCACGGGGTACCCGGGCAGGACGTAGCCAATACAATCCGTATGGTTCGCCAAAAGAAGTTCAAAACTAACCTGCCAACCGTCGCTCATTTATCCCCCGACTATCGGCTTGCCGTTGAAGAGGAAAACATACTCAAATCGCTTGAATACAGTAAAAACAGCTTGGGGTTGGCTTAACTCTAGTTGAGAACATACACGTTTAACCGCCATTATTGCCTATATCATTACTTATAAAATCACTAATCGAATGCCAACTTTACCCGGAATAAAACAATTTGATTTAACAGGAAGGTCTGCCATCATTACCGGAGGTTCCAAAGGCCTTGGACTAGCCATGGCGGCCGCTTTGGCATCGGCCGGGGCCAATATCATGCTCGTGAACCGAAACGCCGAAGAAGGAAAGCAAGCCGCCGAAGAGCTTAGCGCAGAATATGGTACTACCTGCCTCTCGTTTGCGGCGGACGTAACCAGTCAGAAACAAACCGAAGCCATGGCCGCCGCCGCTCTGGAAGCATTTGGTCGAATTGATATATTAATCAATAGTGCAGGAATAAATATTCGTGGAGCCATTGATGATCTTTCCCTAGCCGATTTTAGTAAGGTTATGGAAGTGAATGTTACTGGTACCTGGCTGTGCTGTCGCGCCGTAACTCCCCACATGAAGGAGCAAAAGAGCGGCAAAATAATTAATCTTGCCAGTACGCTTGGCATAGTTGGATTATCGAATCGCACCCCCTACACATCAAGCAAAGGGGCCGTAGTACAAATGACCCGTGCTTTGGCTCTTGAACTCGCTCCGTTTGCGGTGAATGTCAATGCTATTTGTCCTGGCCCGTTCCTAACCGAAATGAATATTCCGATCGCCGACAGCCCGGAGGCCAAGAACTTCATCGTGGGAGCTACCGCACTGGAACGTTGGGCTGAGTTACGAGAGATTCAAGGCGTAGCCATATTATTAGCAAGCGACGCCGCCTCTTATATGGTAGGTTCCATTATTACGGTAGATGGAGGTTGGACCGCCAGCTGATTTTATTTAGGACTTAGGTTAATCAAAAGTCTGGAATGGTGGATTATCCATCATTCCAGACTTTTATTTTAGGTAGTACTCGCTATACTTTCAAATATCTGACTAGCAAACGCTTGGGTTGTGTTTTGGGCGGCGAGTTCTCTGATGGAAGATAATGAATGGTCTATATCTCCCCGCAAAGCCTGTTGAAATGCTTCACTAATGGCTGCGGGGGATTCTGAATTTACAGTAACGCCTAAATTATTTTTTCTTACCAAAGCCCCCAAGTACCCAAAGTCTGAAGAAATTAACGGCTTTTCTGATACGGCGGCACGAATCACAATCGAACTCATGCCCACGTGTTTTTGGTAAAGGGTCAGGACATAGTCCGAGAGCTCAAAGTACGTTTGGATCGTGGCTCCTTTTAGCTCCTGATAGGAACATATTATTTGGGCATCACCACCTAAATTTGAGATTCTGGATTCAATCGCTGATAGGAAATTCACTTCTATGGGGCCCGCCAGCACCAAGGTTACTTGTGCCTTTTCTTCCGGGGAAAGTGATTTTATAGCCTCTAGTACCTGTTCAATACCCTTCCGGTCATCGAGGTACCCGAATAATAGGAATACTTTCCTATTACTATCTATTCCTAGCGTCAATCTTAATTCAGCTACTTCTTGCGAAGAAACAATATAGTTTTTAACCGGATCGCTTAGTGGAATGATCCGGGTTGAATTTGATATTTTCTGAATAGTTGGCACTACCGACTTATCCAGGCAAAATAAGTTCGATAGTGTCTTACTTCCTAAAACTCTTCCCAGTAGCCATTTCTTACGGAATACGACCAGGTTTTCTTTTAAGGAAGTTGCCTCGGTGTAATGAAAGCTTGGCCGGAAATAGATACCTGACACCGGACAATTGGATTTCCTGCCTATCCATACACCTAGTTGGAAAAGGTCAAAGTACATCAATAGGGCATGGGTCGGCTGAATTTGCCCAGCATAGTGAAGGTATAAGTTCCATTCGGCAAACGAACGACTTATTTTGGAGGCGTTGTGAACGGCATCTATTTCCTGCTCAGACAGCTCGATAAACGAAATAGATGAGTCTTTATACGCTTCTGGTAATGAGTCGGAGAGGCCACTCGGGGTAACCACAAACAGCTGACCAGGCAATTTATTTGTATGCCAATAGTCAGCAAGATACGTTATGTAGTCGGAATGGTGTCCATTAAGTATGGTATCAAAAATTAGTAGTTTCAAAGGCTTGGGTTCGACCATACAAGTAATGAAGCTAAATTACGAAGGGTAGGATTTAGCCAGAAAATAGAAGTTCCTATTGGAGAGCAAAGATAAGTGGACAATTCGATCTGAGTCTATAAACCATGAAAAAGTAATTTCTCAAGGCTAGCTCACAGCCATAAGCCAATAGCCATCATCTATCAAAATATCAAAAAGGGTATTACATAATAAATTGACCGAGAAGATAATACCACCCTGCTCTTTAAGCGTACTTAACGCTTAAAGCAATTAATTATTCATAGTTCCCTACCAAGGTAGTTACTGACTTTGCCTCTAATTTTAGTTGATTTCCCGACTGATTGGATTTGAACAAACTATGCGTATCGTCGGTGGTGTAGGCTGTGAATTGGTTATTTCGAAGTTTCAGTCCACTTAACGGAAGTGATATACTTTGGTTTGTCATATTAATAGCAACCAATACAATCTTATTCGTCTTTTCATCCTTGTAGCCCGATACCATGTAAGTACCTGCCTGCTCTACGAGATCCGTATAATTTTTAAGAGTGACATTGACTCGCTTCATACCCGGGCGCACAAAGCGGGAATAATTACCAAACGCCCATAATTGCTTGGACTCCACCACAATCCCATCTTTCTTAGTATTAGTATGATTCTTGTATTCACCATCAAGACCGTTGATATAGACCAAACCGTCGCTATAATTATAGGGGTTAATGGTAGTCCACCATTGCCAAGAGGTAGCATTGGTAATGGCGAGATCGTGGTGAATAACTTTTGCCACGTACAGGCCATACTCAATACTCGTGTTACGGGGAGACCCATTGTATTGACCACAGATATTGCCCAAAACACCAAATTCACTCTGCCATAATTCAGGGTTTCCGACTCCTTTTGCCGTCTGAACAGTTTTCCTGCGCATCTTCACCAACTTGGCATCGTCACAGGTTGACCAGTAGCTATGGTAAGCCAAAATGGGCTCGACGCTGGGTAAGGTACGCAGGGAAGTTACTCCGGTAAAAAGCTGGTTCAATTGGTCTCCCCTGCCTGATTCTGCCTTGCTGTACAGGTAATCAATCTGCCCTGCTTCACCGGTCACCACTTTGACTGAACTACCCTTTGCCGATAAACTATTTGAAAGTGATTTGGCAACGGCTAGTATATCACTATTCTGGGCCGGCGTGCCTTCCTGTCCGGCTTTGCCGTTTTTGTCAGCCTTCCATTCCCACTGAGGTTCATTGATTGGGCTGAGAAAATCAAACTTAAAATGGGCCGAAACCTCCGTTAAAAAGTCGGCGAAGTCTGGTAGCCGCCCAGTTTTAAGGTTTAAGGAAGCTCCCCCCGGCGAAAATGCTAATCCATTGTTGGTCATGTGTACGGGTGGTGAGTTGGTGAAGCCCAGAGTATACCGCACACCACGCTGACGGGCAGCATTCAGAAACCATTGGTTACCCGCTTGTTTCGACCAATCGTACTTGCCCTGAGCATCCTGAAAACACTCCTCGCGTCGCCACTCATCGGTAATATTACTGGCGTTTCCCTGCTCAAAACTACCAGCCCCGATATTTACCCGCCACAACGACAGCCCTATTCCCTTGGGCTGTCCGTCGGGAAGGGTATCCGTGCTGAATAATAAATCCGCGATTTGATTCTTTTTCGTTTCATTCTGCCAAGTACCAATGTACTTAGCCGACCAGCAATCTGACCCACCAAAACTATGAATGGTCTGGAACTCTTCGTTGAGATTCACCACTACCTGAGGAGATTCTATTTTTTTGTCTGGAAGATCGCCGAGGGTACATGATAGAAGAAACAGGGAAGTATAGGGTAGTAGGATATTCATACGGGATAACAATTATGGGCCAATAAAAAACGTCAGATTTCAACAATCAGCATTGCTCAGAATAAGGAAAAATATGACCCAAATTACTCATCAATACCTATTTTAACGATCACGATAAAACAGTCTACTGACCACCGGAAATGAACAGGACTGCATTCATAACCGTAAAGTTATTGCCTGCAAAATAGAGCTACGAGGTAATTCGTTATGGGTTAAAATTGAAACAATAAATTTCCATGCCCCGCAAACTATTTTTCCATCTGGCCATTCTTTTTAATTTCATTTTGTCAGCAAATGCCCAATACCGTTACAGGCCCCTAAAACGAATTATAAGTTGGAAGCGTTTGGTGTAGGTCCGGCCGCTCATTTGGCGGCAGAAACGCCCTTTGGGTACCGAAACAGTCGTTTTTTTAGCCTACAAGCCGAGCTTGGTGTGTACCGTCAGACCGAAAGCATAACCTACCAAACCAACGGACTGTCGCTGGGTACTGCCCTGACTCATTGCGTGATGCTCAACCGGGGACGAAGTATTTGTGACCCCCGCCCCGAGTTTCATCGCTGGGAAACCTGCTTTGAATCTGGTTTTTCGGGCTCTCTGTTTCCTTCGCGTTTCAAAATTGATGCTGATTCGCCCGATGGTGGCGTTTTAGCCGCCTCTCGACTGCTCGTTGGATTTCGGTTTCATTACATAGGCTACCAAAATAACTTGGTATTCAAAATCAGATACACCCCTTACTTAACTCCCGGTTTTCCGGTACTGGGTATATAATTTATGATTCGTAACTTTGTGCCATGGATCTTGACTTTGACAAATACAAACTGCTACAATACTGCACCAATGAATCGTGCAAATACCATAACCAAATTGGCTTGGGCAACATATGCACA